>NZ_JBVHHE010000048.1:0-40401 GCF_055561235.1 Kitasatospora sp. NPDC022856 | reverse complement strand
CGACGACATGTCCGCAGAGTGGTTGCGCCTGGGTGTGGCCTCGGGTGAGCCGCAGTTCGCGGTGCGGGCCGGCCAGGTGCGTGTACCCAGGCTGGTACGGGTGCCGTCGATGCCTGCCGCCGACTCGGGTGGTCGTCCGGGCACGGTGCTGATCACCGGTGCATCGGGTGTGTTGGGCGGTCTGGTGGCGCGGCACCTCGCGGAGAGCGGGCGGGTCGAGCACCTGGTCCTGCTGTCGCGTCGTGGTAATGAGGCCCCCGGGATGTCGGAGCTGGTGGCTGACCTGAAGGGGCTGGGTGCCGAGGTCACGGTCGCGGCCTGTGACGTGTCCGATCGCGAGGAACTCGCCGACGCGCTGCAGGGCTTGGCGCTGAACGGTGTCGTCCACGCGGCCGGTGTCCTGGACGACGGGCTCGTCGCCTCGCTGACCGCGGAGCGGTTGGCGGCGGTGATGCGGCCGAAGGTCGACGCGGCGTGGCACCTGCACGAGCTGACCCGCCACCTGGACCTCGACATGTTCGTCCTGTTCTCCTCGGTGGCCGGTCTCTGGGGCAACCCGGGGCAGGCGAACTACGCGGCGGGGAACACGTTCCTGGACGCGCTGGCCGCTCACCGGCGGCACGAGGGCCTGGCCGCGGTGTCGCTGGCCTGGGGCCCGTGGGAGAACGGCATGGCGGGTGAGCTCTCGGAGGCGGACCGCCGCCGGATGGGCCGGCAGGGCCTGCGGCCATTCTCCGACGCACGCGGGCTCGCCGTCCTGGAGTCGGCCGTCGGCCGGCCCGAAGCGCTCCTCGTCGCGGCCGAGTTGAACCTGGCCGCCCTGAGGGGATCGGGCGAGGTCCCGCCGCTGCTGTCCGGCCTCGTCCGTGCGACACGCGCAGGCTCGCGTACCCGCCGCACGGCCGGACTGCCGAGCGCCGACGGTCGGAGCGCCCTGGCCGCGCGGCTGGCCGGGCTGGGGCCGGACGAGCAGCGGGAGGTGGTGCGGGAGCTGGTGCTGTCGCAGGCCGCCCTGGTGCTGGGGATGGCCGGACCGGGCAGTCTGGACGCCGAACGTTCCTTCCGGGACGTCGGGTTCGACTCGCTCACCGCCGTCGAACTGCGCAACCGGCTGAACAGCGCCACCGGCCTGCGGCTGCCGGCCACGGCGGTCTTCGACTACCCGACCCCGGCGGCCCTGGTCGGCTTCCTGCTGGGTGAGCTGGTCGGTGGCAACGACCCCGTCTCGACGGGTACCGCGCTCCCGGCCTCCGGGCGCGCACGGGTCGAGGACGACCCGCTGGTGATCGTCGGGATGGCGTGCCGGTTCCCGGGCGGCGTGTCGTCCCCGGGCGACTTCTGGGAGTTGCTCGCCTCGGGTGGGGACGCCATCGGGGAGTTCCCCACCGACCGGGGCTGGGCGACGGACGTCTACGACCCCGATCCGGCGGCCGCAGGCCGGAGCGTCTCGCGGGAGGGCGGGTTCCTCTACGACGCGGGGGAGTTCGACGCGGAGTTCTTCGGGATCAGTCCGCGTGAGGCGGTGGCGACGGATCCGCAGCAGCGGTTGTTGCTGGAGGCGTCGTGGGAGGCGTTGGAGGACGCGGGGATCGACCCGACGGGGCTGCGGGGCAGCGCGACGGGGGTGTTCTCGGGGCTCTTCTACCACGACTACCTGCCGTCGCACTTCGTGCCGGAGGAGGTCGAGGGGTATCTGGGGACGGGTGGCACGGGTTCGGTGGCCTCGGGGCGGGTGGCGTATGCGCTGGGGCTGGAAGGTCCGGCGGTGACGGTGGACACGGCGTGCTCGTCGTCGCTGGTGGCGCTGCACCTGGCCTGCCAGTCGCTGCGCTCGGGGGAGAGTTCGCTCGCGCTGGCCGGTGGTGTGACGGTGATGTCGACGCCCGGCACGTTCATCGACTTCTCGCGGCAGCGCGGCCTGGCCCCGGACGGCCGGTGCAAGGCGTTCGCGGAGTCCGCGGACGGTACGGGCTGGGGCGAGGGCGTCGGCGTCCTGGTGGTGGAGCGGCTGTCGGACGCGCGCCGCAACGGTCACAAGGTGCTCGCGGTCGTGCGGGGTTCGGCGGTGAACCAGGACGGTGCGTCCAACGGTCTGACGGCGCCGAACGGGCCGTCCCAGCAGCGGGTCATCCGGGCCGCGCTGGCCAACGCCGGTCTGTCGGCGGCCGAGGTGGACGTGGTCGAGGGCCATGGCACCGGGACCAGGCTGGGTGACCCGATCGAGGCACAGGCGCTGCTGGCGACCTACGGCCAGGACCGGCCGCAGGACCGGCCGCTGCTGCTGGGCTCGGTGAAGTCGAACATCGGGCACGCCCAGGCGGCCGCCGGTGTGGCGGGTGTCATCAAGATGGTCGCCGCGATGCAGCACGGGAGCGTTCCGGCGACGCTGCACGTGGACGAGCCGTCCTCGCACGTGGACTGGGCGGCGGGCGCGGTCCGGCTGGTCACTGAGGCGCAGCCGTGGCCGGAGACGGGTGAGCGGCCGCGTCGGGCGGGCGTGTCGTCGTTCGGGTTCTCCGGGACCAACGCACACGTGATCATCGAGCAGGCTCCCGAGCAGGACATTCCGCGCCCCCGGGCGGACCACCGGACGCTCCCGGTGGTGCCGTGGGTGGTGTCGGGGCGGTCGGCGGAAGGTCTTGCCGGTCAGGCGGAGCGGCTCGCGGACTTCGTACAGCGGTCTGACGCTGATCTTCTGGACGCTGGTTGGTCGTTGGTGGTGTCGCGGGCGGCGTTGGAGCAGCGGGCGGTGGTCCTCGGTGCGGACCGCGAGGAGTTGCTGGCCGGTCTTGCGGCACTGGCCGGGGGCCGTGAGGTTCCGGGTGTGGTGACCGGATCCGTGGGCGGTGCGGGCAAGGTCGGGTTCGTGTTCACCGGCCAGGGTGCGCAGCGCGTTGGCATGGGGCAGGGGCTCTACCAGGCTTTCCCGGTGTTCGCCGAGGCGTTCGACGCGGTGTGCGCGGGGCTGGCCGAGCACTTGGACGGTTCCCTCGCCGCCGTCATCCGGGGTGAGGGCCCGATCGACGAGACGGGGTGGGCGCAGCCCGCACTGTTCGCCGTTGAGGTTGCCCTTCACCGTCTGCTGGAGTCGTGGGGTGTGAGTCCGCAGGTGGTGGCCGGTCATTCGATCGGTGAGCTGGCCGCGGCGCATGTGGCGGGGGTGTGGTCGCTGGAGGATGCCTGCGCTGTAGTGGCCGCACGTGGCCGGCTGATGCAGCAACTGCCGTCCGGTGGTGCGATGGTGGCCGTCGAGGCGACCGAGGAGCAGGTTCTCGAAGCGATCGCGGGCCGGGCCGGTGTCGGTATCGCCGCGGTGAACGGCCCCAAGGCCGTGGTGATCTCGGGCGTCGAGGACGAAGTACTGCAGGCCGCCGCGCAGTTGGCCGCGTCCGGCGCACGAACGAAGCGTCTCCAGGTCTCGCACGCGTTCCACTCCCCGCTGATGGAGCCGATGCTGGAGGAGTTTGCCCGCGTCGTCGCCGCCGTCAGCTACCGCGCGCCCAAGCTGGCGATGGTCTCCGCCCTGACCGGTCTCCCGGTGACGGACGAGGTCACGGACCCGGCCTACTGGGTGCAGCATGTCCGCGAGGCGGTTCGCTTCCACGACGCCGCGCAGTCCCTTCGCGCCGCCGGTGTGCGGACGTTCGTGGAGATCGGCCCTGACGGTGTGCTGTCCGGCATGGGCCCGCAGACCCGTACCGACGACCAGGGCGAGCCCGAGGTCTGGCTCCCGCTGCTCCGTCGCGGCCGTGACGAGCCCCGCGCCCTGTTCACCGCGCTCGCGAAGCTCTTCGTGCGGGGTGTGCCGGTCGCCTGGGAGCAGGTCTACGCGGACACCGGCGCCCATCAGGTCGACCTGCCCACCTACGCCTTCCAGCGTCAGCGTTACTGGCTGACCGCGACGGCGGGCAGCCGCGCCGAGGACCTCGGCCTGGAGAACCCCGGACACCCGCTGCTCGGCGCCGCCGTCACCCTGCCCGGCACCGGCGGCGTCGCCCTGACCGGGCAGCTGTCACTGGCCGCGCAACCGTGGCTGGCCCAGTCGCTCCTCAGGGACCGGGTCATGGTCCCCACGGCGGCGCTGGTCGAGATGGCCGTCCGCGCGGGCGACGAGGTCGGCTGCGGACGGGTCGAGGAACTGACCGTCGAGATGCCGGTCATGCTGCCGGAGCGCGGCGGCGTGCGCGTCCAGGTGACCGTCGGGGAGAGCGGTCCCGCCGGGCGGCGGGAGGTCGCGCTGTTCGCGCGGGCGGACGGCGGGGAGTGGGTGCGGCACGCGTCCGGCACCCTGGCCCCGGACGAGCCCGCCGAGCCGGCCGGCCACTCCGGAGCGGACACGGCGGCGTGGAGCGTGCAGTGGCCGCCGGTGGGTGCCGAGGCGGCCGACGTGGACGCGATGTACGCACGGCTGGCGGCGGCCGGGCTCGGCTACCGGCCGGTGGTCCGGGCCGCGTGGCGGCGCGGCGACGAGGTGTTCGCCGAGGTGGCGTCGGCCGAGGGGACCGAGGTGTCCGGGTTCGGGGTGCACCCCGCCCTGCTGGACGCCGCGCTGCACCTCATCGGCCTGGAACAGGCCGCCGAGGAGGGCCCGCTGCTGCCCCTCGGGTGGGCCGACGTGACGGTCCACGCCTCGGGCGCCCCGGCGGCGCGCGTACGGGTGGCGCCGTTGCCCTCGGGTGAGGGCGTCTCGGTGGCCCTGGCCGACCAGTCCGGACAGCCGATCGTCTCGGTCGGCTCGGTGGTGCTCGGAGCGCCGGCCGCCGGCTTGCTGGACCGGGCCGCGGGGGCGGTCGGTGACGGACTCTTCCGGGTGGACTGGGTGCCGGTCGCCGCGCCGGAGACGGCCGGCGAGCCGGGTCGGGCGTGGGCGGTGCTGGGCGACGACGGTGGCCTGGCCGTGCCCGGCGCCGCGGCGTACGCGGACGTGGCGGATCTGGTCGCCGCGGTGGAGGCGGGGGCTGCGGTCCCGGACGTCGTGCTGGTCTGCGGCGTTCCCGGAACAGCACCCTTCGGAACAACCACCGGCGAAGGCGCGGACGACGTCCCGGCCGCGGCGCGGGCCGCCGTGCTGCGTGTGCTGGCGGTGCTCCGGGACTGGCTGGCGGCGGGTTCGCTCGACGGGACCCGGCTGGTCGTGGTGACCGAGCGCGGTGTGGATGCCGGCTGCGGCGCGAGCGTGCGACTGGACAGCGCGGGCGTGGTCGGACTGGTGCGGGCGGCGGCCGGTGAGCATCCGGAGCGGATCGTGTCGGCGGACGTGGCGGAGCTGGCGGGCTCCGGGCCGCTCGTCGTGGCCGGAACGGCGCTGGGGGAGCCCGGGTTCGCGGTGCGGGACAGCACCGTGCGAGTGCCGCGCCTGACGCGTGCGGCCGATCAGGACCGGCAGGAGCCGGGCGAGCAGGCCTCCAACCGGAACGACCGGAACGACCAGAACGACCAGAACAATCGGAACGATCGGAACAATCAGAACGGCCGGGACGACCGGCGCCGGCTCCACGCCACCGACCGCCCGCGCACCGTCCTCGTGACCGGGGCCTCCGGTGCCCTGGGCGGTCTGGTCGCCCGGCACCTGGCGGCGAGCGGACAGGCCGGACGGCTCCTGCTGGCCTCCCGCCGCGGCCCGGCCGCCGCCCAGCTGTCCGCGCTGGCGGCCGAGTTGGCCAGTGCCGGGACGAGCGTGCGGGTGGTGGCGTGCGACGCCGCCGACCGCGCGCAACTGGCGGGCGTACTGAACGGCGAGCCGCTCACCGGGGTCGTCCACACGGCGGGCGTTCTCGACGACGGTGTCGTCGGCTCGCTCACCGACGACCGCGTCGAGCGGGTCATGCGGCCGAAGACCGACGCCGCCTGGCACCTGCACGAGCTGACCCGCCACCTGGACCTGGACACCTTCACCCTCTTCTCCTCGGTGGCCGGTGTCTGGGGCACCCCGGGGCAGGCCAACTACGCGGCCGGCAACACCTTCCTGGACGCGCTGGCCACCCACCGGCGGCACGAGGGCCTGCCCGGCGTGTCGCTGGCGTGGGGCCCCTGGGAGCAGGGCATGGCCGGTGAGCTCACCGAGGCCGACCGCCGTCGGATGGCCCGGCAGGGCCTGAAGCCGCTGTCCGCCTCCGAAGGGCTCGCGCTGCTCGACGCGGCCGCGCACGCCGTCGACCCCCTGCTGGTGGCGGCCCGGCTGGACCTGCCCGCGATGCGTCGCCCCGGGAGCGTCGTGCCGGCGCTGGTGACCGGGCTCGTCCGCCCCGGTCGGCGCTCGGTGGGGCGCGGGGCCGGTCCGGAGGGCGGGAGGAGCCTCCTGAACCAGCTGGTCGCGCTCCCGCCGGAGCAGCTGGAGGGCGCGGTCCTGAACCTGGTGCTGACCCAGGCGGCCCTGGTGCTCAACCGGCCGGGGTCCGAATCCATCGAGGCCGGCCGGTACTTCCGTCAGCTCGGCTTCGACTCGCTGACGGCGCTGGAGTTCCGCAACCGGATCAGCGGCGCCCTCGGGCTGCGGCTGCCCGCGGCGGTGGTCTTCGACTACCCCACCCCCGCGGAGCTGGCCCGGTACCTCCGGGACCGGGTCGCCGAGCAGGAGATCGACTACGAGCCGGTGCTGGGCGAGCTCGACCGGCTCAAGTCCCTGCTGACCGCGATCGCCCGGCGGGGCGGCGGCCAGAACGCGAAGATCACGAGCCGTCTCGAACTGCTCCTGGAGGAGTTCCGCGGTGCGGACGCGAACGGCGCGCCCTCCGACGAGGACATCACCGGGGCGACGGACGACGAGATCTTCGACCTGATCGACAAAGAGCTGGGGATCTGAGCGGTCGGGCAGCAGCGGGAACGCCGGCGGACCCAACGGACTGGTAACGGGTAGAGGAGTGACGTGATGATTTCCGCGGAAGGGCGTACGCCTGCGGATCCGGCTGACGACGCGGGAGTCTCCCCCAGGGAAGAGGCGCTGTGGCTGCTGGAGTCGCTGGTGCCGGGCACGCCCGTGAACAACGTGTCCGCGGCGTTCGCCGTCGCGGGCCGGCTGGACCCGTTGCGGCTGGACGCGGCGCTGGCCGTCGTGCTGCGGGGCCACGCGGCCCTGCGCACCGTCTACCGCGTCGACGGCACCCGGCTGACCAAGCGGGTGGTCGCCGCGGCCGACTTCCGGCTGGAGCTCGTCCAGGTCGTGCTGGCGGGCGAACCCGGTGAGGCCGACCTGGCATCGGAGGCCGCCGTGCCGTTCCGGCTGGACGGGGGGCCGATGCTGCGGGCGGTGCTCCTCCGCTCGCCGGAGTCGGACGTCCTCTGCGTCACGGCGCACCAGCTGGTCTTCGACGAGGTGTCCGTCCCGGTGCTCCTGGCGGACCTGGCATCGGCCTACGAGTACGCCGACGCCGCCGCCGACACCGACAGGAACGCAGCGCCCGCGCCCGTGCCCGGCTGGACCGAGCCGGATCCGACCCCGGAGAGCCTCGCCCACTGGCGCGCGGAGCTGGCGGGCGCGAGCACCGGCACCATGGAGCTGGCCTGCACCGAGCCCGAGCCGGACCGCCCGACCCTGGCGGCGGCGCAGCTCGACCGCACCCTGCCGCCCGGTACGGTGGCCGGGGTCCGCCGCCTCGCCGAGGACCTCGGCGTCCCGGAGTCCGCCGTCCTGCTGGCCGCCTACTACGTGCTGCTGGAGGCGTCCGGCGCCGGGCCCGACCTGCTGGTCGGGTGCCCGGTCGATCTCCGGCCGCCGCACGCCGCCCGCACGATCGGGTACCACGTGACCCATGTGCCGCTGCGGCTGCGGCTGGACCGCGCGGAGAGCGTCCGCGCGCTGGTGCGCCGCAGCGGCGAGCGGCTGCGCACGGGCGCGGCGCACGCCGACGTGGCCGTGGACGCCCGGGCGGAGCTCATGCCCGCGGCGCGGACCGGCCGGTGGTCGCTGCCCTTCCGGCACGTGTTCGACCACCGGACGGCGAGCGGCGCCGCCGCGCCGGCCCTGGACGGGCTGCCGGTCAGGCCGATCGCCGTCGGGAGCGGCTTCGGCAAGTTCGACCTCCAGCTCTGCGCCACCTCGACGGCGGACGCCGTCTCGCTGCGGGTCGTGTACCGGACGGAGCTCTTCGAACGGGCCCATGCCGAGCTGCTGTTGGGCCGCTTCGAGGCGGTGCTGGCCTCCTTCGCCGAGGACCCGGACCGCGCGGTCGGCGACGTGCGGTGCTGGAGCGACCGGGACCACGCGATCATCGGCGCGGCGAACGACACCGCCCGGCCCGTGCGGCCCGGCTCCGTCCTGGAGGCCGTCCACGCCCAGGTCCTGCGCTCGCCCGACGCGGTCGCCGTCGTCGAGGGCGACCGTTCGGTGCGGTACCGGCAGCTGTGGAGCGCGGCGCACGCGATGGGCGCCCTCCTCCGGGGCGCCGGGGTCCGGGCCGGCGACGTGGTGGCGACGGCCCTTCCGCGCGGGCCCGAACTGGTCGCGTCCGTCCTGGGGGCGTGGCTCGCGGGTGCGGCGTACCTGCCGGTCGACACGGCCCACCCCGAGGAGCGGATCCGCCACCAGCTCTCCGACTCCGGCGCGAAGGTGCTGGTCGCGGGCCCGGCCGGGGCCACGGGCGGGACCGGTGGCCCGGAGCAGGCGGCCGGGACCGGCCCGGTGGTGCTGACCGCGCCGGCCGTCGAGGACGCGCCGGACCGGGTGCCGGCCGAGGCCCGGCCCGCGGCGGTGGATCCGGCGGCCTGCGCGTACCTGATGTACACCTCGGGCTCGACCGGCCTGCCCAAGGGCACGCTGGTCGACCACGCGGCGCTGGCCAACGCGGTCGCGCACTTCGCCGAGCAGTTCGGCGCGGCGGCCGGTGACACGACGCTGTGGACGACCACCTTCGCGTTCGACATCTCCGGCCTCGAACTGTTCGTGTCGCTGAGCTCCGGCGGCCGGCTGGTGGCCGCCCCCGACCGGGCCAGGAGCGACGGCCGGGTCCTGCGGGAGCTGATCGAGCGGTACGGGGCACGGTTCGTCCAGGCGACGCCGACCACCTGGCGGCTGGTGATCGACCGGGTGGCGGACTGCCTGCGCGGCCGCGGCGTCGTCGTGGGCGGCGAGCCCGTGCCGCTGTCCCTCGCCCGGCGGCTGGTGGCGGCCGGCTGCGTGCTGCACCACGCCTATGGGCCGACCGAGACGACCATCTGGTCGACGTCACGCGTCGTCACCGAGGCGCCGGCCGGCCGCCTGGACGTCGGCGCACCCATCCGCAACACCCGGGTCCACGTGCTCGACCGCCAGGGCCGCGAGCTGCCGGTCGGCGTCCGCGGCGAGCTCTGCATCTCGGGCGTCGGGGTGGCGATCGGGTACCACGGTCGGCCGGACCTCAACGCCCAGCGCTTCGGCGAGCACCCCGGGTTCGGCCGGTTCTACCGGACGGGCGACGTCGCCTGCTGGCGCGCGGACGGCCTGCTCGACCTGTTCGGCCGCAGCGACCGGCAGGTCAAGCTCCGGGGCAACCGCATCGAACTGGGCGAGATCGAGGCGACCCTGCTGGCGCACCCCGAGGTCGGCGGCGCCGCGGTGGTCATGGTCGGCGACCCGAGCGCGGACGCCGTGCTGATCGGCTGCCTGGAGCCGGCCGCCGGGCCGATCGACACCGGGAGCGTCTGGGCGCACGCCCGCGCCCGGCTGTCCCGGTCGATGCTGCCGGGGGACCTCGTGACGGTCGACTCGCTGCCGGTCAACGGCAGCGGGAAGGTCGACTACCCCGCGCTGCAGCGGATGGTCGAAGCCCGGCGCGCGGCCGCCACCCGGTCCGGCCCGGACCACCCGGAGCGACGCGACGTCGACGACCTGACGGCCGAGCTGACGGGGCTGTGGCGGAGCATCCTGCGGGACGAGGCGCTCGACGCCGACACCGACTTCTTCGCCAACGGCGGGAACTCCATGCTCGCCGCGCTGGCGATGCAGGAGTTCCAGAACATCAGCGGGGTGTCGGTCAGCCTGGCCGAGGTGTTCGAGCGCCGTACGCCGCGTGAACTGGCCGCCGCCGTAAGGGACTCGGCACGGGCGCAGGCGCCGGCCGGCTGACCGTCCCGCGCACACGGCAGCGGCCCTGCGGGAGGACATCCCGCAGGGCCGCTGCCGTGTGCTGTCCGGCTGCCCGGGTGCTCAGTCCTCGCCCTGCCCGTCGGCGCCGAGGTAGGTGAGGACGGCGCGGACCCGGCGGTTGGTGTCGTCGTCGTTGGCGAGCCCGAGCTTGGCGAAGATCGCCGTCGTGTACTTGCTGATGGAGCCCTCGCTGAGGAACAGCTGGTTGGCGATGGCCGTGTTGGAGAGCCCCTCGGCCATCAGCGCGAGGACGGAGCGCTCCCGTTCGGTGAGGGTGGCGAGCGGGTCGGCCCGCATCGGCCGGCCCAGCAGCTTGGCGACCACCGTGGGGTCGAGCGCGGTGCCGCCGTCGGCCACCCGCTGGACCGCGTCCATGAACTGGTTGGCGTCCAGGACACGGTCCTTGAGCTGGTAGCCGATGCCGCCGTGGCCGTCGGCGAGCAGCTCGCGCGCGTACAGCTGCTCCACGTGCTGGGAGAGGATCAGCACCGGCAGCCCGGGGACGACCCGGCGGGCGGAGAGCGCGGCCTGGAGTCCTTCGTCGGAGAACGTCGGCGGCAGCCGGACGTCCACGATCGCCGCCTCCGGTTTGTGGGTGACCAGCGCGTCGAGCGCGGCCGGCCCCGAGTCGACGGCCGCGACGACGGTGTGGCCGTACGCCTCGACGAGGCGCACCAGCCCGTCGCGGAGCAGGAAGAGGTCTTCGGCTACGACAATTCGCACGGCACCGCCACGGTGATACGAGTGGGTCCACCGGCCGGGCTGTCGATCTCCAGACGTCCGCCGAACGCCGCCATGCGGCGCTCGATGCCACTCAGCCCGGACCCTGTGGATGCGGCCGCTCCGCCGATTCCGTCGTCGCTCACGGTAGCAGTCAGCAACCGTGCCGCGTAGTTCAGTTCGACCTTGACCCGTTCGGCGCGGGAGTGCTTCGCGACGTTCGCCAGCAGTTCCGCGACGGAGAAGTAGACGGCCGACTCGACGGGGCGTTCGGGCCGGGCCGGCACCTCGCTGAAGACGTTGACCTTCACCGAGGAGTCCAGGGCCAGGGCCCGCAGGGCGTCGACCAGTCCGCGCTCGGCGAGGACGGGCGGGTTGATGCCGCGGACGAGCGAGCGCAGCTCGGCGAGCGCGGTGGCGGAGGTGGCCCGGGCCTCGGCGAGGATCGCCTTCGCGGCGTCGGGGTTGGTGTCCACCAGCTGCTCGGCGGCGCCCATCGACATCCCCATGGCCACCAGCCGGGCCTGGGCGCCGTCGTGCAGGCCCCGTTCGATGCGCTCCAGCTCGGCGGCCTGGGTCTGGGTCAGGTCGGCGCGGATGGCCTCCAGCTCCTCGACCCGCCGCCCGAGCCGGGTGCTCGGGACCGGCCCGAGGAACCGCCGGCCCATCGGGCCCAGGATCCGCCAGGCGAAGGGGGCGCCGACCAGGCCGGCCACGATCACGGCGACGCCGTAACCGGTGAGGGCGGGCGTCAGCGCCATGTAGCCGCCGTAGCCGATCGCGAGCAGCGGCAGGGCCGCGACCGGGAGCACGGTGACCGAGGCGACCAGGGACCAGACGCCGTCCCAGTGCAGCTGCGGGTCGTGGAACCGGGCGTGCACCTTGGCCCGCCGGCGGGCCTCCCGCTCGGACTTGTGGTACTCGTGACCGTCCCACCAGAAGCCCGTGGCCATCCTGGTGACCGGTGGGACGGGGCGGTAGGCCACCCGGATCTCCAGGTCGAGCCACTTCTTCGCGCAGTGGCGCGCGCCCCTGGCGAGGGCCCGGCTGGTCAGCGGGTGGACCACCCAGAGCGACACGGCGACCCAGAGGACCACCACCAGGGTCTCCCCGAGGGTGGCCAGCGCGCGGACGGCCAGCGGGGCGGACAGTCCGTCGGACCAGGAGTAGGCGAGGGCGGAGCCGGCCACCGCGACGGGCACGGCGACCAGGGCCATCACACAGGTGAGGCCGGTCAGCACGACGGACCGGTACAGCCCGAGCCCGATCCCGGCGCCCCACCGCAGGGGATTGCCTCCGAGCGGTATCCGCATCTGCCAGTTCCTTTCGCAAGGGTGATCATTGTGTCAGCCGGGCGCCGGTTCCTCAGGCGGTACCTGCGAACGTACGCCGGGCGGGTCCCCTACCGGGGTTGCCGGTACGCCACCCGCGCGGGTGTCCCGCGCGCACCGGGGGCCCGGACGCCGGATGGCCGGATGCCCAGGGGGGTCCGGCCATCGGAGGGGTGGAGCAGGTCCTCAGCACGTCACTTCTTGTCGGGGGCGGGGAAGACGGCGCTCAGCGCGGAGCCGCGGGTGAGGACGGCGACGCCGATCAGAGCCAGCGCGGACAGGCCCTGGAGGACGGCGTACCAGACCGGGCAGAGGCCGGGGATCAGGTCGACGACGATGATCGCGATCGGCATGATCGTGGAGAGGGTGCGCACCCGGTCGAAGGCCTTGTAGGAGCCCTGGGCGGCGCGGGCCGTCATCCGGTGCAGCAGGAAGGTGATCAGGAAGAGGATCGCGCCGCGGATCCACATGAACGGCGAGGCCTCGTGGCCGGTGAACGCCATGACGGCGACCGTGCCCAGGACGATGGCGCCGACGGCGCCGAAGAGCGTGATGCACTTCTTCACGGTGTCGAATGCGTCCTGCGTGCGGGACTCGCCGAGCTGCGCCGCCGAGGCCGTGATGTCGCTGGTGTTCGCCATGGTTCCTGCTCCTTCGTGTCGTTGTGCTAACGACATTACGGATCGCCGGCCCGCCCCGACATGGGTCTGTCCGTACGGGTGGGTGGGTCTGGACCCACTCCCCGCGGAGCCCTCCCGAGCAGGCCGTTCGACTGTTCAACTGCCGCCCTGCCAAGGGCGATTGGGATTGTTACGATCATGCGCAAGGCCAGGGCCGGGTGCGCTCCCCCGAAGCACCCGGCCCTTCCCTCTTCCGGCCGGGCCGACCCGGCCCCGGGGGAGAGCGGAACCACTGCGCGCGCCTCGTCGAGGGACGTCGAGGAACCGAGACCGGAGAAGAACAGGAATCCCGAACCCCAGAGAAGTGAGGGTGATCATGAACGACAACGGTGCACCCAACGTGTTCCTCACCGGCGCCCCCGTGCTCACCGGTGCGGAGCGGCTGCGCCATGTGGCGGATACCGGTGCGACCAAGGTGAAGGTCCCGCTCGGCAACCGCTACGAGCACTTCGAGGCCAGTTCCGAGACCACTCTCGTCGACGACCGCGAGCTGCGGGTCTTCGTCTGGACCCACAGCACGTACGTGGCCGAGTAGCGCGACCGGGACGCCGAACGACCCGCACGTCGACGGCGTACGGCAGAGCGGAGCCGTGCACCGGAGCCGTGCACCGACCGGGACCGTCCGGTCGGTGCACGGCTCCGGCGTGTCCGGGGTCCGCGGGCGGCCGGCGTCGATCGGCCGGCGAACCGTCGGCGAGCCGGCGGAGCGCGGCGGGTGCGAAGGGGTGCGGCGGGACGGACGGCGAAGGCCCCGCAACCGCCCGGACGGGCCGGGCGGTTGCGGGGCCTGAGGACCACGGAGGCCCCGGGGGGCGGGAGTCGCCGGGTGGTGCGGCCGGACCGTCAGCCGGCGGTCCGGGCGCCCGCACCCCGGAAGTGCTCGACGAGGACCTGCATGACGTCCTTGCTCCGCTCGCTGATGAAGAAGTGCCCGCCCTCGAACACCCGCAGGTCGAGCTCCGCCGTCGTGTGCTCGGCCCAGGCCTTCGCCTCGTCCAGCGTGGTCTTGGGGTCGTTGTCGCCGGTCAGCACGGTGATCGGGCTGTTCACCGTGATCCCGGGCGCGCAGCGGTAGCCCTCGACCGCCGTGTAGTCGGCCCGGAGGGCGGGCAGCGCGGCCCGCATCATCTCCTCGTCCCCGAGCAGGGCCGACGCGGTGCCGCTCAGCCGGCGGACCTCGGCCAGGATGGCGTCGTCACTGCGGAAGGTGTTCTCCTGACGGATCGTCGACGGCGCGCGGCGCCCGGAGGCGAACAGCCGCACCGGAGCGTGCCCGTCGGCCTCCAGTCGACGGGTCAGCTCGAACCCGATGACGGCCCCCATGCTGTGGCCGAGGAAGGTGAGCGGGAGTTCCGGCTGGCGCCGGAGCACCTCGTAGAGGCGGTCGACGAGGACCGCCAGGTCGTCGATGGCCGGCTCCATCCGCCGGTCCTGCCGTCCCGGGTACTGGATGGCGAGGACGTCGACCGCGGGGCTCAGTGCCGCCGAGACCGGAAGGTAGAAGGAGGCCGAGCCGCCCGCGTGCGGGAGGCATACGAGTCGGGCGGTCGCGTTTTCGGCAGGGTGAAAACGTCGGCACCACAGTTCATCTCCGGGCGAAGGCCGAGACATGCCACTCCAGAAGGTCGTCATACCGGATTGTCAATTGAACCCGAACATAGCGAATTGCCGGAACGGCGGCAAGGAGATCGGCGGGCCCGGCCCCGCGTTATCCGCTCAACCGGCGAGCGGGCGGCAGTTGAACGGTGGCCGGGCGGCCGGCCGACTGGTATTCCTTTGGACCGAGGGAGCGTGGCTGCCTGTTGCGTTGCCCCGATGATCCCGGTTACTGTTCCAAAATACGCGGCGACATTGAGAGGTGACGTACGTGGGACACAAGTTCTCTCTGGTGCTCAGTCGGGAGATCTCCGACGAGGAATCGACGATCCTGCAGGACGCGGGTTTCGCCGGCGCGACTTTCTCGACCGACGCGCTTCCGACCAACGCGGAGGTCCCGGTCACGAGGATCGAGTTCGACGACGAGGTCGCGCCCTCCCTGGCCGAGGCCATCGAGTCGGCCCTGGAGACGGTGAAGACGGTTCCGGACCTCACGGTCCCGGGCCTCAGCGTCCCGGCGGTGCCGCAGGCGCCGGTCGAGGAGGCGGCCGCCGAGGCGGCCTAGCCTGTCGGCACGAGACGAAGAAACCGCCCAGGTGGCGGTGGGTGTGAACGCGGCGGAGCTCCGGCCGAGGGTGAACTTTCGAGTCACCCCGACCGGAGCTTCGCCGCGTTTTCCGTGCGGTCGGCGGTGGCCGCCGCGGTCACCCCGTGGAGCGCCTCCGGCCACCCCGTGGAGCGCCTCCGGCCACCCCGTGGAGCGCCTCCGGCCACCCCGTGGAGCACCTCCGACCCTCCCCGGGCAGGGGCCGGCCGCGGCCGGAGCAGGCCGGTAGGAGGGGGGAATCGGGGGGCCCTTACATCCGCTGAGGGGACCCCTATATCCCCAGGCGGAAGCTTCCGGGGCGGTGTCCGGGGCTGCTAGCGTGCGGTTCTGGTTAATCCGATCGAACGCTATTGACTTTTGGGGGTCGGTGCGACGTTCCTCCGGCTGCCGACCTGCCGGAACAGACAGCTTCCGCTTCCGCTGCAAATGACTCGACCGAGTTGTCATGGGGGTGCAGTATGGGACTTCTAGCCCACAGTGTCATGCCGCTCAGAATTGATGAGCACTGGATTGGCGAGTCGGAAATCGTCTCGGTTCCGATCATGCAGATCCTGCCCGGGGACTCACCGCGTCTGGAGGGTGAGGACAAGATTCACGTCCTGCGGCTGGCGGCGATCGAGAGTCCGCTGCCGCCGATTCTGGTCGACCGGCGGACGATGCGGGTGATCGACGGAATCCACCGGCTGATGGCGGCCTCCCTCAAGGGGCGCCACGCGATCGACGTCAGGTTCTTCGACGGCAGCAGTGAGGAGGCGTTCCTCAAGGCGGTCGAGTCGAACATCGAGCACGGCCTTCCGCTGTCGCAGGCCGATCGCAACGCGGCCGCGCTGCGGATCCTCAAGTCGCACCCCACCATGTCGGACCGCGCCGTCGCCAAGTCGACCGGACTGGGCGCCAGGGCGGTCGCCGAGCTGCGCCGCTCCTCCGACTGCGTGCCCGCCTCGAACTTCCGGGTGGGGCGCGACGGCAAGGTCCGACCGCTGAACGGCGCGACGGGGCGGCTGCGGGTGGCGGAGCTGATCAGGGAGAACCCCGAGGCCTCGCTGCGCCAGGTGGCCCGGTCGGCCGGCGTCTCGCCCGCGACGGCGCTCGACGTGCGCCGGCGGCTGGAGCGCGGGGAGGGTCCCGTGCCCTGTCAGCGGACCCCCGCCGGTACCCCGGCGGGCTCCGCCCGGGAGCAGCAGCCGGACCGCACCCCGGTCGTCGTCGGTCCGCCCTCGACCGTCACGCTGGAGAAGCTCATGCGGGACCCGTCGCTGCGGCAGAACGAGCTGGGCCGGCGGCTGCTGCGGATGTTCAAGGAGAACGTGCTGGGCGCCAAGGAGATGTCGGACATCTGCGCGTCCGTGCCCTCGCACTGCATAGAGCTGATCGTCCAGCTCTCCCGTCAGAACTCCCAGATCTGGGAGGACTTCGCCCAGGAGCTGAACCGGCGGGCCCAGGTCGTCGCCGCCGAGTAGGGCGGCACCGGGCCGGACGGTGTCCGGGGGCGCCGCGGTCCGCGCGCCCCCGTGCGGGCTCAGGCGGAGCGCCTTCTGATCAGACCGAGGAACGCCTCCAGGGCGTCCTGGTCGACGCGGAGGTTCTCGGCCAGGACCTGGTGCCGCGCCAGCAGCGAGGTGACCTTCCCCAGTGCCTCGTCCGTGCCGGTCACCACGACGTGGTCGCCCTGGCGGTTGACGCCGCTGACCTCGGGCAGCCGCGCCAGCAGGCGGTGGTCGAACGGGGCGGACGGGCGGAACTGGATCCGCTGCCCGCTCCGGACGCGCTCCAGCAGCCTGGCCGGCGTGTCGGTGACGGTGAGCCGGCCCCGGTCGATCAGCGCGACCCGGTCGCACAGGCGCTCGGCCTCCTCCCAGGAACCGGTGACCAGCAGGATGGTGACGCCACTGGCGCGAACGGCCTCGATCAGCTCCCAGGTGTCTCGCCGCGACCGCGGGTCCAGCCCGGTGGTCAGCTCGTCGAAGACCGCCACCTTCGGGTTCCCGACCTGCTCCAGCGCGCTCGCCAGCACCTGGTCCGGCCGCTGGTCCGGCCGCTGGTCCGGCCGCTGGTCCGGCCGCTGGTCCGGCCGACCGGACGCCGGACCGGCCACCTCGGTCCCGTTCCCGGCGGTCTCGGTCCCGTTCCCGGTGGTGAAGCCGAGCGCGTCCATGAGCCGCTGCCAGTCGCCGGGGTCGCGGTAGAACGAGCTGAAGAGCGACAGCGCCTCCGCGATCCGCGGGTGGTCGGGTGCCCGGTCGTCCTGGAGGCGGGCGTCGATCTGCCGCGTCACCCCGGTCCGTTCCGGCCGGGGATCGCGGCCGAGCACCTCGATCCGGCCGCCGTCCCGGTCCCGGAGCCCTTCGAGGCATTCCAGGATCGTGGTCTTGCCCGCACCAGCCGGCCCGAGAATCCCGAAGATCTCACCTTCCTCGACGGAGAAGGAGACGTCATCGACCGCGACCCGGTCACCGTACGTCTTGTGCAGGTTCCGCACCTCGATCACCACGGACATCGGTTGTCCTTTCGAATGCTGGCTGCGCGTGCCGGTGTCGGCCCGGACTGGAGAACCTACGGTTCGCCCGGCCGCCCGGCCACCCCGCTATGCCCCGTACGCAGTGGGCCTACCCCCACCGGCTTTCCTGACTGTTCGATTTCAAGACGCCCCAGGGATATCCCACCGAATCGATTCCGTGCACAAGACGACCGGTGGAATGGGCAGGAGGAGGGAAAACGATCGGAAATCGCCGAATCCGGGGGAGGGGCGAGTGTGATCCCGGCGGATCGGTCGAACGGACCGGCGAGCGGAACGACCTCGGTGCACGAACCACGGGAAGGCGCGGGACCGGACACCGGGCGCCGGCCGTGCGGTGGCGAACCCCTGACTTCGCGACGGGCACCCCTGTTCCGGGGCCCGCGAACAGGGGTCGGGGCCGCCGCTACCCCTAAGGGGTGGCCGAGTGGCTCCTGGCCGCCGCCCGTGCGCCCTACTGTCGGAGCCGAAGGTCCCGGAGCGACCACCGCAGTGGACGGCGTCGAGCGGACGCTACCGAACCGACCGCCGGAGGAGCCGTGAGCAGCATGCCGTCCCCAGCGGCCGAGCGGCCGACCGGCCTGCCCGCCGTCGCCCGGGCGCGGGGGCACGCGACGGCCCTCGGCCGGCTGGCGGTGCTGGCCGTCCTCGTCCCGCCCGCGCTCGGACTGCTCGTCACGACCCTGATCGGCTTCGTGCTCTGGTTCTGCCTCGGGGTCTTCCCGCTGTTCCCCGCGGTCACCGGACTCACCAGGGCGGCGGCCGGCCTCGCCCGGCGGCTGGCCGGGGCGTGGTCCGGGGTGCCCGTGCCGTCGCCCTACCTGCCGCGCCCGGAGCGGGAGCGCCCGGCGCCCCTCCGGAGGACGGCCGCGGGGGAGCACCAGCGGAGCGGCCGGCCCACCGGGGACACCCGCACCGTCCGCTGGCTCTGGACCGACCCGGCGACCTGGCGGGACTACCTCTGGGTGCTGCTGAACCCGCTGATCGGCGGCGCGACCGCCGCCGTCCCGCTGCTCCTGGTCGGCTGCGGCCTGGCCGGCCTCGCGCAGCCGGCCCTGCACACCGCCCTCCTCCCGCTGGACGGCGCCGACACCGCGCTCCTCGGCTTCGCCCTGGCGGCGGCCGGCCTCGGTCTGGCGGAGCGGGTGCTACGCCTGCACGGCCGCTGGACCCGCGCCCTGCTCGGGCCCACCGAGCAGGCTGCGCCGACCCCCCTGCTCGGGCCCACCGAGCGGGCCGCGCCGACCTCCCTGCTCGGCCCCACCGAGCGGGCCGCGCCGACCGGCCGGGGCGGGCCGCCGGTCGGGGGCCGCCCGGACCTGGGCGAGGTCCGGGCTCCCGAACTGCGCCGGATCGAACGCGACCTGCACGACGGCGCGCAGGCCCGGCTGGTCGCGGTCGGTCTGCGCCTCGGCGCGGTCGGGGCGCTGATCGACCGCGATCCGCAGGCGGCGAAGGAGCTGGTGTCGGAGACCCAGGCGAACGTCGTCCGGGCCCTCCAGGAGCTGCGCGACCTGGTCCGGGGCATCCACCCCCCGGTCCTCGCCGAGCGGGGACTCGTCGCCGCGGTGCGCGCCCTCGCCCTGGACGTCCCGCTGAAGGTCGAGGTGCGGGCCGACGTCCCCGGCCGGGCCGAGGCGCCGGTCGAGTCGGCCGTCTACTTCGCCGTCAGCGAGGCGCTCGCCAACGCCGTGAAGCACGGCGGTGCCCGGCGCGCCAGCGTGGAGTTCTCGCACGCCGCCGGGCGGTTGCGGGCCGAGGTGGCCGACGACGGCCACGGCGGCGCGGACCCCCGGCTGGGCAGCGGGCTGCGGGGCATCCAGTGCCGGCTCGCCGCGTTCGACGGCACGCTCACGCTGAGCAGCCCGCCCGGCGGCCCGACCCGGCTGACCATGGACCTGCCGTGCGCGCTGTCCGCGCCCGGGGCCGCCATCTCGGGCGGGGCGGGCCGCCCCTGCCGCTGACCGCCCACGGGTTCGCGGCCGCCCCGGGCACCGATCGCGAGAAATCCCCCACCTAAGCGGGGCTTTAGCGGTCCGCGCGACCATCGGGGCGTATGACGGGCCCGGTGTGCGGGACCCGCAGGACCGGAGACGACCCGAGGGGTGTCATGTCACGTTCCGTCAGCACCGCCGGGCGCGCGCGGGCCCGGGCCGTCGTGCGCTGCGCTCCGGGGCGTCGACGGACCCCGCCCACCGCACGATCACCCGTCACCGCGGCCACCCCTCACCGCGCCCTCCCGCAGGCGCGCGGCCCCGCAACGACCCACCCAGTTCTGGAGCGACGAGCATGACCGACCCGGGAAACTCCACGATCGGACCGCCGGTCGGCCGGCCCAGGCGGGTGGCCGCCCTCGACGGGTCCTGGGACGGGGTGCGCGCCGACCTGGCCGCGTACGGCACCGCCGTGGTCCACGCCGACCTCGCCGACCTGGTGCCCGTCCCGCCGGGCGGCGGGGAACCGCGCGGGCCGCTCGACCGGGACCGGTCGCGCTACCTGGACCTCGCCCACCCCGAGGTGCGCCACCGCCACGCCGCCTCCAGGGCGTTGCTCGAACACGCCGCCGCCGCCCTCCCGGACGGTGGCCCGGACGCCCCGGAGCTGGCGTACGGCCCCACCGGCCGGCCGTACCTGCGCGGCTGCGACCGGGTGGACATCAGCCTCAGCCAGGCCGACGGCCTGCTGCTGCTGGGCATCACCACCCGGGGCCTGATCGGGGTGGACGCCGAGCCCGCCGAGCGCCCGATGCACCAGGGCGGCCTGAGCCGCCAGGTGTGCACCGCGTACGAGCTGATCACGCTGGCGGCGCAGGCCGAGGAGGAGCGCAACCCGGCCCTGGTGCGGCTGTGGACCCTCAAGGAGGCGTACCGGAAGGCGACCGGGCAGGGCATGCGGTTCGACTTCACGGAGTTCGGCTTCGGTCCGGACGGCCGGCCCGTCCCGGTACGGCGACCCGACGGCAGCACCGGGACCGGCGAGGAGTGGGGGTTCCACACCTTCGAGCTGGACAGCGGGTACCGGGTCGGCGTCGCGGTCTACGACGCCGGGCCCGACCCCCTCGAAGACATGAATATGACAATCGGGCCCGACCACGGCCGCGCGTGATGCGAGCCCGTGACGGGTCAGGCGGGCGGCTTCGGCGGCGGTTCGGCGCCCGCCGGACCCTTCCCGAGCAGACCCGCCATCGCCACGTTGTACCCGGCCTGGAAGCGGCTGGTGGCCTCCAGCTCCTCGGTGATCTCCGATATGTGACGACGACAGGTGCGCACCGACATGCCCAGCCGGCGTGCCACCATCTCGTCCTTGTAGCCCCGGGCCATCAGCCGGATGATCGACTGCTTGAGGTCGTCCGTGGTCGGGGTGTCGTAGACGAACGGGGTCGCGCTGTCCCACAGGTGCTCGAACACCGCGCAGAGGAAGGCCACCAGGGTCGGCTCACGGACGATCGCCGCGCCCGTCGACTCCTCCTCGTCCGCGGTGCGCACCGGCAGGAACACCGTCTCGCGGTCGTAGATCAGCATCCGGTCGATCACTTGGTCCGCGGTGCGGATCTCGGCACCCATCGCGGTGACGTCACGGACGTACGCCTTGGTCGGGAGGTCGCTGCGGGCGGTGTGCTGGTAGATGGTGTGCATCCGCACCCCGCGCTCCAGCATGCCCTCGGCGGACTTGCGCGCGGCCGGCAGCAGCGTGGAGGGGCGGGCGCCGCCCGGCTGGACGGTGAGCACCTCCTTGCGACAGGTCTGCCCCAGGTGGTCGAGCATGTTCTGGATCGCGTCGACGTCGGTGACCACGTCGAACGCCTCGAACCGGTTGCGCAGCCGGCGGCCCTCGAAGTACAGGGGGCTGAGCGACAGCAACTTGCTGCGGACGTCGGTGACCGCCTGCCGCAGGTCGCGGATCTGATGCTCCGCCGGCCCGACCAGGTCGGCCGCGGCCACGTCCGGGCTGACCGGCACCAGGACGTTCGGGTCGCCCGGTCTCGGCTGCAGCAGGTGCATCAGCCGCAGCACCTGCTCGATGCGGCTGACCTCGGCCTCGTCCAGTTTCAGCACGGCGGCGATGGCATTCCGGTCGAAGCGGCCCGACTCGACGGCGTGTCCATAGGCGCTCGCACTCAGATCGTCTAGTTCGGCGAAGCCGGTCTGAAGCTGTGGGTATCCGAACACTCTGAAGCCCCCGTCGGAATGCGAAGTTCCTGCCATGCAACTTTACGCCATGGTGATCCGCTCGGACCGGGCGTTGTCCGCGCGGCAGAGTAGAGCCCAGGCAAGCGGTGAAAGGCTGTGCGGCCGTCGCCCTGCCGGAGTTTCCGACCTGTTCCGACTGCTTGGGGGACAAGATGAAGGTCTCGACCATCAGGATTCGGGTGGCGGCGAAGAGCGCCCTGCTCGCGGTGGGTGTCGCAACCCTGCTCGGGCTCGGCCACAGCTCGGCCTCCGGCGTCGGTGTCACCGGCCCCGGAGACGACCGCTGGGGGATCACCCACCTCATACCGTCCCCCGTCGCGAGCGACGACTGGGGCCTGAAGAAGGAACTGCTCATCAAGGCCGCCGACGCGCGCCTGGGCTTCAAGGTCACCGCGACCGAGGACGACGACCGCTGGGGCTGATCCCCCGCGAACACCCGTCGGACCGGCCGGGGGTGCGGGGCAGTGCCCGGATGCCCCCGGCCCGGCCGGCGGCCGCCCGGCGGCGCCCCGCCCGCCGGCTGACGGACCACCGGGGCGGGCGCGGTGAGTCGTTCCCCGCCCGCCGTTCCGGGCCGCGTGCTCCACCCGTCGTCGGTGGGTTCGCCCGCCGACCGGCCGGAGCGCGCCCCCGCCCGCCGATCACGACCCGCTCCGAGCGCCCCGAGGTGTGTACTCCCTCGCCCCGGCGCTCGCGCCGCCGCCGGTGCCCTTCCCGGCCTGCGGCCCCCGCTCCGCTCTCCGGTCCCGGCCCGCACGTCATGCACCGGGTGGCCCGGCGGCCCGCCGTCCAACTCCGCGCTGTCGCAGCCCGACCGGTCGTCGCCGCCGACGTGGGCCGACCCGCCGGCGCGCGTCCCGGACCTGACGGCCACTCGCCCCGGACGCGGCGCCCGGCAGCCGCCCGCCCGCCGGTGCGCCGGCGCCCGGGTGCCACCCCTTCCCCGACACCCGCCGGAACCACCGCGTCCGGTTGAGGGCAGGCCGGCCCGCACCCAAGTCGCTACGCACGCAGGCCGGTCGGACCCCCGCCGTACCCGACCCGACCCCTCGTCACCCCGCCCCGGACAGCCCCCGTCGAGGCGGGGGGGAAGTTGTTGCCGTGCAGCTTTCGGACGGCCCTCGGCGCCCCGTCCGGGCGGTCCCGCCTGCCTAGACTCGAACCGCCGGCGGATCACTTTCCGGGTGGCAAGTCTCAACCGTGCCCACGACTCTCCGGCGATCGCCGTGAGGCGGGCGCGCCGACCGTGACGCGGACGAAGCCGGGGGCCGAAAGTGCTGATGGACCGTGAACGAGAACTGGCCGTACTGGACTCCGCCCTCGCGGACAGCCTGCAGGGAACCCCCAGGATCGTCCTGATCGAGGGCGCGGTCGGCTGCGGGAAGAGCGAACTCGTCGAGACGGTCGCCGAACGCGCGGCCGCCTCCGGCGCGGTGGTGCTGCGCGCCATCGGCACCGCCGTCGAGCACGACCTCCCGCTCGGTGTGCTGGGCCAGTTGCTCGCCGCCGCCCCCGCCGGATCCCTGCCGGACCCGGCGGGGGCGCCGGACCCGTCCCGGATCGACGTGATGCAGTCCCTGTGCGCCGCCGTGCACCGACTGGCCGAGACCACGCCGGCCGTGATCTGCATCGACGACCTGCACCACATCGACGACCTGTCCTGCCAGTACCTGCTCCACCTGGTCCGCCGCACCCGCGCCGCCCGCGTCCTGCTGGTCTGCACCGAGTCGGTCCACGAGCGCGGCGACGACCCCGTCTACGGCACCGAGTTGCTGCGCCAGCGCAGCTTCGTCCGGATCCGGGCCGAGCGGCTGCGCCCCGAGGCCGTCGACCGACTGGTCCGCACGGAACTCGCCGCCTCCCCGGCCGACGGCAGAACCCCGCCGCCCGCCGACGCCGCCGGCGGCAACCCGCTGCTGCTGCGCGCCCTGATCGAGGAGCACCGGGCCGGCGGCCGCGCCCCCGAACTCGGCGGCGCCTTCACCCAGGCCGTCCTCGCCTGCCTGAACCGCTGCGGACCGGTCGCGCGCCGCCTCGCCGAGGTGGTCGCGGTCCTCGGCGAGCTCGGCTCGCGCGAACTGGCCGTCCGCCTGCTCGGCGGCACCGACGGCGCCGTCGTCCGGGGCAGCGCCACGCTCGGCGCCGCCGGCATCCTGGACGGCTACCGCTTCCGCCACCCCGTCGCCCGGCAGGCGGTGCTCGACCGGATGGACCCGGACGACCGGGCCGCCCTGCACCGCCGCGCCGCCGAACTCGCCTACCAGGACGGCGCCCCGACCACCGCCGTGGCCGCCCAGCTCCTCGCCGTCGGCCCCACCGAGCTGCCGTGGGCGGTGGCGGTGCTCTCCACCGCCGCCGAGCAACTGCTCGCCGACGGCGCGACCGACCGGGCCGCCGCCTGCCTCGAACTCGCCCACCGCGGCCGGGCCGACGACGAACAGCGCGCCCAGTTCCGCACCATGCTCGCCGCCATCACCTGGCGGACCAACCCCAGTGCCGCCGAGCGCAGCCTCGCCGGACCGCTGGAGACCCTCAGGGCCGGCCGGCTCGGCCCGGCCCGGCTCGGACCGCTCGCCCGGCTGCTCACCGAACAGGGCCGGATCGACGAGGCCGGCCAGGCCCTGGAACGGCTGGCCGCCGCCCGCGAGGCCGAGCGCGCCGGACAGCCCGCCCGGCTCGGCCGCGGCGCCGACCCGCTGGACGGCCTCTCGGCGTTCCCCCGGTGGGCCGGCCCGGCCCCGTCGGCCGCGGGCGCCCGGCCCGGCGAACCGCTGCCCGCCCGCACCCAGGGGCCCGCCACCCTGTGGGCGGTCCCCGAGTACACCGCGGACGGGGCGGCCGGGGCCGCGGCCGAGACCTTCCTGCGCGGCGCCACGCTCGGCGACGGCACCGCCGCCCCGATCGTGCAGGCCGTCCGGGCGCTGCTCGCCACCGACGGCCCGGCCCGCGCCCTGCCCTGGTGCCAGGTGTTCCTGGAGGAGGCCGTCCGGCGCGGCGCACCCGGCTGGCAGACCACCTTCACCGCCCTGCACGCCGAGGCCCTGCTCCGGCAGGGCGACCTGGCGGGCGCCCAGCGGCGGGCCGAGGCCGCCCTGGCCTTGCTGCCCGAACGCGGCGGCAGCGTCTACGCCGGGGGCGTGGCGGCCACCCTGATCCGGGCCGCCACCGCCGCCGGCCGCCACGACACCGCCGCCCGCGAACTCGGCCGCCCGCTGCCCGAAGGCCTGACCGGCAGCATCCACGGTCTCGCCCACCTGCGGGCCCGGGGCGAGTACCACCTCGCCACCCACCGCTTCCACGCCGCACTCGGCGACTTCCTCGACATCGGCCGCAGCCTGAAGCGCTGGGGCCTGGACCGGCCGCTGCTGATGCCCTGGCGCAGCGGCGCGGCCGAGGCACTGATCCGGCTCGGCGAAGTCCCGCAGGCCGCCCGGCTCATCGCCGAGCAGCTCGCCCACCGGGACGCCGCCCACCCGTGGATCTGCGGCCTCACCCTGCGCGTACGGGCGGGCCTGTGCGAGCCCCGCGAGCGGCACGCGCTGCTCGCCCGCGCGGTGGACGAGCTGCACGAGGCCGAGGACCGCTACGAACTCGCCCGCACGCTCGCCGACTTCGCCCGCGTGCTGAAGGAACTCGGCGACACCAACCGGGCCGGCATGGTCGGCCGCCGCGCCTGGCAACTCGCCAAGGAGTGCGGCGCCCAGGCCCTGTGCGAGCAGATCGCCCCCGGCCCCGGCGGACCCGGCGGGCCGTCCGAGGACACCCGGTGCGGGGGCGTCGACTTCGCCGAACTCCACGCCAGGCTCAGCGACTCGGAGAAGAGGGTGGCGATGCTCGCGGTGCACGGCCACACCAACCGCGAGATCGCGATGAAGCTCTACATCACCGTCAGCACGGTCGAGCAGCACCTCACCCGGGTCTACCGCAAGCTCAACATCACCTGCCGGCGGGAACTGCCCGCGGAACTCCACCTGCTCGGCTCGGGCGGCCGGGTGTGACGGCCCGGCGGACCGGGTGACGGGAGTCCGGCACCGCGGTGAACAGCCAGGACCGGCGGCGGGAGCCCCCCGGGCCCGCGGCGTCGGCCGGACCGGCCGACCGCCGGACCGGCCCGGTGCGACGCCGCGCCTACCCACGGAGACACCATGACGACGCACACCGGTCCGCCGGACGCGGCCCTGCCCGAGGTGCTGCGCACCGGCATGCTGGCCCGGGTCGAGGAGCGGCTGCGGGGTCAGCTCCATGCCGAGCAGGCTCGCTGCCGGGCCGTCGACCCGCCGGCCGCGGGCATGGTGGAGGCGCTGGCCGACCTGGTCACCGCCGGTGGCGAACGGATCCGGCCGACCGTGCTGCTCACCGGCTACCTCGCGGCGGGCGGCGATCCGGCGGGCGGCCCCGCCGTCGACGCGGCGGCGGCCCTCGAACTCCTCGACACCTGCTACCTGATCCGCCGCGACGCCCGGGAGAACGCCCCGCTCCGGCAGGGCGCGCCGACCCTGCACGTCCGGCACGCGGCCGAGCACGAGCGCAACGGCTGGTGCGGTGACGCCCAGGGGTTCGGCGTCGGCATGGCCTCCCTGATCGGGGACCTCGCGACGGCCCTCGCCGACCGGCTCGCCGCAGGCCTGCCGGACGCCGCCCGGCAGGTCTGGCACGACCTGCGGATCGGCCGGCTGGGCGGCAGTTACGTCGACTCCGAGCTGTCCAGCAGCTACCTCGCCGACCCGTGGCCGGCCGGCTGCCTCGCGGGCTGCGCCCGAGGCTGCGGCACCGGCTGGTACGCGCTCCAGCACCCGCTGCTGATGGGCGCCGCGCTGGCGGGCCGCGGCGACCTGGCGGTGGTGTACCAGGACTACGCCCGCCTGCTGCACGCCGCCTGGCGGGTGCGCGGCTTCCTCAGCGGCAGCGGGGACCGCGACTGGTACGGCGACCTGCTGCGGGAGATGCTGCTGGGCGGCGAGGACCCGGACCGCGCCGAGCGCACCATCGGCCACCTCCTCGACCGCACCCGGCGGGTCGTCGCCGCAGCCCCGCTGACCATCGCCTGGCGCACCGAACTCGCCACCCTGGCCACCCGCCTGGCCGCACCCTGACCGGCCCGGCCGGCGTGTGATCTCGCCCGCCCGCCGCCGGGGCACTCGGCCCGGTCCCGACGGTCGGCGCTCCGATGCCCCTCGTTCCCGGGGCCGTTCTCGCTCGACCGCCTGGCCGTCCTCGCCCGCCCTCGGACCGGCCGGCCCACCCCGCCGGGGCCGCCCGTCCTTCGGCTACCCCTTCGGCTACCCCGCCGACTCGGCTCGGCGGCCGGGGCCGGGCAGGCGCCAGACGCCGGGGCGGACCTCCAGGTGGTCGCCCGGGCCGGGCCGGGCGGTGCGCAGGGCGCGGTGGGCGAAGGACTCCAGCCGGCGGTCGTGGAGGGTGCGGGCGACGTCCAGGCAGTCGGTGAAGCGGGCGTGTGCCCGGGCGTGGTCACCGTCCGCGAGCGCGTGGAGTCCGAGGGCGCGCAGCACGTCGAACCGGGCCCGCGGGTCGGCCGGTCCGGAGTCGTCGGCGAGCGCGGTGGCGTGGGCGGAGGCGAGCAGGGCGTCGGCGTCGGCGCCGTCCCCGGCGTCCATCCGCAGTTCGGCCAGGCCGACCAGGGCCCGGCTCAGCTCGGCCCGGTGACCGGACTCCTCGGCGACCCGGCGGGCCAGCCCGTAGTACTCCCCGGCTTCCTCCGGGCGCCGTTGCTGCCAGGCGAGATCGCCGAGCGAGCGGAGCGTCCGGGCCTCGGCCCCGCGGTCGCCGCAGCGCCGGGCCGCGTCCAGGGCGAGCGCGTGCGTCTCGGCCCAGGCGTCCCAGGCGGCGTGCGTCTCCAGGTGGCCGTCCAGCGCCGCCACCAGCCGGACGACGGCGGCCGGCCGCCCCGCCCGGTGGGCCTGCCGGACGGCGCGGACGAGCGCCTCCCGCTCACGGGTGAACCAGCCGGCGGGCTCGTGCGGCTCCTGCCCGGTGGGCCGGGCGTGCGTCAGCGCGGCGGTGACCCGCTCGGCCGCGCGCGCGTGCTCCGCACAGAGCCGCTCGATCGCGTCCCCGGTGTCCTGGGGGTCCTCCTCCTCGGTGAGCCGTTCGACGGCCAGGACCCGCAGCAGCTCGGGGAGGTGGTGGCCGGCCCGGTCGGCGGCCAGCAGCCGGTCGTCGAGCAGCCCGTCCAGCAGGCGAGCGGTCTCGGCGGGAGAGCGGCCCAGCACCGCAGCGGCCGTCGCGCGGTCGAACCGGCCGGCCGGTAGCAGCCCGAGCAGCCGGAAGGCCTGCCGCAACTCCGGCCGGGCGTCCCGGTAGGCCCGCAACAGCGGCTCCCGGACGTCGAGTTCGCCGATCCGCAGCTCGCCGAGCCGGTACCGTTCGTCCCGCAGCCGGTCCACCAGGCAGGCGACCTTCCAGTGCGGGCGCGCCGTCAGCTGGGCGGCGGCGACCCGGACGGCCAGCGGCAGCCGCCCGCACAGCTCCAGCAGTTCGCGGACGGCGGCAGGCTCGGCCGCCTCCCGCTCCGGGCCGGCGGCCGCCGCGAACAGCAGCCGCGCCTCCTCGGGGTCGAGGGTGTCCAGCAGCACCGGCCGGATGCCGCCGAGCCCGGCGGGCAGCCGGCGGGCGGTGACGATCGCGCTGCTCCCGCCGGTGGTCGGCAGCAGCGGGCGCAGCTGCGCCTCGGAGTCGGCGTTGTCGAGGACCAGCAGGAGTTGACGACCGGCCAGCTGGGCCTGCCAGGCGGCGCGGAGCTCGCCCGCCCCGGCGCCCTTCGCCGGCCGTACCCCGCGCCGTCGCAGCAGGGTGGACATCGCCTCGGTGGCGCGCAACGGCCGCCCTCGTTCGGGGTGGAGGTCCAGGAAGAGCCGGCCGTCGGGGAAGGACGGGTCACTGCGGCGGGCGGCCTCCAGGGCGAACGCGGTCTTGCCGACCCCCGGCTGCCCGGCGACCGCGACGAACGATCCGGCCGGGGCGTCCCGCAGCAGCTCCTCGACCTGGGCGAGGGCCGTGCCGCGGCCCGCGAAGACCGGGTCGGCGGGCGGCATCGCCCTCTCGTGCCCGGGCCGGACGGCCACGGCGACGGCCCGGCCGCCGCTCGCCGCCGTGCGCAGCAGCCCTGGATCGCCCGCCAGGATCCGCCGGTGCAGCCGTTGCAGCGGCGGCGCGGGTTCGATCGCCAGCTCCGCGACCAGCGTCCGGCGCAGCTCGGCGAAGGCCTCCAGCGCCTCGGCCTGCCGCCCGGCCCGGTACAGGGCCAGGATCAGGTGGCCGTGCAGTTCCTCCCGCAACGGGTGTTCGGCGGCCAGCGACCGTAGTTCGGCGATCAGTTCGTGGTGCCGGCCGAGTTCGAGGTCGGCCCGGATCCGCTGGTCCAGGGCGGCGACGCCGGCCTCGGCGAGCCGGGCGGCGGCCCCTTCGAGCAGCGGCCCGTGCGGGGTGTCGGAGAGCAGCGGGCCGCGCCGGAGCGCGAGGGCCCGGCGCTGGAGGTCGGCGGCGGCGCGGTGGCGGCCGGCGGCGAGTGCCTCCCGGCCGCGCCGGTGCAGTCGCTCGAATTCGGACAGGTCGAGCCGGTCCGGCGGTACGCAGAGCCGGTAGCCCGGGGACTGGGTGCGCAGCAGCTCCCGGCCCCGGTCGGGGTCGGCGGCGTGCAGCAGCTTGCGCAGCTGCGAGACGTAGACGTGCACGGTGGCGGTGGCCGTGCGGGGCGGCTCGTCCCGCCACAGCTCGGCGACCAGGCTGTCGACCGAGACCACCCGGTCGGCGTGGACCAGCAGGGTGCCGAGGACGACCCGCAGCTTGGCCGCCCGCGGTGTGTGCGGGCCCGTGCCGCCCTCGATCTCCATCGGTCCCAGGATCCGGAACCTCACCGGGCCCACCCCCCGTACTCGCTGTGCTCTCGTGCGCCGGGTCCCCGGCAGTGACGACGGTGACGGCGGTGATGGTGGCCCGCCGGCCGGCGGCGGGTCAGAAGTCCTGCACCACGGTGGTGCGTGCCTCGGCGACGGTCCGCCGGTGCTGGGTCAGCGTCAGGGTGACCGGGACGGTCGGCCGCCCCGCCGTGTCCCGCCCGACCGGCCCGGCGACGGCCGCGCAGTGCACCGGCGGGTCCACCTCGGCGAGGCCGCGGACGCGCACGTCGCAGGAGGCCGGCAGGGTCCGCCCGGGGACCAGCCCGCCGGCGCGCCCGGCGACCAGCACCGAGGCCTGCCGCACCGCCTCCAGGAGTAACGGAGCCGGGAGCCGACCGTCGGCCGGGCGGTCCCGGCGGAGGAGGACCCAGGTGTCGAGCCGGCCGCGGGATTCCCGGGCGGGCTCGCTCAGCACCACGTCCGCCGACGAGGCGAGGCCGACCGAACCGGGGTCGGCGGGGGCGTCCGCCGCCCCGGGGGCGGCGCGCACCGCCCACCGCCCGGCCCGCTCGCGGGGCGGCCCTGGCGGGTCGAACGCCAGGCTCGCGGTGCCCGTCGCGCACGGTACGTCGTCGAGCGACACCTCCAGGCGAAGGTCGAGGCCGCGCGGTACCCCGTCGACCGTCGCGGTCGGCGTGGCCCGCAGCTCGGCGGTCAGCCGGGCCGGACCGCGCCCGGCCCGCCAGGCGGCCACCTCGGTCACGTCGAGTCCGAACCGGCGGAACCATCCGGCCCGGTCCGGGGGCCCGCCGAAGTACTGCCGTCCGACGAACTCGGTGGTCTCCCGGACCGCCTCGGCGACCAGCAGCGGATCGTGGAAGTGGCCCGGCCCGTCGTCGGCCCCCGGAACCTCCCCGATCAGCCGGAACCGCTCCTCACCGCGGCTCGGCGCCTCCAGCAGGCAGTGGTCCCAGGACGGCGGACAGTGGACCAGGTGCCGGGCGGCCCCCGGCCCGGGCGCCCCGCGGTCCCGCACGGTGCTCCCGACGGCCATGGCCGCGCCTCCCCGGGTCGTCCGACGGCCGCCCCCTCGACAGCCCTCCCCCCAGCATGGCCCCACCGAGCGGTACGTGGACATCCCGCCCCCGTGGCAGCAAGTTGCGCGACCGCTACTCCCACCCGGCCCGTGCGGGCCCGTGCCGGGGCCGCTGGACCGGGAACCGGGCGGGCGCGCGGGTCGGGGCGCGGGAGCGCGGGTAGGCGCCGTACGGGGTGGAGGGAGGACGGGATGGGCGGCTCGGACGCGCTGTCGGACTACCACCGCAAGCGCGACTTCGACAGGACCGCCGAACCCGAGGGCGGCGGCCGCGCCGCACCGGGCGCGCGGCCCGGGTTCGTGGTGCAGATCCACGACGCCCGCACCCTGCACTTCGACTTCCGCCTGGAGGTCGACGGCGTGCTCAAGTCCTGGGCGGTCCCCAAGGGGCCGTCCGGTGACCCGCACGACAAGCGGCTGGCGATGCCGACCGAGGACCACCCGAGGGAGTACCGCGACTTCGAGGGGGTCATCGCCGAGGCCGAGTACGGCGGCGGCACGGTGATCATCTGGGACGAGGGCGGATACGAGAACCGCAGTACGGACCGGCGCGGCCACGAGCTCCCGTTCGCGGAGGCGCTTGACGCCGGTCACGCGTCGTTCCGGCTGGCCGGCCGCAAGCTGCGCGGGGACTGGGCACTCACCCGGTTCCGCGAGGACGGCACCGGCGAGCGCGCGGCCTGGCTGCTGGTGCGGCACGGCCACGGTGGTGGCCGGCCCGCCCCCGACCCCCGGCGGGCCCGCTCGGTGCGCAGCGGACGGACGCTGCGGCAGGTCGCCGAAGAGGCGGGCGGGGCCTGACCACGACCGGCCTCCAGGAGCGCCTCGGCGCAGGGGCTCCCCGGCGGCGGCCGCCGCCGGGGAGCGCTCGCCGATCGCAGGCCCGCGGGCAGGCCCGGATAACGAGACCGGTCAGAAGACGGGTTCCGGTGCCGGGCCCGGGCCCGGGAGGGGGCCGGGGCGGGGGTGCGGATCCGGTCCCGGGGCGGGTGTCGGCTGCGGGTCCGGTCCGGGCCGGGGCGGTGCGGGCGGTACCGGGTCCGGCCCGCCCGGGCCGGGGACCGGACCGGGCAGGGGACCGGGCTGCGGGCCGGGGCCGGGGCCCGGGGCCGGTGTGGGACTGGGCGGTACGGGGTCGTTCGGGGGTGTCCCCATAGGGCTGCTCCTGGGCTCGATTCGATCGTTCGGCATCGTCTTCCTCGGCACCGCCTACCCGGGCTGCGCCCGGGGACACGGGGCCGAACGGGGTTCGGCGGGCCCGTACGTCAGCCGGCCCCCGGCAGCCGTACCTCCAGGTGGCCCGAGAGCACCCTGGTCTCCAGGACCGGCTGGGGCGCGGTGGCCGGGCCGCGCACCACCTCGCCGTCCCGCAACCGGAACTCGCTGCCGTGCCAGGGGCAGCGCAGGCAGCCGTCCACCACCGTCCCGGCGGACAGCGGCCCGGACAGGTGGGCGCAGCGCTCGGCGAGCACGTGGTAGCGCTCGCCCTCGTGGACCACGACCACCGTCAGTTCGCCCGCCGTCCGGCGGACGGGCTCGCCGTCGGGGAAGTCGTCGACCGGACCGAGGCCGACCCAGTCGGGCGGCGCCAGCCGGGGCACCGCGGCGGACCGGTCGGGCCCGGCGGCCAGCCGGTAGGAGAGGTGCCCGCCGAGCGCCCCACCGACCGAGACGGCGGTCAGCCCGGCCAGGCCGAGCATCCGGCCGCGGGCGCGGTGCCCCCGGCAGCGGGCCAGCAGCGATCCGGCGTACAGCAGCACACCGGTGGTGTTGGACAGCGCGTGCACCAGGCCGGTGCGCCGGCGCGGCGGGTCGAGTCGCGCCCAGTCCACCCAGCCGGCGAGCGCGGCCGGCCCGGCGGTCAGCAGCCCGGCCGCCACCAGGGTGCCGGCCGCCCGGCGGCCGCCCGGGGTGAAGTCCAGCAGACCCGCGGACATCCAGCAGCCGATCGGGAGCTGGACCAGCACGGGGTGGAGCGGGTGGCCGAGCCACACCCCGTGCAGGGCGTCGCGGGACGGCCCGAGCGGGACGGACTCCACGGCGTCGGCGAGCGAGGAGGCCGGGGCGTCGAGGAACTCCCAGTGCGCCGGGGCGTCCAGAGCCCGGCGCAGTCGGCGGGACCACGGGTGCAGGTGCAGAGCTGAGGCATCCATAACGGGCGGCTTGCCGGGCACCGCTCCGCCAAACCCGAATCCGGCCGCCGGTGAAGCGACACGCGGTCGAGTCCACACCGCCGGGTGTATCGCCGTCGGCGGCGTTTGGCCGGGCCGCTACGGGGGACCCGCCCGGGTACCGGAGGAGTTCCGGAAGGCCCGGAGGTCCGGACGGCGGTCCCGACCGGATCGCCGGCCCGTCGGCGTCGGCCGTGGTGCCGGGTGATCGTGCCCGCCCCCGACCGGGTGCCGCGGGTACGGGTACGGGCCGGTCAGCCGGGGGTGGGGAGCAGGAGCCCGCCATGCGAAGCCTCGAACGCCGTTACGCGGTGACACTGCCCGGCCCGGTCGGCGGCCACGCCCCGCCCACCACCGTCGTCGTCCACGCGACCGACGCGACGGGCCCCGACGGCGAACCGGTCTGGGAGAGCGCGGACGGGAGCCTGCGGGTGGAGATCACCGGCGGCGTGGCCACCGTCCTCACGGCGCCGGCCGGCAGCGGCCGGCACCCCTGCCTCCAGGCGTACGCGCTGCCGTGATCGACGGTGCGGCGACAAACGGTGCCGTGACCGACGGCGCCGGGAACCCGACACCGTCGGTCGACGCGGGCCTCCGGCCGGTGCCGGGGCCGCCCTCAGGGTGCGGCGCTGTCGGCGGCCGGAGGCACCGGCCGGTCCTCACCGCGCCCCGCCGCCGGTGCGCCGGCGGACGACGGGGCGGCGCCCGGTGGGCCTGTGCCGTCCGTCGGGCGCCGTCGCAGGCCACCCGCACCACCTGCGCCACCCGCACCGTCCCGCTCCCGGCCGTCCCGCTCCCGGCCGTCCCGCTCCCGCCCGTCCTGCTCCCGGCCGGACCGGTTCTGCACCGCCAGGGCCCAGGACCGTCGTCTGATGCTCACCACTGCCTCCCGGTGGTCCGGAGCGGGCGCCACCCGCCCGCCGATGCCGCGCGGCTACCCGAACCGGACGCCACCAATCCGGCATGCCGGGCGCGAAGCCGGGTACCCGCCGGCTCCCGGGGCGCGGAGGGGTGCCGGCGTCCGCGTTCCCGCCCACCGGCTGCGCCCGCCCACCGACTGGCCGAGCCCTGAGGAACGTCTCCGCCCACCCAATCCCGACCTTCAGGAGGAACGATGACCAGCGACACCAAGGTCCTCGCGATCGTGACGAACTACGGGGTCGAACAGGACGAACTCCTCGTCCCCGCCCAGCACCTGCGCGACGACGGCGTTCGAGTCGACATCGCCGCCCCCACCGCGGACGACATCCGCACGCTCGTCGGGGACGAGGAGCCGGGGGAGCGGGTGCGCCCGACCCACACCCTCGACGAGGTCGACCCCGCCGACTACGACCTGCTGCTCATCCCCGGCGGGACCATCAACGCGGACACCCTCCGACTCCACCGGAAGGCGGTCGACGCGGTGCTCGCCTTCACCACCTCCGGCCGCCCGGTCGCCGCCATCTGCCACGGGCCCTGGCTGCTCGCCGAGGCGGGGGTGGCGTTCGGCAAGCGGCTCACCTCGTACCCGTCGCTGCGCACCGACCTCGCCAACGCCGGCGCGACCTGGCTCGACGAACCGCTGGTCACGGACGATGCCAACGGCTGGCGACTGGTGACCTCCCGCAATCCCGGTGACCTCGACCACTTCCTGCGGGGCATCGACGTCGCCCTGCGGGTGACGGCCGGGGCCGCCGGTCCGTCCTGACCGCGGTCCGTCCCGACCGGGCGCGTCGAGGCGGCCCGCCCCACACGAGGGGCGGGCCGCCTCGACGCCTGGCGGCGCCGGCCCGGATCAGTCCGGGTGGGGCTCGTGCGGGAGGTCGTCCCAGCCGGGGGCGTCCTGGTCGTCGAGCTGCTCGCGCAGCCGGGCCAGGGTGGTGGTGAGCAGCCGGGAGACGTGCATCTGGGAGACGCCGATGCGTTCGGCGATCTCGGACTGGGTGCAGCCGTCCCAGAACCGGAGCTTCAGGACGGTCTGTTCACGGGCGGCCAGCTGGGCCAGCAGCGGCCGGACGGCGGTGCGGAAGTCGGCGAGTTCGATGCCGGGGTCGCAGATGCCGATGCGGTCGAGGATGGCGCTGCCGGTCTCGTCGGTGTCCTGGTCGCGCGGGGCGTCGAGGGAGTCCGGCCGGTACACGCGGCCGGCGACGAGCCCCTCGGTGGCCTGGTCCACGGTGAGGTGGAGGTCCTCGGCGATCTCCTCGGGCTGGGGGAGGCGGCCGAGCCGCTGCTCGAGGCGGTCGGAGCCGCGGGCGACGGTGAGGTAGAGCTCCTGCATGCTGCGCGGTACGCGCACGGGCCAGGAGGTGTCGCGGAAGAAGCGCTTGATCTCGCCCGCGATGGTGGGGATCGCGTAGGTGACGAACTCGACGCCGCGGCCGGGATCGTAGCCGTCGACGGCCTTGATCAGGCCGATGGTGCCGACCTGCAGGATGTCGTCCATGTCCTCGGCGCGGTGCCGGAAGCGGGCGGCGATGAAGCGCACCAGCGGCATGTTCAGCTCGATGACGGTGCCGCGCACGTAGCTGTAGGCGTGCGACTCCCGGGGCAGCGCGATCAGGCGGTCGAAGAGCGCGTCGCTCAGTTCGCGGGCCTCGGTCTTGCCCATCGAGCGCAACTCGGCCTCGGTCGGCCGGGGTGGCAGGTCGGCCGGCAGGCCGGGGGGCACGGGGGCTCGGGGAACGTTCTCCAGGGTGGTGGACACGTGTATCTCCAGGGCATCGGGTGAACACCCGGCGGCGGCGCGTGACGTGCGCCGACCCCGGGTCTCTTTCCCTCCGGGACCGGTGGCCGGATTCGGCCGGAGGTCCCGGTGGCACCCGGCAGGGTGCGCAACGGCGTAGGCCGGGCGAACGCCGCACGGGTGTTCTACCCGACATACGACACCTGATTCACGTTTTGCGCGATTTATATCGTTCTATCCGATTCACCCCTTTCGGGGCCCGGTGGCCCGCACGGTCGAGACCGTCCGCCCCCGGCCGCCCGCGGGCCCGCCCCCGGCCGCCTACCGGCCCGAGACCCGCCGCCTACCGGCCCGAGACCCGCCGCCTACCGGCCCGAGACCCGCCGTCTATGGGGCCGAGACCCGCCGCCGCCGATCGGAGGCGGCCCGGAGAAGTACGGTCGCGAGCGCCGCGTCCAGCGCGGCCCTCCGGCGCGTCCTCGGCCACCTCGCCGCCGACTCCTTCGACGAGCGCTTCGAGTACGGCCTCACCGCGATCCTCGGCGGCGATCCTCGGCGGCGCTCCGGGCCGGCGGTGACGGGCGCGCCGACGGTCGCGCCGACGGGTCGTCCGAGGCCGGCGACGGCGCCCGGGCGCCCGGTGGTGAGGGCCCCGTAGGGTCCGGCGGTGACGGCCCCGGCGTCCGGTGGTCTCGGCCCCGCAGCGTCCGGTGGCGGCGCGTCGTACGAGGCCGGATCGTGCGGCGTGCCGTCGGGGTCCGGAGCCCCGCCGATGGATGTTCGCCCGCCCGCCGGTTCTTTGTTACCCGCGGGTATTGGCTCGCCCCGTCGGCTGGTGTACGTTCTCGCCCGGGCGGAACGACTGCCCCGGGTTCAGGGACCTTCCGGTGGACTGCGCCTGACGCCCCTTCATGGGACGCCGGGCCCGGCCGCGCGGGGCGACCCGGCTGCACTGACCCGGTCGGCGGCGACTTCGGCCCCCTCCCGCCCGGCTCCCGCCGGACGGAAGGCGCTCGGCCCCCCGGTGGCGACTCCTGCCGACAGCCGGCCGTTCGGCATGCCCTCGACCCTCCGTCGACCGGCGCCCGCGGCGGCCCCGTCGAGCGAGGACCTCGTCCGAGGGAGGCCCGCTCCGCCCGGCCACAACGTCGTCGCGACTCGCGCCACCGACCGATCCCCACCGCCGCGCCGACCGACGACCCCCACAGACGAAAGGCCACCTCCCCGATATGAGCATCAAGGCACGGCTCGTTGCCGCAGCGGCCTTCACGGCCGCGATCACCGCCGGTCTCGCCACCCCGGCGGTCGCGGCCCCGAAGGCCCCGGCGGCCCCGGTTGCTCCGGTCAAGGCCCCGGCCGTCGCCGCCGCCGCGAGCAGCGGTGCGGTGACCGAGGCGCAGTGGCTGGCCGACGTCGGCGCCGCGATCGCGCCCGCCCGCGCGTACGTCGAGCAGCGCACGGCGTCGCCCACCGGCGAGAAGCCCGCGATCGTGTTCGACATCGACAACACCACGCTCGCCACGCACTTCCACCCGTTCGCGATGTCGGGCATCGCGCCGGTCGTGGAGCTGGCGCAGTACGCCCACAGCCGGGGGGTCGCGATCATCTTCGTCACCGCGCGGGTGGACTTCATCGACCCGATCACCCGGCACAGCCTGGCCGCGGCCGGTTACACCGTGGACGAGCTGCACGGGCGCGACCTGTGTGACCTGTTCAAGCCGGTCCAGCAGTACAAGACGGACGAGCGGGTCGAGGTCGAGAACGAGGGCTACACGATCATCGCCAGCGTCGGTAACAACTGGACCGACCTGGACGGCGGCCACGCCGAGCGCACCTTCAAGCTGCCGGACTACAACGGCCTGCTCTCCTGACCCACCCCGCCGGGCGGTCGCCCCACGCCGTCCGGCGGACCGACACCGCCCGGGGCGGGTGGGCACGCCGAGCCCCGGGCGGGACGCGGACGCGGTGCCCGGGGCGGGAGGCCGTGCCCGGGGAGAGGCAGCGCGACGGGCAAAGAAGAACCCCCGGACGACAGACGTCCGGGGGTTCCAGCGGTGGGCCTAACAGGACTTGAACCTGTGGCCTCTTCCTTATCAGGGAAGCGCTCTAACCGTCTGAGCTATAGGCCCGCGCTGATGTTGCCCGCCAACACTAGCAGAGCTCGGACCGAGCCCCGACCGGGTCAGCCCCGGCCCCCGGCGGGACCCCGGATGCGCCCGGCGCCCGGCCGACTCCGCCGTGGGCCGTCGCGGCAGCACGGTGGTGGCCGGGCCGACGCCGCGTACCTGAGTGGACCCGGGGCGGCCCCGGCCCCTGTCCCGACCCCCGAGCGGAACAGGGGCGCTGCCGACCGTCGGCCCGGCGGGCCTGGGGTCGGCAGCGCCGACGTGTCAGCCGGCGAGCTGGTCGACGGTGGGGACCACGATGCCGAAGAGGTCGGTGATCGTGGTCAGGCTCGCCGCCTGCAGTCCGGCGGCGGGCACGGGGCCGCCCTCGGGCGCGGCCAGCGAGCGGGTGGCGGTCGCCTCGGCGACGACGGTGGGCCGGTAGCCGAGGTTGAACGCCCCCTGGGCGGTGAAGGTGACGCACATGTGGGTCATGAACCCGGCCAGCACCAGGTCGAGTCCGGAGCCCAGGTCGCGCAGTGTCTTCTCCAGCTCCGTCTGGTGGAAGGCGTTGGGGAACTGCTTGACGACGACCGGCTCGCCGTCGATCGGTGCCACCTCGGGGCTGATCGCACCGATCTCGGCGCGGATGTCATAAGGGGTGCCCTCGCCGCCGTCGTTGACGATGTGGACGACCGGGGTGCCGGCCGCGCGGGCGGCGGAGAGCAGACGGGCCCCGGCGGCCAGGGCGGGCTCGACGCCGTCGAGCGCCATCACGCCACCGCGGTAGGTGTTCTGGAAGTCGATCATGATCAGGGTGCTCTCGCCGAGGCGCGGCGGCGTGTTGTCGAGGCCGATGACGTCACGCAGGGTGGTGGAGGCAGACATGGCTGGGGTGTCCTTTCGGGCGGATGACGGATTCGGTCGGAAGCCGGACCGGAAGGTGCGACGCCGGACCGGAACGGGGTGGACGTGAGAAGGGGTGGACAAGGGCGGATTCGGGCGGCCCGTATCCGTGCCGGTGCCGGGAATCAGGCATGGCGGAGCCTCGGCCGCGACGACTCGCGAGCCGCAGTGGCCGGGTGAGGGAGCGGTCAGGGCGTCCGGTGATCCCGACGCAGGGGCGACGAGACCGGTGCGACCAGGACGCCGGTGCGATCAGGACGTGGTGCGGAAACGGCGACGGTAGGAGGCCGGGGTGGTGCTGATCTGCTTGCGGAAGGCGCGGTGCAGCGTTACCACCGAGCCCATCCCGATGCCCGCCGCGATCTGCTCCAGTGGTTGGTCAGTGGTCTCCAGCAGGCGGCGGGCCGCCTCGACCCGGGCCGCCTCCACGTAGGCGGCCGGGCTGGTGCCGGTCTCCTGGCGGAAAACCCGGGCGAAATGGCGCTCGCTCAGGCACATCCGCGCGGCCAGGACGGGGGCCGACAGGTCCTCGTCGAGATGCTCGGTGATGAAGACGCGCAACTCGTCGATGTCCCTGCGGGCCGGGGCGGGCCGGCTCAGCGGCACGCTGAACTGGCTCTGGCCGCCCTGCCGCCGCAGATACATCACCAGCTGGCGGGCCACGGCCAGGGCCAGGTCCTCGCCGTGGTCCTCGGCGACCAGCGCGAGCGCCAGATCCATGCAGGTGCTGATGCCCGCGCCGGTCCACACCCGGCCCGAGCGGACGAAGATCGGGTCGGCGTCGACCCTGACCTTCGGGTGGTCGGCGGCGAGCTGGGCCGCGGTCGACCAGTGGGTGGTCGCCCGCCGCCCGTCCAACAGCCCGGCGGCCGCCAGCAGATGCGCTCCCACGCACACCGAGGCGATCCGCCGTGCGTGCGGTGCCGTCTCCCTCACCCACTCCACGACGGCCTCGTCGACCCGGGCCACCGGACCGTCGGGGCGCAGCTCCACCGCGCCGGGCACCAGCAGCGTGTCCACTGCGGCGCCCACTTCGGAGAAGGAGAGGTCCGCGACCAGGCGGACCCCGGCCGAGGTGACGACCGGGCCGCTGTCGGGGCCGGCCAGCCGGATCTCGTAGCCCGCCCGGCCGCCGGTCTCCCGGTTGGCCAGGGCGAAGACCTCGGCCGGACCGGTGACGTCGAGCAGGTCGACATCGGGGAAGACCGCGATGACGACACGGTGTGGAGTGGGCATGCATCCATCGTCACGGCAGCACCCGGACGACTGCAATGACGGCGATCTGTCACATCCGGCCATCGGGCGTCCGGGCCGCCGACGTCATTCCGGGGGCTCTCCAGGGCTCTGGCAGGCTCTGGCGGGCGGACCGCCGAGCCCCCGGTCTGGGCCGGCCGGGGAGGTTTGCCTCTGCCGCCAGGGGCGGGTAGTGTTTCCTAGTCGCTCGGCTGGGAGCAACGGACACGCAATCGCGCGGACGGTCCCGGGGCGGCCAATCCGCTTGTTCACACCTCTCTTCCCGGCTGGGTCGCCTTTCAGTGCGTCTCCGCTCGAATTGTTGTGCGTGTTTAAGTCGGTTGCGGTCGGATTCGCTTTGTGAAGCGCGGTTCGGCTAGAGTTCAACACGTCGGAGAGGCCCCCGGGTCGATAATCCGACAACCTCCGGAAAGCCGGAAGTGCGGAAAGGCGAAGCAGAGCGATCTGCTAGAGTCGGAAGCGCCGAAAGGCCGAAGGAAAGCAAATCGGATGAACGAAGCGCCGGTAAACGGAGCGGAAAACATCTGGTAAGCTGGAAACACGAAAGAACGAAACGCCCGGAGGGCCCGCTGGAAGGCGGTCCGAAGGAAGTGTCCGTTCCTTGAGAACTCAACAGCGTGCCAAAAGTCAACGCCAGATATGTTGACAT
>NZ_JBVHHE010000047.1:0-44028 GCF_055561235.1 Kitasatospora sp. NPDC022856 | reverse complement strand
CCAGCACCACCCGCCACACCCGCCCACCCGGGCACGACAACGCCGCTGCACCCGACCACCCGGTCCGGTCCAGCGGCGTCGTGGCACACCCGGACACCGACGCGGCCCGGTCGCTACCGCGCGAGCCGCCCCAGCAGCCCGGAGGCCGCCGCGATGCCGAGCCCCGAGGCCAGCGTCAGCACCGCGAAGTCCAGCGGAAGGTGCGCGGGGGTGCCGATGAGGAGCCCCCGCAGCGCGTCGACCTGGTAGCTGAGCGGGTTGGCCCGGCTGACCGCCTGCAGCCAGCCGGGCATCAGGTCCACCGGGTAGAGCGCGTTCGAGGCGAAGAACAGCGGCATGGTGATCGCCTGGCCGATGCCCATCAGCCGGTCCCGGGTGAGCACGAGGCCGGCGATGGCCATCGACAGGCACGAGAAGAAGGCCGACCCGAGCACCACCGCGACCACGACGCCGAGCAGCCGCAGCGGGTTCCAGGTCATCGCGACCCCGAGCGCCGCCGCGAGCACCACCACCACGGCGGCCTGCAGCACCGCCTTGACCCCGGCGGCGAAGGCCTTCCCGGTGACCAGCGCGGCCCGCGGGGTCGGGGTGACCAGCAGCTTGGTGAGCACGCCGGAGTCCCGCTCCCAGATGATCATGATGCCGTAGAAGATCGCGATGAACATCGCCGACTGGGCGATGATCCCGGGCGCCAGGAAGTCCAGGTACGGGATCCCGCCGGTCGGGATCGCCTTCAGCCGGGTGAAGGTCTCGCCGAAGACCAGCAGCCAGAGCGCCGGCTGGACCGCCCGGGTGTACAGCTCGGTCCGGTCGTGGCGCAGCTTCTGCAGTTCGACCACGCACATCGCGGCCACCCGGGCCGGCACCACCCGCCACCCGGTGCGGGCACGCGGCGGGACCAGCAGCAGAGCGAGGTCGGGCAGGTCGGCGGCCGGGGCGGGGCCGGCGGGTTCAGCCGACACGGCCGGCCGTGCGACGGGTTCGGCGGACATCGCTGAAGTCTCCTTCCGTGGCCTCGCCACGGCCCAGGCCGCGGCCCGAGAAGTGGCGGAACACGTCGTCCAGACTGGGCTCGGACTGCCGCGGGTCCTGTTCCCGGACCCGGTCCTTGAGCTCTCCCGGGGTGCCGAGCGCGCGGATCCGGCCGCGGTCCATCAGCGCGATCCGGTCGCAGTGCCGGTCGGCCTCGTCCATGTAGTGGGTGGTCACCAGGACGGTCATCCCGGTGGCCCGGCGGATCGCGTCGACGCGCTCCCAGACGCCGGCCCGGGCGATCGGGTCCAGGCCGATCGTCGGCTCGTCCAGGACGAGCAGGCGCGGGGCGCTGACCAGGGCCTGGGCGAGTTCGAGCCGGCGCACCATGCCTCCGGAGAAGGTGCCGGCCATCCGGTCGGCGGCCTCGGTGAGGTCGACGGCGGCCAGCGCCTGGGCGACCCGCTCGGACCGCTCGGACCTCGGCACGTCGAAGACCCGGGCGAACAGGGCGACGTTCTCGCGACCGGTCAGCCCCGCGTCGGCGGACAGCTGCTGCGGGACGTAGCCCAGCAGCCGGCGCACCTGCGTCCGCTGCCGGGCCGCGTCGTGGCCGAAGACCCGGACCATGCCGGCGGCCGTCGGGAGCAGGGTGGTGATCGCCCGGATCGTGGTGGTCTTGCCGGCGCCGTTGGGGCCGAGCAGGCCGAACACCTCGCCGGTGCGGACCGTCAGGTCGACCCCGTCGACCGCCTTGGTGGCACCGTCCTTCCCCCGGCCGCGATGGAAGGAGTACTCCAGGCCGCGGCAGACCACCGCCTCGTCCTCGCCCGACGTCATCGCCGCACCCTCCCCTTCGTCGCCGGCTTCTCCGGCTTCGTCGTCTCCGGCCTCGTCTCCGCTCGGGCGCGCAGACCCACCGCGACGCCGCGCAGCGCGGGCAGCGCGGCGTCCAGCGCCGTCCGCTCCTCGGCGGACAGCCCCGCCACGACCTCGCCGACCAGCGCCGACCGCCGGGCCCGCCAGGCCGCGAGCCGTTCGACCGCCTCGTCGGTGACGTGGAGCAGGGCGGCCCGGCGGTCGGCCGGGTCCACCTCGCGGCGCAGCAGGCCCAGCGCGACCAGTTGGTTGACCAGGGTGGAGACCGAGTTGCCGGCCAGGCAGAGCTCCGCGGCCGCGTCCGAGACCCGCAGGCCCGGCGAGTCGGCCACCAGGCGCAGCAGTTCGACCTGCGCGCCGCGCAGCCGGGGCTCGGTCAGGCCCTCCCGCAGCCGTCGTCGGACCAGGCGCTGGATCCCGACGAGGAGGGTGGAGAACTCGTCGCCCAGGGCGGTGTCGGAGGTGTCCGTGACATCCGCGGTCATGCCTCCATTTTAGCTCTCAGTGAGAGCTATCCGTCCAGGGCGCGGGCGGTGGAACGCCGCTCGGACCGGACGTCCACGTCGGATTCACGCCACCGCCCCGGGGGCTCCGAACGGCCGGTAGACCCCGGCCCGGCGCGCACCCGCCGGGCCGGGCCGCCACTACGGGACCGGCTGCGGTCGGGTGACGCAGTGGATGCCGCCCCCGCCGAGGCCGATGCGGTCGATGTTCAGCTGCTCGACGACCCGGCCGGGGAAGAGCAGACCGGAGCGTCGCCTTCGCCGCGGCGTCGGAGGGGGGAATCCCCGAACTGGGCGGCGCGGAACGTGGGGCCGGGGCCGCTGCTACGGGAGCGGCCCCTGCATCGTGGAGCAGTGGATGCCGCCGACCCCGGCCACCAGGCGGTCGACGTCGAGCTGGACGACCTCGCGCCCGAAAAACGCCTCGGCGAGTGCCCAACGGGTGACCGGTGGCCCGGCCGTGGGCGGTCGGGCCGTCGTACCCGGCGCCACAGCCCCGCTCTCAGTCTGACTGAAAGTTCGATCAAGACCGCGGACACGGGTGTGACCCGCCGAGTCGGGCCCGCTTCCCCGGGCACGAACAGGTCCGGACCGGTCCGGTCCGGACCTCGGCGCCTAGCGGCGCAGCCGCTCCAGCTCGATGTCGATCGCACCGGCCATCAGCTCACGCGCGTGCTCCCCCGGCAGGCTGCCGCTGAGCCACCGGACGCTGAGCCCCTCCATGAGCGCGGTCAGCCGCTCGGCGGAACTCGCCAGCGCGGCGGCCCCGTTCATCGGCCGCACCTTGCCCAGCAGGTCGGCGACCTCCTGCACCCACACCAGCGTCGCGCGGGCTAGGTCCTCCCGCAGGTCCGGGTCGAACACCGCGCTCGCCCGCAGCTCGCCCCAGGCCGTGCTGTTCTCCCGCACCTCGGGGGTGTCCTGGAGCTCCAGCAGCAGGGTCTGCTCCAGCTCGCTCCGGGCGTCCAGCGGCGGGGCGTCCGGAGCGCGCTCGGTCGTGTAGCGACCGGCCCGGTCGTTGATGAACTCCAACGTCGCCCGGAGGATCCCCGCGCGGTCCTTGAAGTGGTAGTAGATCAGCGCGGTGGAGACGCCGGCTTCGGACGCCAGCTCCTCCACCCGCAGCCCGCGGACACCGCGCCGGGCGATGACCCGCGCGGCCGCTTCCATGATCAAGCTTCGACGGTCAGCCACGGGGGATCATCCTATCGGGAGGTCCGCCCGGTGGCTGCCTCCAACCCGAACCTGACTGAAACTACAGTCGGGGGGGATGATCCGGTGCGATTCCGGACACCGGCGCAGCCGTGGGCCCTCCCACCGGGCCGGCGCCGCCACCCCACTCGATCCGCCTCACCCGCTCCGCCTGAGCCGCGGGGCCGGGCCCGGCGGCCCTTCGCGTCACCCGGCCGACCCGAGCACGACCGGGTCCCGGGCGAGGTCGGCCAGCAGGGCGTCCAGCTTCGCCCGGTCGACCGAGGGCATCACGAAGACGTGCACGTAGCTGCGGCGGGTGGTCTCGTCGCCCGGGACCATCAGCACGTCCTGGGAGGACAGCGACCACTTCGCCACCAGCTCGGGGCTCGGCTTGCGGAACCGCACGGTGACCGCGCCCGGGGTGCGGGCCGGCCAGAGTTCGACGCCCGTCTCCCGCTCGATCCCCCGCAGCCGCCGCTCCAGGTACCCGGCCAGCTCCTGGGCCCGGCGTATCCGGTCCACCTGGTCCTGGTAGGAGTGCCGGGACAGGTGGTCCCAGATGACCAGCGGGGAGAAGCCGTTGCGGGAGCCCGCGAAGGTGGTGTCCGGCGCGCCGATGTACTCCGGCTGGGACGGCGGCGAGATCTGGTACTTGACCTTCGTCATGTAGATGCCGCAGGGCCAGGGCGCGCCGGGCCACTTGTGGCCGCTCATCGCGATCGAGGAGACCATGTCCAGCTCGCCGTGCTCCCGGGTGGGCAGCCTCAGGCCGAAGTCGTACTCGGGCAGCTCGACGTCGGGGGTCCAGCCGTACGCCGGGTCCTGGTCGGCCAGCCGCAGGAATGGCGCGTAGCCGGCGCCGAGCGCGCCGTCCACGTGGATCCAGAAGCCCCGGCGCAGGTCGACCAGCGGCTCCCCGGTCCGCGGGTCCGTGCCGTAGACCACCTGGCGCTCGACCAGGCCGTACCGCTCGAAGATCGGCAGCAGCCGCTCGCAGACCTGCCGGACGTCGTCGTGGGCGCCCTTGAAGGTGCTGCCGAGGTTGAGGTTCACGAAGACCGGGTGCCCGTTCGCGGCGAAGAACTCGACCAGCACCGCGAGGGCGTCGACGTCGATCTCGCCCGGGCCGTCCCAGGAGAGGCCCGAGGGGCCGGGGCGGGAGGGCACCTCGGTGGGCCACTCGCGGCGCCCCGTGGAGGGGTCGACCAGCGGGCACCGGTCCGCGTACTTCTCCAGGCCCACGGCGTGGAAGGTCTCGACACCCAGCACCCGCACCGCCTTGGCGAACGAGTAGTGGGTGTCCTCGGAGTAGAAGGCCACCGGCCGGTGCGCGTTCGGGTTGTCCCGGTCGGGCGCGGCCTGCACGTACCGAAGGGCGTCGAACGGGGCCGTCGGCGGCTGGATCAGCGCCTTGCCGCTCAGGTAGTCCCGGGCGTTCCAGAGCGCGTACATGTTGCCCTCGGTCGAGCCCATCGAGAGCATGTAGCCCCAGTAGGACTCGGGGTCGGCGGGGTCGTGCGGCCGCTCGGCGTTCCACAGGGCCGCGTAGTAGTCGAGCACCGCGCGCTCGACCACCTTGGTGTTCGGCTTGTAGCCGCCGCTCTGGAACGGGTCGCCGAGGTTGTTGATGTTGTTCGGCATGAACCGGGCCAGGTCCAGTGCGCAGCCCTGCATGTCCTGGGTGGCCTGGTAGCCCACCAGGTGCCGGCGCTTGCGGGTCAGGTACTCGTCCACGGTGTCCAGGGCGCGCAGGCGCCGGTCGTCGTCCAGCCCGCCGGTGGGGAGCACGAAGTCGCGGCCGTCCAGCTCCGCCCCCGGGTCGACGGCGGTCGCGGCGGCGAAGGTGGCGGTCGGGCTCATGGGCGCGGCACTCCAGGGTGTTGGTGTGGGGGGCGACGTGGGGGTCGCGGTGGGGGCCGCACGGGGTCGCCGCGGGCCGTCCACCGGCGGGGAACGCCGCAGGGGCGTTCGACGCTCGCGGTCAGGATGGAACTTCCCGGCGCCCGGGGGAAGTTCCTCCGCACAAGATTCGGTGGCACGGCCCGAGATCTTGCGGATCGGCGGAGACAGCTGGAATCCTGCCCGGCATGCCGAACATTCCACCGCCCCGCAGAGCGCCCGTCGACGACGTGGACCGGGCCATCCTGCGCGTCCTCTCCGAGCACGCCCGGCTGCCCAACAACGCGCTCGCCGAGGCGGTGGGCATCGCCCCCTCCACCTGTCTGGCCAGGGTCCGCGCCCTCCAGGAGCGCGGGATCATCCGGGGCTTCCGGGCCGACGTCGACCCCGCCGCGATCGGCCTGCCGCTGCAGGCGATGATCTCCGTCCGGCTGCGCGCCCACACCCGGGAGCAGAACGAGAGCTTCCGCGGCACCGCCCCCGACCTGCCCGGCGTCCTGGCGGTGTTCCACATGGCGGGGTCCGACGACTACCTGCTGCACGTCGGCGTCGCCGGGCCCGAGGGCCTGCGCGACTTCGTGGTGGACCACCTCACCACCCACCCGGCGGTGGCGCAGACCCGGACCAACCTGATCTTCGAGCAGATAGCCGGCCGCCGCTACCTCGGCGACCCGCTCCCGTCGACCGGCTGAGCGGCCGAGCCCCCGGCGAGCGGCGGACCGGCCGGTCCGCCGGAGCAGCGGGGTACCGGGGTACCCGGGCCCCGCCGGTGCGGCACGTCCGGCCGAATCGGAGGAGCATCGAGTGCGGGGGCGACCGCGGCGGCCGCGCCCGCCGGTGCGGCGGCACTCGGCGCGGTCGGCCGGGCACGAGGAGGAAGGCCATGATCGTCGACTGCGCGCACTACCGCGACGGACGCCGCCAGCACGAGGGCCCCATGCCGCTGGAGGAGGCGGCCGCGCGCTGCGCGCAGGGCGGGTTCGTCTGGCTGGGCCTGTTCGAACCGGCTTCCGAGGAGCTGGCCACCGTGCGCGAGGGCTTCGGACTGCACGAACTCGCCGTCGAGGACGCCCAGGCCCACCACCTGCGGCCCAAGGCCGAGCGGTACGAGGACGGCACCGAGCTGATCATCCTGCGCACCGCGCGCTACGACGACGACCGCGAGGAGGTCGACTCCGGCGAGATCAGCGTCTTCCTCGCCGAGCACTTCGTGATCACCGTCCGCCAGGGCATCGCCAGCGAGCTGGCCGGCGCCCGCAACCGGCTCGAACGCAGCCCCGAACTGCTGCGGACCGGCAGCGCCTCGACCCTGTGGGCGATCCTCGACCAGGTGGTCGACAGCTACGCGCCCGTCGTCACCGAACTCGAACGCGACATCGAGGAGATCGAGGCCACGGTGTTCTCCGGCACGGTCGCCCCGACCGAACGGATCTACTTCCTGCGCCGCGAGGCCACCGACTTCTACCGGGTCGTCCACCCCCTGCTCGCCGTGCTCGCCCGGCGGCTCCAGCCCGGCCGGTCGGCGCCCGAACTGCTGCCGTACTTCCGGGACGTGCACGACCACCTGCTGCTGGTCAACGAGGAGGTCGCCGCCCAGCGCGACCTGCTGGCCACCGTCCTGGAGGCGAACATCGCGGTGATCTCCGTCGAGCAGAACCGGATCAACCTCCGGCAGACCGCCACCATGGAGCGGCTCACCATCGTCGCGACCGTCTTCCTCCCGCTGTCCTTCGTGGTCGGCTTCTTCGGCCAGAACTTCGGCTGGCTGGTCGACCACATCGGCAGCCTCACCGCGTTCGTCGCGCTCAACGTCGGCGGCCTGCTGCTGCCGTGCCTGCTGCTGTACATCTGGCTGCGCCGGCGGCGCGCCCGCCCGGCACCCCCGGTCCCGGGGGCGAACAGCGCCGTCCGGCACACCCCGAGAGCCCCGATGGGGTAGGGCGGCCCACCGCCCGCGGCGGATACCGGCCACCTGACGCGCGGCCTGTTCCCCACCCGCCCGCCGAGGCGTAGCGTGACCGCGTGAACGCGGACCCGCTCTCCCGGCACGACGTCGTGATCGTCGGCGGCGGCCACAACGCCCTGGTGGCGGCGGCCTATCTGGCCCGGGCCGGCCTCCGGGTGCTGGTGCTCGAACGGCTGGCGCAGGTCGGCGGGGCGGCGGTGTCGGCCCGGGCGTTCGCGGGCGTGGACGCCCGGCTGTCGCGCTACTCGTACCTGGTGAGCCTGCTGCCGCGCCGGGTCGTCCGGGACCTCGGGCTCCGGCTGGACCTGCGGCGGCGCCGGATCTCCTCCTACACGCCCACCGTCCGGGACGGCCGGCCGACCGGTCTGCTGGTGGACGCCGCCGACCCCGCCCGGACCGCGGCGTCCTTCCGGGCGCTGACCGGTGACCCGCGCGAGTGGGAGGCCTGGCAGAGCTTCTACGCGGCGACCGGGAAGCTCGCCGAGCGGGTGTTCCCGACGCTCACCGAGCCGCTGCCCGCCCGGGCCGGGCTGCGCCGGCGGGTCGCGGACGACGCCGTCTGGGAGTCGTTCTTCGAACGCCCGCTGGGCGAGACGATCGAGCGGACCTTCACCGACGACCTGGTCCGCGGCGTGGTGCTGACGGACGCGCTGATCGGCACCTTCACCCACGCCCACGACCCCTCGCTGCTGCAGAACCGCTGCTTCCTGTACCACGTGATCGGCAACGGGACGGGCGACTGGGACGTCCCGGTCGGCGGGATGGGCGCGGTGACGGGCGCGCTGGCCGAGGCGGCGCTGGCGGCCGGCGCGGAGATCCGGACCGGCTGCGAGGTCACCGCCGTCGCCACCGACGGCACCGGAGAGGCCGAGGTGTCCTACCGCCACCGGGGCGGCGAGGCCACCGCGGTGGGCCGCCGGGTCCTGGCGAACGCCGCTCCGGCCGTCCTGGCCCGGCTGCTGGGCGAGGACCCCGGGCCCGCCCCGGAGGGCGCCCAGCTGAAGGTCAACATGGTGCTGCGCCGGCTGCCACGGCTCCGGGACCCGGCCGCGGATCCCCGCGACGCCTTCGCGGGGACCTTCCACATCGCCGAGGGGTACCGGCAGTTGGAGACGGCCCACGCCGAGGCGTCGGCCGGCCGGATGCCCTCGGTGCCGCCGTCGGAGATCTACTGCCACACCCTCACCGACCCGTCGATCCTCGGGCCCGAGGCGCTCCGGCAGGGGCTCCAGACGCTCACCCTGTTCGGACTGCACATGCCCGCGCGGCTGTTCACCGATCCGGCGGCCAAGGAGCTCGCGCTCGCGGCGAGCCTGGCCCGGCTCGACGAGGTGCTGGCCGAGCCGCTCGCCGACTGCCTGGCCACCGACGCCGCCGGGCGGCCGTGCGTGGAGGTCAGGACGCCGCTGGACCTGGAGCGGGAGGTCGGCCTGCCGGGCGGTCACATCTTCCACCGGGACCTCGCGTTCCCCTACGCGACCGGGGAGCCGGACGGCGCCGCCGCCCGCTGGGGCGTGGCGACGGCGCACCCGAACGTGCTGCTGTGCGGCGCGGGGGCGGTCCGCGGCGGTGGTGTCAGCGGCATCCCCGGCCACAACGCGGCACAGGCCGTCCTGGAGGACCTCGGGCCGTAGCCGCCGAACGGCCGCCGGCTCAGCGCACCGGCAGGTCCAGCACGGCCGGGTCGGCCGGCGTGGAGCCGAAGGTCACGGTGGAGCCGGACGGCGTGCGACCGCCGTAGAGGGCGTCCCGGGTGCCGAGCACCAGCGCGAGCCGGTGACCGGCGGGCAGGTCGTAGGCGGTGGCGAAGAGCGTGACGTCCAGCGGGAACGGCTGCCCCGGCGTCCGGTCGGACCAGCTCTGCGGGCCGTGCGAGATCAGCCGGCCCACGCCCAGCGCGTCCACGTCGTAGAGGTAGGCGACGGCCGTGCCCTGCGGGGCGGAGGCGGTCACCGTGGTGTGCACCCGGGCCGCTCCGCGCACCGCCAGGCCCTGCGGCCGGGGCGGCGACTGCCGGACGACGGCGGCGGAGCGGTCCAGCAGCGGGACGGCCGCGGTCGGCGCCCGGTGGAGCACCTGGTCCGCCAGCCCGGACAGCAGGGCGACGCCGCCGCTCGCCCCGAAGGCGTTGCCAGTAGCCGTCGATGGATCACCCCGCCGCCCCGCCCCACCCCCGCCGATCGGCAGGGTCGCCGACCCGCCGAACGTCCGCAATGCGGCGTCCGGTGCCCGGTCATCGGGCATGATCACTTACGCTACTGAGCAGTCATCAGTTCGACGGATGACCGAACAGCACATGAACCATCGAACAACCAGGGGGGAAACCATGCTCCGTCGCATGTCCGCACTGACCGTCTCGGCCGTTCTCGCCGGTGGCCTGCTCCTCGCCGCCGCGCCCGCCCAGGCCCGCGCCTCCGTCTCGGTCAACATCGGTGAGCTGCAGGTCCAGGCCGCCAAGCTGCGCCAGCAGGCCCAGCGCCTGCGCAGCCAGGGCCACTTCCAGGAGGCCAACGTCACGGACGCCCGCGCGGCCGCCATCGAGGCGCAGATCCGCCGCTACGAGGAGTGCGAGCGCAGCGTCCACTGCTGACCGGTCCACCCGGGAGACCCCCGCGACGCGGCGCCCCGGCGCTGCGACGCGGGGGTCTCCCCGCGTTCCCCGCTACGGCCGGCCCGGGGCGGCGGGGCCGCCCGGCCGGCGGGTGTGGGCGAGGAGCGCCGGGACGACGACGTCCCACGTCCCCTCGGGAAAGACCTCGTGCCCGGTGCGTTCGAGGGCGATGAAGCGGGCGCCGGGAATCTCCGCCGCCAGGGCGCGCCCGTGCTCGACCGGGAACAGCGGGTCCTCGTCGCCGTGGAGCACCAGGGTGGGCGCGGTGATCCCGCCGAGCCGGTGGCGCCAGGGGCGGCCGGCATCGAGGAGGTAGGGGTTGGTCGACTGGGCGGCGATGTCGGCGGCGTGGTCCACGACCCGGGCGGCCAGCCGGCGCGCGGCGTCCTCGTCGAACGGCCGCGAGACGGCGGCGAAGGGGCGCTCGCCCTCGACGATCGAGGCGATGACGGCGTCCCGGTCGGACCAGTCGACCCCGCCACCGCCGTCCGCTCCGGCCTCGCCGTCACCGTCCTCCACTCCGGGCCCGGACCCGGCCCCGGAACCGGCCTCGGACTGGGCCTCGGACTGGGCCTCGGACCGGGCGAAGAAGGCCGCGAGCCGGTCCGACATCGGCGGGAGGTCCGCCTGCTCCTGTCCGGGGATGCCGGGCGTGGACGACGCGCAGGTGAGCGTGGCCACCCGGTCCGGATGGTCGAGGGCCAGCAGCTGGCCGACCGCGGCGCCCTGCGACATGCCGACGACGTGGGCCGCGCCCAGGCCGAGGGCGCCGATCAGGACGGCGGCATCGTCGGCCAGGTCCGGCAGCCCGTACGGCGGGGCGCCCACCTGGTAGGTCGTCGATCCCCCCGCGTCGCGGCTGTCGTACCGGATGACGAACCTGCCCCCGTCGGCCAGCCGCCGGACGAAGCCGTCGCTCCAGTTGAGCGCGCAGTGGCCCGCGCCGTGGATCAGGAGGACGGCGGGATCGGCGGGATCGCCGAGGAGGTCGGCGCTCAGCTCCGCGCCGTTGACCTTGAGGATGCGCCGGCCGGTCGCCATCGGGCCGCTCCTTCGCGGATTTCCGTCACGTGTCACGACGACCCTACGGCCAGGCGGGTCGTTCCCCGGCGAACGTCCGCACCCGACCGGTGGGTGGTGCGCTTCGGTCCCGTCGCCCGTGGGCAGCCTTCCCGGGCGGGGACACGGATGCGAGGAGGACGGCATGCGCCAGGACGAGGCCAAGCACTTCGACGAGCGGACGGCGGCGGGTGACACCGCCGCCGAGCCCGGCGGCGCGGCCGATCCCGAGGCCCGCTACCGCCGTTCCTCGGCCTTCCTCATCGACGAGGCCCTCGGCTTCCTCTTCCCCGCCGCCCTCCGCGCCGCCGCCGACGTCGGCGTGGCCGACCACCTCGCGGACGGCCCCCGCACGCCCGCCGAACTCGCCACCACGACCGGCCTGGACGCCCGCAGCCTGCACCGGGTGCTGCGCCTGCTCGCCACCCGGGGCGTGGTGGCGGAGGACGACGCGGGCCGGTTCACGCTGACCGACGCCGGCCAGGCGCTGCGCAGCGACGTCCCCTGCTCGGCCCGGACGGCCGTCCAGATGCTCACCGACCGCACCATGTGGCAGCCGGCCGGCGAGCTGACGAGCTGCCTGACCGAGGGCACCGCGTCGTTCGAGGCCATCTTCGGCATGCCGTTCTTCGACTGGTTCGCCCAGGACGCGCGGACCGCCGCCGTCTTCCACGGCGGCATGGCGGCGATGTCCGACGCCGAGAACGCGGTCATCGCGGCGGCCTACGACTTCCCGGAGACCGGCACCGTCGTGGACGTCGGCGGCGGCCACGGCGGCCTGCTGCTGGAGGTGCTGCGCCGCAACCCGGGCGTGGCGGGCGTCCTCTACGACCGCGCCCACGTCCTGGCCGGCCATCGTCTCGACACCGACAAGGAGATCGCGGGCCGCTGGACCCTCGCGGAGGGCGACTTCTTCGCGTCCGCACCGCCCGGCGACATCCACCTGCTCAAGCGCATCACGCACGACTGGGACGACGAGACCTGCGTGACCCTGCTGACCAGCTGCCGCCGCTCGCTCCACCCGGGCGGCCGCGTCCTGGTCCTGGACGCGGTGGTCCCCCGGGGCAACGCCCCGCACCAGTCCAAGACCCTGGACCTGATGATGATGGCCTCCCTCACCGGCCGCGAACGCACCGAGGCGGACTTCGCCGCCCTCTTCGACCGCGCCGGCCTACGCCTCTCCCGCGTCCTCCCCACCCCCACCGTCCTTTCCGTGGTCGAGGCCGTTCCGGCCTGACGGATCATCATGTACTGCTCGAAGGTGGTGGTCCCGGCTCCCGGGTCGAGTCGGCGGGGAGGAGTTCGGCGGTGCGGTGGGCGACCTCGTGGTGGAGGGCGTCGCGGACGACCCGGACGGCGGGGTGGGTCACCGCCTCGCGCCGTACGGCCAGCGTGATCGGCAGCCGGATGTCGACCTCGTCCGGCAACAGCCTTCGCAGCAGGGCCCGTTCGGCGAGGAAGGCCGGCAACACGCCGATCCCGGCGCCGAGTCGGGTGGCTTCGACCTGGGCGAAGACGTTCGTGGAGGAGAACGCGGGTGTGACGCCCGGCAGATGGCGTTCGATGTCGAGGTCGCCGACCTGGAGCATCGAGTCGATGTAGAAGATCAGCGGATGCTCCCGCAGCTCGGCGACCGAGCCGGGCGGACCGGACCGCGCGAGGTACTCGTCGGCGGCGTACAGGCCCAGCGCGTAGTCGGTCAGGTGCTCGGTGACCAGGCGGCTGCGCGGTGGCCGGCCGATCGCCAGGGCGAGGTCGAAGCCGGTCGGGCGCAGATTCAACTGCCGCGTGGCCGTGATGAGTTCGACGCGCAGTCGGGGGTGGCGCCGGCGTACCCGAGCCAGTGCCGGGGTGGCGAAGACGGTGCCGAAGCCGTCCGGGGCGCTCACCCGGACGGTGCCGTGCAGGGACGGCGCGTCCTGACCGGAGACCGCGTCGACGACCCTGACGAGGGCGTCCTCGATCGCGCGGGCGCTGTCCGCGACGGACCGGCCGGCGTCGGTCAGGCCCCAGCCCTCCGTGCCGCGTTCGATCAGCCGTACCCCGAGGCTCTTCTCCAGCGCGGTGATCCGGCGGGACACCGTGGTGTGGTCCACGCCGAGCGCGTCGGCCGCGCTGACCAGCCGGCCCGTGCGGGCGACGGCGAGCAGGTACCGCAGGTCGTCCGCGCGGAGTGCGCGCGGGTCGGGGCCGCCGTGCTCCGGCCGCGGCGGCGGCTCCGGGTCGTCGCCGACCGGGCGGGTACGGGAGGGCACCGGGGCAGCGTATCTGCATTCGCGCACACCCCGTCTGCACGATTGGTGCTTGAGCGCACGACTCGGGGGCGGCAGAGTCGGGGCACCGTCGGCCGGCGCACCCGGCCGCCGTTCCTCCCCGCGTCGAGAGGGTCCCCCAATGGTCGCCGGCCTGTCCCTGCCCCGGATCGTGCGCGTCGGCCGCGGCGCCGTCGAGGAACTGGGCGACGTCGTCGCCGGACTGGGGCTGAGCCGGCCCCTGCTCGTCACCGACGCGTTCCTGGTCGGGACGGGCGCGGCGGAGCGGGTGACCGCGACGCTGGCCCGGGCCGGGCTGAGCCCTCGCCTGTTCTCCGGCACCGTGCCCGACCCGACCACCGACTCGCTGGCCGCGGGCCTGGAGGCGCTGCACGGGCACCGGGCGGACTCCGTCATCGGGTTCGGCGGCGGCAGCCCGATGGACAGCGCCAAGGCGCTCGCCCTGCTGGGCGTTCAGGGCGGTCGGATGCGCGACTACAAGGCGCCGCGCGTCAACCACGGGCCGGCGCTCCCGGTGATCGCCGCCCCCACCACCGCCGGCAGCGGCTCGGAGGCGACCCAGGTCACCGTCATCACCGACAGCGGCACGGACGAGAAGATGCTCTGCCTGGGCCCGGCGTTCCAGCCGATCGCCGCCGTCGTCGACGCGGACCTGACCCTGTCGATGCCGCCCCGGCTGACCGCCGACACCGGCGTCGACGCCCTCACCCACGCCGTCGAGGCGTACGTCAGCCGCAAGGCCAACGCCTTCTCCGACGGTCTGGCCCTCACCGCGATCGCCACCATCGGCCGCCATCTGCGCCGCGTCTACGCGGACGGTTCGGACGCCGTGGCGCGCGAGGCCATGATGCTGGCCGCGACCCAGGCCGGGATGGCCTTCTCGAACTCCAGCGTCGCCCTCGTACACGGCATGAGCCGTCCGATCGGCGCCCACTTCCACGTCGCCCACGGCCTGTCGAACGCGATGCTGTTCCCCGCGGTGACCGCCTTCTCGGTGGCCGCGGCCCCCGGCCGGTACGCCGACTGCGCCCGCGCCCTGGGCACCGCGAGCGTGACGGACGCCGAGGGCGCGGCCGCCGCCAAGCTCGTCGACGCCCTCCACGAGCTCTGCCACGACCTGGCCGTCCCCACCCCCCGCGCCCACGGCATCGACCCGGCCGCGTGGGCCCGGCTGACGCCCCTGATGGCCGAGCAGGCCCTGGGGTCGGGCTCCCCCGCCCACAACCCCGTCGTGCCCACCGCCGAGCAGATCCAGGAGCTCTACGCCCGGATCTACGCCTGATCACCGCCGACGCCCGCCGGGCTCACCCGTCCGCACGGTGCGGTGGCGCCGGGTCGGCCCAGCCCGGGCGGCCGGTCGAGGCGGCACGGCCGCGTGGTGCCGGCCCCCGGCTCAGTTCGGCGCCGCGGCCACGGCCACCGGCGACGAGCCGCCGGGCACCAGCAGCCGCGGCGCCCCGCCGCCGTCCGCCGGCACGCTCCAGACGTCGGTGCCCTTGCCGCCCTGGCCGGGCAGCGCGTACCCGAGCGTCTCCCCGTCGAGCCAGACCGCCTGGTCGTCCACGCTGCGCGACTCGGCCAGCGGGTGCTCGCCCATCCCCGCCAGCTCCAGCACGTGGAGCCGCCAGGGCGCCGCCGGGTCGGTCGAGACCTTCTTCTTGAAGGCGATCCGGGTGCCGTCCGGCGAGAGCGAGGGGCACTCCACGTTCTCCCGCAGGGTGCGGGCCGACCAGGCCCGGAGGTCCCCCTCGACCAGGTGGGTCCGGCCGCCGGTCGAGACGGTGGCGTAGAAGCGGTTGTCGTCGGCGGCGAAGCTGACGCCCCAGTAGTTGACGTCGGCGGCGTGGTAGCGGGCGCCGTCGACGGTCAGCGGGATGGACTCGATGGACTTGACCAGGTAGCCGGTACGCAGGTCCAGGACCGACGTCCGGGTGGAGAAGGTGCCCGCCGCGTAGGAGTCCCCCACCGCGAAGGCGGTCCAGGCGAGCAGGTGGCCGGAGGCCGACACCCGGGCCCGGTTCGGGATCCCGGGCACCGTCACCGACTGGAGCTCGGTGAACTTCCGGTCGTACACCACCGCCTGGGTCCGGGCCGGGGTGCCGGGCAGCGCGCGCAGGCACAACGCCCGGTCCCCCGCGGCGTGGAAGCGGACGCAGGACGGGCCGTCCGCCACCCCCGGACCGCGGGCGACCCGCCCGGTGGCGGAATCCCGGTAGTAGAGCCCGGGCTCGTCCAGGGTGAACGAGCTCGCGGCGGCCACCAGCCGCTGCCCGCCGCCGCGTTCCCTGGCGTGCAGGACGTACCCCAGGGAACCGCCCAGCAGCACCAGGGCCGCGGTGATCAGCACCAGCGAACGCGCTTTCACGAGACCTCCCTCTCCGGCCGCTCCGGCAGGATCCGCCGTGCCGCGACGAGTGCGGCGGCCAGCGCGAGCGCGGCCGCCGCCAGGGCCGGACGCGGCCCCCACCACGTCCAGGCCGCACCGAAGCCCGCCGCGCCGACCAGCCGGGCCAGCGCCTGACCGGTCTGCAGCACCGCGAGCCCGCTCGCCCGGCCGTCGAGCGGCAGGACCGGCCCGGCGAGTGCCATCAGCACACCGTCCGTGGCGGCGTAGAAGACGCCCAGGAGGACCAGGACGAGTACGGTGGCCGGCCAGCCCGGCGGGGCCATCACCACGAGGTAGGCCGCGAGCAGCGCACCGTGCCCCCAGAGGAACGGGGTGCGCCGCCCGGACCGGTCCGCGATCCGGCCCGCCGGTACGGCCAGCAGCAGGTAGCACGCCGCGGCGCCGAGCGGCAGCAGCGGGAAGAGCAGGGCCGGCAGGTCCAGGCCGCGCTGGAGCAGCAGGTAGAGGAAGGAGTCGCCGATCGTCGCGGCGCCCAGCAGCACGGCGGCCGTGACGACCCGCCGGAACACCGGGTCGCCGAGTGCCCTGGGCTTCTTCCCCGTCCTGCCGCGCTCGCCGGTCCTCCCGCCGGCCGGCCTCGGCTTCACGCCGACCGCCGGCTTCACATCGGCCACCGGCTTCACGCCGACCGCCGGCCTCGCCCCGGCCGGGACGAAGAGCACCAGCACCAGCACGCCGAACAGCCCGGTGGCGAAGCTGACCACGAAGACCGCGTCGTACGCGTCCGCCGTCGCCCACAGCACCACGAACGCGACCAGGGGGCCCAGCAGCGCCCCCGTGGTGTCCATCGCCCGGTGCACCCCGAACGCCCGCCCGAGCTCCTCCGGCGGCGCGCTGAGCGAGATCATCGCGTCCCGCGGCGCGGTCCGCACGCCCTTGCCGAGCCGGTCGGCGGCCAGCGCGGCGGCGATCCCGGCGGCCGCGCCGCCGGCCAGCAGCAGCCCGAGCCGGGAGAGCGCCGACAGCAGGTAGCCGACCCCGGCGACCGTCCGGTGCCGGCCGCCGCCGCGGTCGGCGAGCTTGCCGCCGAGCAGCCGGACCAGTGCCGTCGCCCCGTTGAACAGCCCGTCGAGGAACCCGAATTGAAGCGGCGAGAGGCCGAGCCCCAGCACCAGGTAGAGCGGCAGCACGGCGGTGACCATCTCCGAGGAGACATCGGTGACCAGGCTGACCGCGCCGAGCGCGACGACCGTGCCCGGGACGCGCCGTCCCGCCCCGGCGGGGCGGGACGGCGCGTCCGGACGGCGGCCCGTGGTGGCGAGGTACATCATCAGTGGCAGCTGTACTTCGGGCTGGTGTCCTTGACCTGGCCGTCCGTCCCGACGTAGCTCCAGCCGTAGCCGGAGTCGGTGAAGTCCAGCTTCAGCACGCCGTAGTCACCGCTGATCCGCTTCTGGCTGTTCGGCTGGACCTGCTCGATCGGGTAGGGCTCGGCGCCGCCCATCCCGCCGACGATCTCGACGATCCCGTCCGCGGTCGCCTTCCCGTCCGGGTCCTGCGGGGCGAACCGCTCGTAGTGGTGGTCGTGCCCGTTCAGCACCAGGTCGGCCTTGGCCCCGTAGAGGATCTTCCACACCGGCCGGGAGACCGGGTCGTTGCCGTGGCCGCCGGAGGAGTACAGCGGGTGGTGCCAGTAGGCGGCGATGCACTTCTTCCCGTTGGCCGCCAGGTCGGCCTTCAGCCAGTCGATCTGGGCGCTCTGGTCGAAGGCGTTGGAGTCCAGCGCGACGAAGTGCCAGTTGCCCTCGTCGAAGCTGTAGTAGCTCTTCCCCTGCGGGTAGGCGATGCTGCCGAAGTACGCCTTGTACCCGGCGAGCGACCCGGCCGGGTCGTAGGTCTCGTGGTTGCCCGGCACCGGGTGGGTCTTCGCCTTGAACGCCCCCCAGGTCTTGTCGTAGTAGGCCTTGAAGTCCGCCAACCGGGCGTCGTCGTACTGGCTGTCACCCATCGTCAGGTAGAACTTGGGGTTGATCTGCTGGGCCAGCGCGGCCGTCTTCGGGTGCGCGCAGCCGCTGTCCGCGGCGGTGCACTGGGCGGCGATGTCGCCCGCCGCCACCACGGTGAACGCCCCGCCCGGCGCGGTACCGGTCGGCGAGGGGGTGCCGGTCGGCGACGGAGTGCCGTCCGGTACCCCGTACACCTGCATCTCGAACAGCGAGTACCCGTACGACGTCCCGCGCGCCGTCCCGTACATCCGGACGTAGCGGCCCTTTCCGGCCAGCCCCGTCCAGTCGTCCGTCCCGCCGTTACCGGCCTTCTCCTCGGCCACCGCCGTCCAGGTCACCCCGTCCGCCGACACCTCCAGCCGGTACGCCTTCGCATAGGCGGCCTCCCAACTCAGTTTCACCCGCGAGACGTTGGCGCTCATCCCGAGGTCGACCCGCAGCCACTGCGGGTCCTTCCCCTCCACACTGGCCCACCGGGTGGAGGTACTCCCGTCGAACGCCTTCCCCGCCGCGTACGACGACCCCTCGGTGGAGGAGGCCGTCGCGGCCTTCCCCTGCGAGAGGAGCGGGTCGACCGCCGCCCCCGCCTGCCCGGACCAGCCGAGCAACAGGCCGCCGAGCAACGTGATCACAGCGGCGAACACTCCGACACGAACAGGTCTTGCCGAGACACCCAGACGCATCCCTGAACTCCATGACCTTGAGTAGATGGCGAGAGCTGGACTCCGGTCCACAGCACACGAACTCACCGGGCGAGCGGCAACCGCGCCACCGCAGCGGCCGGGTCAGAGCTCTCGCTGAGCACGTCACACCCCCTTCGAGCCGGGGTGCCGTGCCAAGCCGCCGACCGACAGCCTAATGGATAGTAAAGTTCCCTACCAATAGTTCGGCAGCACCGAACTTCCGCCCGCCCAGCGGATCGTGGCCCTGTCCGAACGCCTCGCCGGACCCGTCTCCACGGCCCCGACCGACCGCCGGAATGCCCGCTACCGCCTCGGACCTGCGGCCGCGTACGCCGCGGCGCCGGTCGCGAACAGGGCCCACGCCGTCCCGGTGGACGCCGCCGTGCCGGGCAGAACGGCCATCCAGTGGAGCACCTGCCCCGCGGTGCCGCCCGGCGGCGGTACGAGGAGGGTGAACGCGAGCCAACCGGCCGGCGGGGTCCAGGCGAACGACGCCCCGCACGGCGCCGCGCCGAGCGCCGCCAGGCCGACCAGGCCGACCAGGCCGACCAGGCCGACGCTGTCCCTGACGACCACCCCGACGAGGCCGGACGCGCCGTCAGCAGCACGTGCACGACCCGGCGGGACAGCCGGCGGATCGCCGCCGTCCGCTCCAGCACCACGTCCTCGTCCGAGCCGCCCGGTGCTCTCCCCCGTGCTCTCACACCAGCCGGACACCCGAAGCCGCAGCCAGGTGCCACCTCCGCCATGACCTGCGTCACCGTTCGGCGCGGGAGTGCGAGGCCCCCGGCCGCCGAGGGAGCGCCGCCGGGCCCCGTCCCGCCGGGAGCGCCCTCGCGCGCCGGCCGGTCAGGCCGTGGCGGCCAGCCCGCGGCCCTGCTCCAGGAACGCCATGGTGCCGATGACGCCGCCGAGTTCGCGGATCGGCCGGGCGGCGCCGAACGGCGCGTTCCAGAACTCGCCCCGCCGCGGGGTGGGCGGGCCGACGTACGCGTACGGCTCCGCCTGGAACGCGTCGCCGGGTGAGACGCCGTAGTTCACGCCGTCGACGGTCACCCCGATGTCGAAGTGCTCGGGCCAGATGACCGGGTCCGCCCCCGCGAACAGCCCGCGCAACGCGGCGTCCCCGAGCGCGAAGCACCGCGCGAGCCGGCGGGCGGCGGACGGGTCCGCCTCGACGGCGTCGTCGGCGGCCACGACCGGTCCGTCCCCGTACAGCCCGGCCGGGGCACCGACCGCGAGTCCGAGGGCCGCACCGAGCGCCGTGCAGGTGGTCCATTCGAGGGACAGCGCCTGCCCGGGCGCGACCAGCTCCGCGCCGATCACCCACAGCCGCGGTTCGGCCGTGGTGGCGAAGCCCCCCGCGCAGGCGCGCAGCCTGATGGTTCCGCTGTCCCGGTACTGCGGCCCGGCCAGGACCAGCTCGGCCACCGCGTGCAGGGCCCGGCGGGTGCGTACGAGAGTCTCGGTGTCCATGAGGGCATGCTCCCGCAGCCCGAGGCACCGCGCACAGCCTGCCGCCGGGCGGCCGCACAGGCCGGCCCCGCCGGTCGTCGCCGGCCCTCGCGCCGCACGCGGTGGCCCCGGTGTGCCGGACCCGTGCGACGGCAGCGGGGCGCGTCCTCAGGCCCGGCCGGTCGGCCGCAGTTCGCGTTCGAGCGCGGCCAGCGCGAAGGCGTGCGCCGAGGCGTGCTGCCAACGGGCCCGCCCGAACATCACGTCCCCGGAGAGCCCGTTGAGCATGGCCACCGCCCTGATGACGAACTCGGTAGGGTCCACGTCGGCGAACTGCCCCAGCGCCCGCCCCTCCCGGAGGACGGCTTCCAGCCGCTCCTCCCAGACGTCGGACAGGTCGGTGAGAACCTGCCGGCCGGCGTCGTCGTGGCACTGGGCCAGCACCTGCGTCCACAGCGCGTAGCGTTCGTCGCCCGGGTGGCGGGGCAGGTAGTAGCGGACGAACAGCGCCAGTTTCTCGGCGGGGGACGCGGCCTCGTCCGCGGCCCGCTCGAACCGGGTGCCGAGGTCCGCCTCGCTCCACGCGAGGACCTCCAGCAGCAGCCGGTCCTTCTTGCCGAAGTGGTAGAGGATGTGCCCGGTGCTCATGCCGGCCCGCGCGGCGATGTCCGACATCCGCACGGCCGCGGTGCCCTTCTCGGCGATGACGCTGATGGCGGCCCGCATCGCCCGCCCCCGCGCTTCGTCGCCGCTGGGCTGGCGCTTCCGGTCGACCGAGGTCGGGGAGGGCTGGGGAGCGGCGCCCGGTTCAGTGCCCGTCCCAGCGCCCGACGCGCCGCCCGCCTCGGCACCCTGCGCGGCACCCGTCACCGGCTCGGTCTCTCGCGTCGACATGGCCGCACCTCGATCCTGGGGGTCTAGATCCGTAGTCTAGACTGAAATTCTAGTCAGTGCGCCGGAGGCGTGGTGGGCCGCGTACGCGCGACCGGCCCGCCGCCCGGCGATCCACCTGCCCGACCCCCACCCAGGAGGCACCCGCATGACGCGCGGATTCGACGTTGTGGAGACCTGTATCGCCGACCTGCGCGAGGCACTGGAGAAGGGCCGGACCACCGCGGTCGAGCTGCTCGACGCCTACCTCGCACGGATCGACGCGTACGACCGGCCCGGCACCGCCACCGCCCTCAACGCGATGGTCGTGATGAACCCGGACGCCCGCGCCGAGGCCGAGGCCTCCGACGCTCGCCGCGCGCGCGGCGAGACGCTCGGCCCGCTGGACGGCATCCCGTACACCGCGAAGGACAGCTACCTCGCGAAGGGGCTGACGGCCGCCGCCGGTTCGCCGGCCTTCGAGCACCTCGTCGCCCAGCGCGACGCCTTCGCCATCGAGCGGCTGCGCGCGGGCGGCGCCGTCCTCATCGGCCTGACCAACATGCCGCCGATGGCGAACGGCGGCATGCAGCGCGGCGTCTACGGCCGCGCGGAGAGCCCGTACAGCGCCGACTGGCTCACCAGCGCCTACGGCTCCGGCTCCTCCAACGGCTCCGGCACCGCGACCGCCGCGTCGTTCGGCGCGTTCGGCCTCGGCGAGGAGACCTGGTCCTCGGGCCGGGCCCCCGCCTCCAACAACGCGCTGTGCGCCTACACGCCCAGCCGCGGCGTGATCTCGGTGCGCGGCAACTGGCCGCTCGTGCCGACCATGGACGTCGTGGTCCCGCACACCCGCACCATGGCCGACCTGTTCGAGCTGCTCGACGTCATCGTCGCCGACGACCCGGAGACCCGCGGCGACCTGTGGCGCGCCCAGCCGTGGGTGCCGCTGCCCGCCGCCTCCCGGGTGCGGCCCGCCTCCTACCCGGCCCTCGCCCCCGCCGACGCCGGGGCGGCGCGGGCCGCGCTCGCCGGCAAGCGCGTCGGCGTGCCCAGGATGTACATCAACGCCGACCCCGAGGCCGGGACGAACCCCGAGGGCGGCATCGGCGGCCAGACCGGACAGCGGATCGACACCCGCCCCTCGGTGATCGCCCTGTGGGAAGCCGCACGTCGCGACCTGGAGGCCGCCGGCGCCGAGGTCGTCGAGGTCGACTTCCCCGTCGTGTCGAACTACGAGTCCGACCGCCCCGGCACGCCCTCGCTGCTCACCCGCGGCCTGGTCGGCCGTGACTACCTCACCGTCGAGATCGAGGACCTCTCCGCCTGGGCGTGGGACGACTTCCTGCGCGCCAACGCCGACCCCGCGCTCGCCACCCTGGCCGAGGTCGACGGCGACCGCATCTGGCCCAAGCAGCAGGGCGAACTCCCCGACCGCTACGACGGCTTCGACGACACCATCGGCGACTACCCGCGCTTCGTCCGCGAGCGCCCGTACGCCTCCTTCACCGACATGCCGCACCTCGAAGCGGGCCTGCGCGGACTGGAGGAGACCCGCCGGGTCGACCTGGAGGAGTGGATGGACGAACTGCGCCTGGACGCCGTCGTGTTCCCCGCGGTCGCGGATGTCGGCCCCGCCGACATGGAGGTCTCCGAGGCGTCCGCCGACCTCGGCTGGCGCAACGGCGTCTGGGTCGCCAACGGCAACCTGGTCCCCCGTCACCTCGGCATCCCCACGGTGACCGTGCCCATGGGCACCATGACCGACACCGGCATGCCCGTCGGCCTCACCTTCGCCGGCCGCGCCTACGACGACAACGCGCTCCTGACCCTCGGCGCCGCCTTCGAGGCGACGGCCGCCCGCCGCACGGAACCGCCGCGCACCCCTCGACTGCCCGCCGAGTGACGTGACGTGACGTGACGTGATGTGACGGGGCGGAGCGGGGCGGGGGCCGGGGTCTCCCCGCTCCGCCCCGCCGCTGGCGTGGGACGCGAGGGCGCGCCGCCCGACATCTCCGCCGACGTCCGAATGTGTCCCGATCGATCAGGAATCGAGAAGCGCGGGCCACGGCGTTGCCCCTAGCCTGCACGCCATGGACATCAGCATTCACACCACCACCCTTCCGCACGACGACCCGGATGCGTCGCTGGTCTTCTACCGCGACGTCCTGGGCTTCGAGGTCCGCAGCGATGTCGGGCAGGGCAGGATGCGCTGGATCACGGTCGGCCCGGCCGGGCAGCCGGGCACGTCGATCCTGCTGGCGCCGCCCGCCGCCGACCCCGGCATCACCGAGGACGAGCGCCGCACGATCACCGAGATGATGGCCAAGGGCACCTACGGCTGGATCCTGCTGGCCACCCCGGACCTCGACGCCACCTTCGAGAAGGTGCAGGCCGGTGACAGCGAGGTCGTCCAGGAGCCGACCGACCAGCCGTACGGCGTCCGCGACTGCGCGTTCCGCGATCCCGCGGGCAATCTGATCCGCATCCAGGAACTGCGCTGAGCCGTACGGGTACCGGCGCGGCTGTGCGAGCCGCCGCGGGACCACCCGGGAGGGGTGCCGGCGGCACGTGGACACGTCCGGGGGGCAGCCGTCTCGGCCACCCCCGGTCGCTCGAAGACGCCGATGGGCAGGGCAGACGGACAGGGCAGACGGAGAACGAGGGGGTTCCCATGTGCAGGCCGGAATGGCGGCGAGCGCTCGTCCAGGCGCAGCGCCTGGCCGACTTCGCGCGGTTGCGCCGCGTCCGCGATCGGATCGACCGGGAGTACGCGCGGCCGCTGGACGTGGCGGCGCTCGCCCGCGACGCGAACACGCCCGCCGGGCAGCTGAGTCGGGAGTTCCGCGCCGCTTACGGCCGGTCGCCGTACGCGTATCTGATGGCGCGTCGCATCGAGCGGGCGGCGGCGCTGCTGCGGCGGGGCGACCTCGGCGTCACCGAGGTCTGCCGCGCGGTCGGCTGCGCGTCGCTGGGTACGTTCACCACCCGCTTCACCGAGCTGGTCGGCATGCCGCCAGGAGCCTTCCGGCGCCGGGCCGCGGACGCGGCGGGTGCGGCGAGTGCGGCGGACGCGGCGGACGGCCGTCCCGCTCCCGCGGCGGGGCCGGCGATCATCCTGGACGGGATGCCCGTGTGGGTGGTGAGGCGGGTCGCGAGACCGGTCAGGAATCGAGAAGCCCCGGCCGCCGGGCAGCGCCTAGCGTGATGGTCATGGCAACCACCGCTTCCACCGCAGCCCACACGTCCCTCTCCTCCGTCACCCTTGAGGTGGCCGACCCCGAGGCCGCCCTCCGCTTCTACCGCGCCTTCGGCGTGGACGCGCACATCCGCCTGCGGGCGTCCGGGGCGCACTCCTCCGGCTTCCGCGGCTTCACCCTGGCGCTCACCGTGTCCGGGCCCGCGACCGTCGACGGCTTCGTCGGCGCCGCCGTGGACGCCGGGGCGACCGTCCTGAAGCCCGCCGCGAAGTCGCTGTGGGGCTACGGCGGCGTCGTCCAGGCCCCGGACGGGACGATCTGGAAGATCGCGACCTCCGCGAAGAAGGACAGCGGCCCCGCCACCCGCGAGATCGACGAGGTCGTCCTGCTGCTCGGCGTCGAGGACGTGAAGGCCACCAAGCAGGTCTACGTCGACCGGGGCCTGACCGTGGCCAAGAGCTTCGGCGGCAAGTACACCGAGTTCGCCCCCGGTCGGGCCGGCACCGTCAAGCTGGCGCTGTACAAGCGCCGCGCGCTGGCCAAGGACCTCGGCGTCCCCGTCCACGGCACGGGCTCGCACCGCATCGTGCTCGGCAGCGACGCCGGGGCCTTCACCGACCAGGACGGGTTCGCCTGGGAGGCCGCCGAGGCGCTCGCCCCCACGCCGTCCTGACGACGGGCCGCGCCTCCGACGGGCCACCGGGTCCTGCGCGCCCAGCCCCGCTCGATCGTCCGCGCCGCCGACGACAGCCGGGCCCGGCCCGGATCGCCGACGCGCACACCCCCACACGTCGCGTACACCTCCACCAGTAGCGCACACACATCCACCAGTACAAGGAGTGAGCCATGAAGGCGCACGTCAGCTCCATCCTCCTCGGCGTCCGGGACATGGACCGGGCCAAGCGGTTCTACACCGAGGGGCTCGGCTGGAAGATCCAGAACGACTACGGCGTCTCGGTGTTCTTCGCATCGGACGGCGCCTCGCCGGTCGGCTTCTACGGCCGCGAGGGCCTGGCCGACCTGGTCGGCACGGACCAGGAGGGCAGCGGCTTCAGCGGCCTGGTCCTGACCTACGTCGTCCGTAGTGAGGCACGGGTCGACGAGATCATGACGGAGGCCCAGCAGGCCGGCGCCACCGTCCTCAAGCCCGCCGGCGCTCTGCCGTGGGGCGGGTACGGCGGCACCTTCGCCGACCCGGAGGGCTACGTCTGGAGCCTCGGCTACAGCGCCCAGGGAACCGACCAGCCCTACGCCGAGTAACCGCGATCGGGCAGGACCCACGAGCGGGTCGCGAGCCCCGTGACCCGCGCCCGCTCGGACGCCCCGCGGCGACCGCTACCGCCGGGACGGCCGCCCCACCCCCGGCGCCTCACGTGATCCGTCTGCCGGTCGGCCCAGACGAGGGACCCGCCGCCGTCGAGCGTCAGCACGGAGCCGGTCGCGAAGGCCGACGTTCCAGCCCCTGGTCTTGGGCGCTCCCGCCTCATGACGGGAGCGCCCAAGACCAGGGGTATCCACTGGGGTCCGGGCCCGACGGTCGCCTCTCGCGCCGCGGTGGGCGGCGCCCTTCGTGGCTACGTGTTGTTGAGGCTGGTGTGGTCCCAGCAGCCCTGGCGCCCGGCGGTGAAGCTGACCCGCGGCTGCCGGATGGAACTGCCCCTGCATCGGCTTCGGCTTCTCGGGATCGATGTAGTCGGAGTCGGGTTTGAAGGTGAGGATGGTCCTTCCGCAGAACGTCCGGTACGGGGCTCCTGCGATGCGCCGGGCCGCGTAGCCGCCGACGGGGCGGACCGCCGATGCCGAGTCGCGGCGGCCGGCAACCACTCGACCCGTCGGACGGGCTGACTTCTGTACGGCCCCATCCGAGCGCCCGCCGGCGACGGGCTCGACCCCCGGCTCGACCCCGGGAGCGACGCCCCGCGCGACTCCGGACGCGTCTGCGCGGGGCCCCCGGTCCGGCCGAGGCGGGTTTCTTCCGGCGGCTGAACATTCGTTGACCTGGTTCGGGTCAGCTGCCAGGCTGTCGGACGTGAGCCAATCCGAGCGCCTTGTGGGCCGCCTGCACGTCGATCTACGACGACACGCGAGCGCCATCTGTGCTGTCTGCCACTGACCGGCGCCCCTTGGCGCTGACGCGCTCCTCTCACCTGTCGGCCTGAACCGGCACGGTCGCCCTACCGGCACGGTTGCCCTGACGTCGCGGCCGCAGTTCCGGGCTGTCGCCGTACCTCGCCGTGCCGTCCTGCGCGGCCTCCGCGCCCTAGGCGCCCCGCCCCGGCCCTGTGCGCCGGGTGCTCCCCTGTTCACCACCAGCCGTTCACCCGCCTCGCCGCGTGACGCGCAGCCCTGCCGCGCGTCCCCGTCGGCGTACCCAGCCGACCCCGCAAAGGACCTCCCCATGCCCGTGACCTCATGGCCCGCTCCCCCACCCACCTCCCGACGCCGGTTCCTCACGCTGGCCGCGGTCGCGGCGGCGGCCGCCGCCTGCGGCCGGGCGACGGCGGCCGGCGGCGCCGAGACGAAGAAGCTCCGCTACCAGGGCTGGGTCGGGCAGGTGACGTTGCCCGAACTCGCCGAGGATCTCGGCTACTTCGGCGACGTGAAGCTGGAGTGGGTGGGTAACACGATCAGCGGCCCGCAGGACATCCAGTCGGCGGCGACCGGGCAGACGGACTTCGGCGGGGCGTTCAACGGCGCCGTCGTCAAGCTGATCGCGGCCGGGGCCCCGGTGAAGGCGGCGATCAGCTACTACGGCGTCGACGCCGCCTCCTACAACGGCTACTACGTGCTGGAGGACAGCCCGATCCGCTCCGCCCGGGACCTGGTCGGCAAGAAGGTCGGGATGAACACGCTCGGCGCCCACGTCGAGGCGGTGCTGGACACCTACCTCCAGCGCAACGGCTTCGCCGCATCGGAGTTGCGCCGGGTCGAGCGGATCGTCGTGCCCCCGGTCAACACCGAGCAGGCGCTGCGCCAGAAGCAGATCGAGGTCGCCTCGCTGGGCGGCATCCTGCGGGACAAGGCGCTGGCGGCGGGCGGGATCAGGCCGCTGTTCAGCGACTTCGACCTGCTGGGCGCCTTCAGCGCCGGCACGTACGTGCTGACCGACAGGTTCCTCACCCAGAACCCGACCACGTCGAGGGTCTTCGTCACGGGGGTCGCGAAGGCGATCGAGTGGGCCCGGACGACGCCGCGCGAGGAGGTGATCGCCCGGAGCACGGACATCATCAAGCGCCGTGGCCGCAACGAGGACGTCGCGGCGCTCCAGTACTGGAAGTCCTTCGGCGTCGCCGAGCCCGGCGGCCGGATCACGGACCAGACCTTCCAGCTCTGGATCGACTGGCTGACCGCCCACGGTGACATCAAGGCCGGGCAGGTCAAGGCGGCCGACCTCTACACCAACCAGTTCAACGGCTACTCGGCCGCCTCGCCCACTCCCACCGCCGGGAGCTGAGCCCGCGATGACCGATCACATCAGCCTCCGCCAGGTCACCAAGACGTTCCCGGTCCGGGGGCGTGCGGGAGACCGCCCACCCTCCGGGTTCATCGCCCTCGATTCGATCGAACTCGACGTCGCCAAGGGCGAGTTCCTGACGGTCGTCGGACCGAGCGGCTGCGGGAAATCCACCTTGCTGGACCTCCTCGGGGGACTGACGGCGCCGACCTCCGGCGAGATCCTGCTCGACGGCCTGCCGGTCACCGGCCCGGGGATCGACCGCAGCATCGTCTTCCAGCAGTACGCACTGCTGCCGTGGCGGACGGCCCAGGGCAACGTGGAGTTCGGCCTGGAGGCCACCGGCGTGGCGAGGCGGCAACGGGCCGCCAGGGCACGGGAGTACCTCGACCTGGTCGGTCTCACCGGCTTCGAGGACCGCCACCCGCACGAACTCTCCGGCGGCATGAAGCAGCGGGTCGCGATCGCCCGCAGTCTCGCGTACGACCCGGCCGTCCTGTTGATGGACGAGCCGTTCGCGGCGCTCGACGCACAGACCCGCGAGTCGCTCCAGGACGAACTACTGCGGATCTGGCGGCGGACGGGCAAGACCGTCGTGTTCATCACCCATGGCATCGAGGAGGCGGTCTACCTGGGCGGTCGCGTCGCGGTGCTCACGTCGCGGCCGGGCCGGGTGAAGGAAGTCGTCCCGATCGACCTGGGTGAGCGTGCGGCCGGTCACGACCTGCGATCCAGCCCGGAGTTCGCCCGCTACCGCCACCGGATCTGGAGCCTGCTGCACGACGAGGTCAGCCGTGCGCAGCAGTTGGAGAGAGAGGTCAGCCGCATATGAGCACCGATCTGAACCCGCGCGCGGCGGTGGACGTGCGGACGCTCCCCGTCGAACCCCGGCCTACGGTCGAACCGCCCCCGGGCGGGGTATCAGCCCCGAGCAGTGCATCACCCCCGAGCAGTGCATCGACCCCGCCACCGGCCCCGGGTGGGACGCCGGCCCGGGGTGGGACGGCGGCCCGGGGTGGGACGGCGGCCCCGGCGCCGGCCCTCCGGTCGAGGGTGCCGCGCCGTCTGCTGCGGCTACTGCTGAGCGGCGCCACGAAATCCGTGGCGATCGTCGCGCTGCTGCTGCTCTGGGAGCTCGCCCCGCGGTTCGAGCTGGTGGACCCGACCTTCCTGCCGCCGTTCAGCGAGGTGCTGGGCGCCTGGTACGGGCTGCTGCAGAACGGCCAGCTGGCCGACAACACGCTGGCCAGCCTGACCCGTTCGCTCAGCGGCTTCGGCCTGGCGGTGGTGATCGGTGTGCCGCTCGGCCTGCTGATCGGCTGGTACCGGCCGGTGGCCGACCTGCTCAGCCCGCTGCTGGAGCTGTTCCGCAACACGGCGGCGCTCGCCCTGCTCCCGGTGTTCGTGCTGATCCTCGGCATCGGCGAGACGTCCAAGATCTCGATCGTGCTGTACGCCTGCCTGTGGCCGATCCTGCTCAACACCATCAGCGCGGTGCGCAGTGTGGACCCGACGCTGATCCGGCTCGCCCGCTCGCTGGACCTCTCCGCGCCCCGGCTGTTCCAGAAGGTGATCCTGCCCGCCTCGGTGCCGGTGGTCTTCACCGGCGTCCGGCTCGCCGGGGCGGTGTCGATCCTGGTGCTGGTGGCCGCCGAGATGGTGGGGGCGAAGGCGGGACTCGGCTATCTGATCAACGCGTCGCAGTACAACTTCGCGATCCCGCAGATGTACGCGGGGATCGTGACGATCTCCGTCATCGGGCTGGTCTTCAACCAGCTGCTGGTCGCGCTGGAGCGCCGGTTCACCGCCTGGCGCGCCCCGCTGGGCGGTTGAGAGGCCTGACATGAGTACACGACAGGAGCTCACGGCCGACGTCCTGGTGGTCGGCGGCGGCCCGGCGGCCACCTGGGCGGCGCTGGACGCGGCCCGCGCGGGCGCGGACGTCGTCCTGGCCGACAAGGGGTACTGCGGGACGAGCGGCTCGACGGCGGCAGGCGGCACCGGTGTCTGGTACGTCGACCCGGAGCCGGTGCGGCGCGAGGCGGCGATGGCGAGCCGGGAGGCGCTCGGCGGCTACCTGGCCGACCGTCGCTGGATGGCCAGGGTCCTCGACCAGACCTACGCCAACATGAACGAGCTGGCGGAAAGCGGGAGTTATCCCTTCCCGACCGGTCCGGACGGCCGCCAGCTGCGGAACGGTCTGCAGGGCCCCGAGTACATGCGCCGGATGCGGATCCGGGTTCGGCGGGCGGGTGTCCGCATCCTCGACCACAGCCCCGTCACCGAACTGCTCACCGCCATCGACGGTTCGGTCGCCGGTGCCGCGGGCCACCGCCGGCAGGCCGGGCACCCCTTCCTGGTGCGGTCGGGCGCCGTGGTGCTCGCCACCGGGGGCTGCGCGTTCCTCAGCAAGGCACTCGGCACCAACACCAACACCGGCGACGGCGCCCTGTACGCGGCCGAAGTCGGCGCCGAGCTCTCGGGGATGGAGTTCTCCAACGCCTACGGCATCGCGCCGGAGCACACCTCGGTGACCAAGACCGCCTTCTACTCGTACGCCAGTTTCACCACGGCGGACGGTGCCCCGTTGGAGGGCGCGGCCAGCCAGGGCGGCCGTTCGGTGATCGCCCGTTCACTGCTGGCGGGGAACAAGGTGTACTGCCTGCTGGACCGCGCCGACGAAGCGGCCCGACGCGCGATGCGCCTGGCCCAGCCCAACTTCTTCCTGACCTTCGACCGGCTGGGCATCGACCCGTTCACCGACCGGTTCGCCGTCACCCTGCTCGCCGAGGGCACCGTGCGCGGCACCGGCGGCATCCGGATCGCGGGCGACGACTGCCGCACCACCGTCCCCGGCCTGTACGCCGCCGGGGACGCCGCCACCCGTGAGGAGATCTGCGGGGGCTTCACCGGCGGCGGCAGCCACAACGCGGCATGGGCGATGTCCTCGGGCACCTGGGCCGGGCGAGGCGCCGCCGGGTACGCGCGTGCGCTCGGGCCCGGTGCCCGTCGTCGTACGCTCGCCCCGGCCGGCCGGGCCGGGCTGCGCCCCACCGGGACGCCCGGCGGGGACGCCCGCGAGATCGTCACCACCGTCCAGCACGAAGTGCTTCCGTACGACAAGAACTACCTCCGGCACGGGGACGGCCTCACCGGGGCGCTCACCGTGCTCGACGACGCCTGGGCGCGGCTGCGGGCCGGGTTGCGGGCCACCGGTGCTGACGCGATCCGGGCCCGGCAGGCGGCGGCGCTCGCCGCGAACGCCCGCTGGATGTACCGCTCGGCGCTCGCCCGTACCGAATCCCGGGGGATGGCCCGCCGGCTCGACCACCCCGACCAGGATCCGGCGCAGCACCACCGGATCGCCACCGGCGGCCTGGACGAGGTCTGGACCCGCCCGCTGCCCCGCACCACCACGGAGGTCACCGCATGATCGAACTCGTCTCCCCGGAACGCTGCATCGCCTGCGACAAGTGCATCAAGGTCTGCCCGACCGACGTCTTCGAGCGGGGCACCGACGGCATCCCGTCGATCGCCCGGCAGGACGACTGCCAGACCTGCTTCCAGTGCGAAGCCAACTGCCCGGTCGACGCGCTGTTCGTCGCCCCGTACACCCACCCGCAGCCGCAGGACCCGGCCGTCCGCGACGAGCGGCGGCTGACCGAGGCCGGGCTGCTCGGCAGCTATCGCGCGCAGATCGGCTGGGGCCGGGGCCGGACCCCGGGCGCGCTGCGCGCGATCGGCCCGACCCTGGGGCCGGCCGCTTCGGCCGCCCCCATCACCTCCTGACCGTCCGTACCGTACCCACCGTCCGAAGGAGATCCCCATGACCAGCACCTTCGAGATCCGCAAGATCGGCGGCCGGATCGGCGCCGAGATCCTCGGCGTCGACACCGCCGCCGCACTCGACGCGGAGACCGTCGAGAAGCTCAACGCCGCGTTGGTGGAGCACAAGGCGCTCTTCTTCCGCGCCCAGCAGCTGGACGACGACGGCCAGACCCGCTTCGCCGCCAACTTCGGCACCCTCACCACCGCGCACCCGACCGTCCCCGCGCTCGACGGCCAGCCGAACGTCCTGGCGGTGGACAGCGAGGACGGCGGCCGGGCCAACCGCTGGCACACCGACGTGACCTTCGTCCGTACGCCTCCGAAGGCCAGCACCCTGCGCAGCCTGATCGTCCCGCCGTACGGCGGCAACACGCTGATCGCCAACACCCAGGCCGCGTACCGGGACCTTCCGGAGCAGCTGCGCGAGTTCGCCGACCGGCTCTGGGCCGTGCACACCAACGACTACGACTACGCGCAGGGAAAGGAGCTGGACGCCGCGGACCAGGAGCGCCGCCGGGTCTTCACCGCCCGCAAGTACCGCACCGTCCACCCGGTGGTACGGGTGCACCCGGAGAGCGGTGAGCGTGGGCTGTTCATCGGCGGCTTCGCGCAGTCGGTCGTCGGCCTGCCGACCGCGGAGTCCCACGACCTGCTGCGCAGCCTGCAGGCGTACGTGACCCGGCCCGAGAACGTGGTCCGCTGGCGCTGGGAGCTGGGGGACGTGGTGCTGTTCGACAACCGCGCCACCCAGCACTACGCGCCGGACGACTACGACGACCTGCCGCGCCGCCTGCACCGCGTCACCGTCGCCGGTGACGTCCCGGTGGGTGTGACGGGCGAGCCCAGCCAGGTGTTGGAGGGTGACGACGCCTCGCACTACACCTCCTGACCGGCAGCCCGGCCGCGCGGAGGACTCCGTGCGGCCGGGCCGAGGGCTGCGGGCTGCGGACCGAGGGCGGCCGACGCCATGGGGGAAGGCCCGGACCGAGTGGTCCGGGCCTTCCCCCATGGCGTCGGTCCGGGTCTTCCCCCGTGCAGCCGGGCGCCGGGCCGACGTGCGGGCCGGCGCCCGACCCGACGCGCGACCGTTACGACGCGCGACCGTTACGGCGCGGTGTACCGCCCGGCCGGGCGCGGCAGGCCGTAGTGCTCGCGCAGGGTGTTCCCGGTGTAGCCCTCGCGGAACAGGCCGCGTGCCCGCAGGATCGGGACCACCTGCTCGACGAAGTCGTCCAGGCCGCCGGGCAGGACGGGCGGCATGATGTTGAAGCCGTCGGCGGCGCCCTGAGTGAACCAGGTCTCGATGTGGTCGGCGAGTTGCTCGGGGGTGCCGACCACGACCTGGTGGCCACGGCCGCCGCCGAGCCGTCCGACGAGTTGGCGCAGGGTCAGCCGGTCGCGCTCGGCGAGGTCGCGGATCAGCTCGAAGCGGCTCTTGGCACCGTTGATCCGGGTGACCGGCGGCAGCGGCGGCAGCGGTTCGTCCAGTGGGTGGTCGGTGAGGTCGACGCCGAGCACCGTGGAGAGCACGCCGACCGCGCGGGCCGGGTTGATCAGGGCGTCCAGTTCCTCGTCCAGGGCACGTGCCTCCGCCTCGGTGGAGCCGAGGACGGGGACGACGCCGGGCAGGATCTTTACCCGGGCCGGGTCGCGGCCGGCCTCGGCGGTCCGTCGCTTGAGGTCGCCGTAGAAGGCCTGCCCCTCGGCCAGCGTCTGCTGCGCGGTGAACACCGCCTCCGCCCAACGGGCCGCGAAGGCCTTGCCGTCGTCCGAGGATCCGGCCTGCACGAGCAGCGGGTGGCCCTGCGGGCTGCGCGGGATGTTCAGCGGCCCGCGCACCTGGAAGTGCTTTCCGACGTGGTCGATGTCGTGCACCCGGTCCGGGGCGGCGAAGGCCCCGTTCGCACGGTCGAGCAACAGCGCGTCGTCCTCCCAGCTGTCCCACAGGGCGGTGACCACGTCGAGGAACTCGGCGGCCCGCTCATACCGGACGGCATGGTCCTGGTTGGCGCTGCGGCCGAAGTTCTGGGCGGCGCGGTCGCCGGCCGAGGTGACGATGTTCCAGCCGGCCCGCCCGTGGCTGATGTGGTCCAGTGAGGCGAACTGCCGGGCCAGGTTGTAGGGCTCGGAGAAGCCGGTGGAGACGGTGCCGATCAGGCCGATCCTCGTGGTCACCGCGGCCAGCGCGGTGAGCAGGGTGAATGGTTCGAAGTGGCTGATCAGGCCCCATCCACCGTCGGAGCGGGCCTCGACGCCGTCGGCGAGGAACACCGAGTCGAAGGCGGCCGCCTCGGCCGTCCGGGCGAGCCTCTGGAAGTGCGCGACGTCACCTGCGGCGGACGGGTCGGTGCGGGGGTGGCGCCAGGCGGCCTCGTGGTGGCCCACTCCCATCAGGAAGAGGTTGAAGTGAAGTTGGCGATCGGCGGGACTTTCGGGCATGGCGGAACGCTCCGGGGCTCGGCAGGCGGGCGGGAGAAAGGGGATTGACCCGATTCTCCGACCCGCCGTCCGGCCGTTCAACGATTCGCCTGGCGGTGGAATTAATGCGCCGTTGACGAGGGCTCAACGCATCGCCCGGGCGGTCGAGCTCCCGGCCGTCCGCAGCTCCATCGGCCGCTGGTAGACGCTGTCGAGCACCCCGGCGCAGGCCGCGACCGCCAGCACGTCGACGCCGAAGGCAGTGGCGGTGACCAGCTGCTCGGGTGCGGCGTTGGAGTGCAGGCGGATCTGTTCGGCCAGGTAGGGGTGCAGGCAGGGCGCCACCGACAGCCCCGCCTCACTGACCACCAGGACTTCGGGGTTGAGGACGTCCAGCAGCAGGCCGGCGGCGGGCGCGACGAGCCGGAGCCGCTCCTCGAAGAGGCGGATCGCGGCGCGGTTCCCGGCGCCGGCCAGGTCCAGCAACAGGCCGAAGTCGGGTTCGGGGACGAGGCCGAGGGCGTGGGCCCGGCGGGCCAGGGTCCGATCCGCGACGGCGGCCTGGAGGCAGCCCGTCCGTCCGCAGGAGCAGGGCTCGGTGGAGGCGGGTACGGCGAGGTGGCCGATGTCGCCCGCGCGGGACCGCCTCCCGCGCAGCACGCTGCCGCCGGTGGCGATGGCCGCGTCGACGACGTTGCCGACGAACAGCTGGACCAGTTCGGTGGCCGTGCTGCCGGCGCCGAACAGCAGCTCCGCCTGGGCCAGCGCCCGGGCGTGGCTGTCGACGTGCACGGGCAGCCGGGTGGCGTCGGCCAGGACGTCGCGGACGGGGACGTCGTACCAGCCGAGCGGGCCGTGGGCGACGACGCGGCCGGTCTCGGAGTCCACCCAGCCGCCGGTGACCACTCCGAGGCCGAGCACCGAGTGGCCGGTGGCCCGGCGGCCCAGGAAACCCGGTAGGTACGCCCTGATGGTGCCCAGGACCGCGGCGGCGTCGCCGCGCCGGGGCAGGCGTTCGTGGGCGACCACCCGTCCCCGCAGGTCCAGCAGGGCGAAGGTGATCCACGGCACCCCGATGTGCACCCCGCAGGCGAGGTGGTGACGGGTGTCGATGTCCAGCGGCAGCTGCGGGCGCCCCGCCCTGGGCGGACCGTCCGGCGGTGGCAGGACGCGCAGCAGCCCGAGTCCGGTGAGGTCGGCGGTGTGCCGGGAGACGGCAGCCGGGCTGAGGCCGGTGGCCCGGCCGACGGCGCTGCGGGTCAGCGGGCCGGCGGTCAGTACCGCGCGCAGCACGGCCCCGGCCCCGCCGCCCTCGGTGGGCGACGCGGTCCTGCCGTGCGTGGGCGGGGCGACCAGGGAGAGCATGCGGTCGATGCTCCCAGCAACGTGTTGCACAGGCGTGGCGCGAGCGTGAAGCAGCCCCGCCCGGTGCCCGACCAGACCGGCCCGCCTACCTCGCGGACCGCTTCCGCTGGGCGGCGATCACGTCCCGATACCAGCCGTACGAGGCCCTGGGGGTCCGCTTCTGCGTCTCGAAGTCGACATGGACGAGACCGAATCTCTGACTGAACCCCTCGGCCCATTCGTAGTTGTCGAGCAGTGACCAGGTGTAGTAGCCGCGCACGTCCACGCCCTCGGCGACCGCTGCGGCCACCGCGTCGAGGTGGCCGGCGAGGTAGTCGACGCGGGGCTGGTCGTCGAGGGTTTCGGTGGTCGAGCAGCCGTTCTCGGTGATGGTGACGGGCGGGAGGGCGGCGCCGTAGCGCTGGCGGAGGCCGACGAGGAGTTCGCGCAGGCCGTCGGGGACGACGGGCCAGTCGAAGGCGGTGCGGGGGACGCCCTCGATGGGGGCTTCGGTGAAGGGGAGGCCGGGGTCGGCGGGGGCGGCGATGCGGGTGGGGTTGTAGTAGTTGACGCCGAGGCCGTCGAGGGGCGTCCCGGCGATCAGCTTCAGGTCGCCGTCCCGGACGCTGCCGCCGAGATCGGGGCCGACGCCGTAGGCGGCGAGGTCGGGGTAGCGGCCGAGCAGGAGCGGGTCGGCGAACAGGCGGTTGTGCAGGGCGTCGTAGGCCTGCGCGGCGACCAGGTCGGCTTCCGAGGAGGAGGCGGGCCAGACCGGGGTGAGGTTGTTGGCGATCATCACCTCCAGGCCGCGCTCGCGCAGGGCGGCGGCGGCCAGGCCGTGGCCGAGCAGCTGGTGGTGGGCGGCCGGGAGCGCGTCCAGCATCAGGGTCCGGCCGGGGGCGTGGATGCCCATCGCGTAGCCGTAGACCATGTGCACGAAGGGCTCGTTGAGGGTGATCCAGGCGGGTACCCTGTCGCCGAGCCGGTCCGCGGCCACCGCCGCGTACTCGGCGAACCGGTACGCGGTGTCGCGGTTCAGCCATCCGCCGGCGTCCTCCAGGGCCTGCGGGAGGTCCCAGTGGAAGAGCGTGGGCAGCGGGGTGATCCCGGCATCGAACACGGCGTCCACCAGCCGGTCGTAGAAGTCGAGCCCGGCGCGATTGACCGGGCCCGCGCCGGTGGGCTGCACGCGAGGCCAGGCGATCGAGAACCGGTAACCGTCCAGCCCGAGGCCCCGCATCAGCGCGACGTCCTCGGGATACCGGTGGTAGTGGTCGCAGGCCACCGCCCCGGTGTGCCCGTCCCGCACCGCGCCGGGCCGGGCGGCGAACACGTCCCAGACCGAAGGCCCGCGGCCGTCCTCCTCGACGGCCCCCTCGATCTGGTAGGCCGCCGTGGAGACGCCCCAGCGGAACCCGGACGGCAGTTCGAGTCGAGCCTGCATGACAACCTCCTACAGAAACGCGAGGAGAGCTCATGTTACTGGCCGGACGCCGAAGCACCAGAGGTGGACGGCCAGGACATCCGGAGGTTGACGTGCCACCGCGGACACGTCGACATCGGCGCCCCCGCGCCGACATCGCCCCGGAAGCCTGACCAAGCCCCGGGCGCGGGCGAGTTGCGCCGACCGCACCCGTCCGGCAAGGGTGGCCACCCGGCCCGGCGGAAGCGCCGGGCCGGTCGCCGAGCAACGACGATCTCTCCGCGCACGACGCCGAGTTGCTCGCCACCGCCGTTCGTCGGGGCGGCTTCACCGGCGGGCTCGGCCCCCTCTCCGGGGCCGCCTCCTGGCCCGAAGGCCTACGCACCGGGCCGCCCGTCGACGCCCCCCGGGGCTCGGCGGTCTCTGACGCGACGCCGGGCCCGGCGCCCGACCTGGCACCCGGAACGGCGCCCGGCCCGGCCCCCGGGGCGGGCGCCAGGAGGTCGCCCGCCGCCCCTCCCCCGTCGGACGACGGGTGCCACCGGGATGCTACCCGTCGGTAGGATGCCACCCCTGCACGGAACAGGCACAGCACAGCACAGCAGGGGCACCGCAGGGCGCGGCACAGCAGGGCCCAGCACGGCACAGGCGGGACGGGGACGATGGGGATACGGCTGCTCGGACCGGTCGAGCTGTGGCGCGCGGACGGCGAGGCCGCCGCGGTCGGCGGTGCGAAGCGGCGGGCGGTGCTCGCCCTGCTCGCGCTGGAGCTGGGCCGGACGGTGGCGGTCGAGCGGCTCTTCGAGCTGATGTGGGGCGACGAACCGCCGCTCCAGGCGAAGGCGGCGTTGCAGGGGCACGTCGCGGCGCTGCGCAAGGTGCTGGCCGGCTCGGGGTTCACGCTCACCACCCGCGCGCCCGGCTACCGGCTCGACGGCGACCCCGGGGCGGTCGACGCCCTCGCCGCCGGGGCACTGGCCGCGCGGGCCGCCGAGACAACCGACGACGCCACCGCCGCCGGGCTGCTCCAGCGGGCGCTCGGGCTCTGGCGCGGCGCCGCCCTGGCCGATCTTCCGGCCACCCCGCTCTGCACCGATCTGGCCGGCCGGCTCGACGAGGGCCGGACCGAGGCCCTGACCGCGTGGGCGCGGCGCCAGCTGCGGCTCGGCCTGGGCCACGCGGCCGTCCCCGTCCTGGAGCAGAGCGTCCGCGCGGACGGACTGCGGGAGCCCACCGCGGCCCTGCTGATGCGCTGTCTGCACCAGAGCGGTCGCGGTGCGGACGCACTGCGCGTCTACCACCGGGCCCGTGCCCGGCTGGACGAGGAACTGGGCGTCGCACCGGGGCCCGCGCTGCAGGAGGCCCTGGCCGAGCTGCCGGCCACCGACCGCCCCGGCCGGGGCGCCCCTTCCCGTCAGGCCCCCGACACCCCCGACACCTCCGACAACACGGCCGTCGTCGAGCCGCCGGTGGCCGTCGGGGACCTGCCCGGGCCGCCCCGGGGCTTCGTCGGGCGCTCGTCGGAGCGCCACTGGCTCGACCGGCAGTGCGGGCCCGACCGGACCGGGGACGGCCTGGCCGTGGTGACCGGCCCCGCCGGGGTGGGCAAGACCGCGACGGTGCTCCACTGGGCCCACCGCGTCGCGGCGGGCTTCCCGGACGGCGTCCTCTTCGCGGACCTGCGCGGCTTCGACCCCGCCGGTCCGGGCGACCCGGCCCAGGCCCTGGGCCGCTTCCTCCGCGCGCTCGGCCTCCCCGAGCAGGCGATCCCGGAGGACCGGGCCGCGCGCGCGGCACTGTTCCGTGACCGCACCCAGGGGCGCCGGCTGCTCGTCGTGCTGGACAACGCGCGGTGCGCCGCCGAGGTGGCCGACCTGCTGCCGTCCGGGCCCGGCTGCGCCACCGTGATCACCAGCCGGAACAGCCTGGAGGACCTGGTCGTCACCGACGGCGCCGCGCTGCTCCAGCTCGCCGCCCTGCCGTCCGCCGACGCGCACCGCCTGCTGGAGCGCCTGCTCACCGCCGAGCGCGTGGCGGCGGAGCCGGAGCCGGCCGGGCGGCTGATCGGTCTCTGCGACCGGCTCCCGCTGGCGCTGCGGATAGTGGCCGCCCGGCTCGCCGCCCGCCCGGGCTGGCGGATCGCCGACCTGGTGGACGAGCTGAGCGACGAGGGCACCCGGCTGGCCGCGCTCGGCACCCAGGGCGGGGCGGTCAGCGTCCGGGCCGCGCTCACCCTGACGCACCACCATCTCCCGGACGGCGCGCGGAGCCTGCTCGCGCTGCTGACCGTGCACCCGGGCAGCACCACCGACCCGTACGCGGCCGCCGCGCTGCTGGACACCGACGCCGAGGGCGCCCGGCACGCGCTCGGCCCGCTCACCGCGCACCACCTACTGGCGGAGCAGACGCCCGGTCGCTTCGGCCGGCACGACCTGGTCCGGCTCTACGGTTCGGAGCTGTTCGCCCGCTTCGCCCCCGAGCGGCAACGGGCGGCGTTCCGGCGCCTGGTCGACTACGAGCTCGTCGCGACCGGCCTGGCGGTCCGGCGGATCAACCCGTACCACGAGCCGTTCCGGCCGGCCGGGCCCGGGCCGCGCGCGCTGCCGCGGCTCGGCGACGTCCGGTCCACGCTCGCCTGGTGCCACGCCGAGGAGCCGGTGCTCCGCGCGCTGGTGACGGCGGCGACCGATCGTGGCGAGTACGAACGCGCGTGGCGCCTGGCCCGGTCGGCCTCGATCCTCTACTACGGCGCCGGGCGGGTCGCCGACCGGCTCGACTGCCTTCGGGTCGGGCTGCGGGCCGCCCGGCTGGACGGCGGCCGGGAGGGGCTGGCCGCCATGGAGGCGGCGACGGCCTGCGCCCTCGGCTCCAGCGGACGCGTCGCCGAGGCGCTGCCGCTCGCCGGGCGGGCCGTCGGCCGGACCACCGCGGACGACGGCGAACTGCACATCCACGCCCTCTCCGTACGGTCCTCGATGGCCGCCCTGTCCGGCGACCCGGCCGAGGGGGACCGGATCGCGCGGGCCGCCCTCGCCCTCATCCGGGCGAGCGGACTGCGCGAGCACGCCGCCACCGTGCTCAGCAACGCGGCGGCGATCAAGGTGGTGCTGGGCGAGCCGGTGGCCGCGCTGGAGCACGCCCGCGAGACGCGCGCGCTGCTGTCCGACCGTCCGACCGCCAACGCCCACCTGTGGGCGATGGTCAGCGAGGCCCTCGCCCGGCAGGCGCTGGGCGAACCGGAGGCGGCCGAACGGGTCTGGCGGGAGGCGCTGCACCTGTGCGGGTCGAGCGGCAACGTCCGGCTGCACGCCCTGGCGCGGCGTCACTTCGCCGACTTCCTGGCGGGGACGGGACGCACCGAGGAGGCCGGCGACCAGCTCCGGGCGGCGGGCGAGCTGTACACCGCGCACGGGGACGTCCGGCTGGCCGAGGACCTGGACGGGCGGCTGGCCGGACCGGCGGGCCGCCGGACCCCGGCGGGCCCGACCGCGATCGCGCCCACCCCCCGGGCCCGCCACGGCCTGCGACTCGCCTAGCACGGGACACCGGAGACGAGATGACCATCCATCACCTGAACTGCGCCACCATGTGCCCCGTCGGGGGCCGGCTGCTCCTGGGCAGCGGCGGACCGCTGATCGGCCGGCTGACGGCCCACTGCCTGCTGGTGGAGGGCGCGGACGGACTGGTCCTGGTCGACACCGGGTTCGGGACCGCTGACGTCGCGGACCCGCGGCGGCTCGGGCGGTCCTTCCTGCGGACGGTCCGGCCCCGGCTCCGGCCGGCCGCCACCGCGGTGCACCGGATCCGCGCGCTCGGCCACGACCCGCGCGACGTCCGCGACATCGTCCTGACCCACCTCGACCCCGACCACGCCGGCGGGATCGGCGACTTCCCGCACGCCCGGGTCCACGTCCTGGCCGACGAGCTCCGGGCCGTCGAGGCCCTGGCGACCCGCGGGGAACGCGACCGCTACCGCCCGGTCCAGTGGGCCCACGGTCCGCGCTGGGTGGAGCACCGACCGGACGCCGCCACCGAGAACTGGTACGGCTTCCGCGCGATCCCGGCACCCTGGCGCGGGGGCCCCGACCTGCTGCTCGTGCCCCTGCCGGGGCACACCCGCGGCCACTGCGGCGTCGCCGTCCGGGAGGCCGACCGCTGGCTGCTGCACTGCGGCGACGCCTACTTCTCGCAGACGGACGTCGACCCCGCCGCACCCCGCCGCCCGCCCGGACTGACGGCCTTCCAGCGCATGATGGCGTTCGACAACGGCGCCCGCCTGCAGAACCGGGAACGCCTGCGCGAACTGCGCCGCGCGCACCACGACGAGGTCCGACTGATCTGCGCCCACGACCCGGCCGACTTCCCCCACCACCCGGCACCGCACCCGGGACGGCCCTGACCGGCGGGTGGGTCCGGGCGCCGGCGGGTGCGTCGGGGTACCGGCGGGTGCGTCGGGGTACCGGCGGGTACGGCGGGGCACGGCGGGTACGGCGGGGCACGGCGCCCCGACGACGGCCCCGGACCGCCGGGTCGCTACTCCGGGGAGCCGCCACCGGCCGCCACCGGCCGCCGCGTGGCGGCGACGGCGCCCCCGACCGCCTTCAGCGCGTCGACCTCGCCCTTGCCGAAGAAGCCGTTGTCGCCCTCGGTGCCGACGCAGCGGGTGTCCGAGGCGGGGCACGGCTGCGGGTCGGCCTGGGCTGCGAGGCGCTCGCGGATCCCGGCCGGGGTGAGCGACGGGTCGGTGCTCGCGATCAGCGCGGCGACACCCGTGACGTGCGGGGAGGCCATCGAGGTGCCGCTCATCATGCCGTAGCCCCCGCCGGGCACGGTCGAGTACACGTCCGCGTCACCGTCGCCGCCCGGCGCCGCGAGGGCGATGACGCCCTCGCCGTAGTTGGAGTAGGACGCCCAGCCGCCGCCGACGGCCGTGGAGGCGACGGCCACCACGCCCGGAAGCTCGGCGGGGACGTCGAGGCAGGCCTTGGTGACGGTCCGTTCGAAGGGCTCGGAGTCGCTGGGGCTCGACGTGTCCGTCGGCGTTCCGGCGAAGTCCTGGTTGGCGTTGCCGGCGGCGGCGACCTGGAGCGATCCCCGGCTCTCGGCGTACTCCTGGGCGCGCCTGACGCCCTCGATGATGGCGGCCTGGTCCGGGTTGTCCGGGCAGTTGAACAGCCACGGGTCGGTCTCGTTGCTGCTGTTGGTCACCCGGAAGCCGTGGTCACCGGCCCAGACGAGCCCGCACACGGCGTTCTCGGCGTAGGTGAGGCTGCCCGGCTCCGCGGTCCGGACCGAGGCGATCTCCACGCCCGGGGCGACACCGACGACGCCCACGCCGTTCCTGGCCGCGGCTATGATCCCCGCGACGTGGGTGCCGTGGGAGCCGATGGCGCGCCAGGATCCGGCCCGGGTGTCGGTCCTGCCGTAGGCGCAGGAGACGGAGTCGGCGGCGTCGAAGTTGGGCGCGAGGTCCTGGTGCAGGTCGTCCACACCGGTGTCCAGCACGCCGACCTTGACGGTGCGGGAGCCGGTGGTCACGTCCCAGGCCTGGTCGGCCCTGATCTGGCTCATGTTCCAGCCGACGGTCTCGTCGGGGGCCTCGTCCGACTCGTCGGGGGCGGCCGGCACCGCCGGGGCGTAGGCGTCGGCCGGCACGTCGGCGGTGCGGGTGGCGCCCACCTGCTGGATCCCGGGCACCCCCCGCAGCGTGGTCGCGAAGTCGCCGGTGGTCGAGTGCGCGACGACCACGCCGATCGCGTCGTAGGAGGCGAAGACCGTGCCCCCCTTCGCCACCACGGCGGCCTTGGCGGAGTGGACGTCGGCGGGTGCGCTGATCACCAGGTACGAGCGGATCCCGGCGGACCAGCCGGGCGGGGCCGCCTCCGGCGTGGAGGCGGGGATGGCCGTGAGCACCGCGGGGACGCCGACCGCCACCGCGGTCAGGGCGGCGACAGCGAGGACCCGACGACCGGTCCGCCGACGTACCAGGGGTGACATGTGTTCTCCGATCAGCCCGTCTGCAAGGCGTTCGCACGAGGTCTCGACGCAACGTGCCAGGGCAATGATCCCTTGAACCGGGGACCGCTCACGACACCCCCCTGTCACCCGCCTGAACAGCACCGGTCTCCGGCCCCGCGGCCGGCCCTCTCCCACGGCCGGCCCTTCCCGCGGGCGGCCGCGCGCCGGTCAGGGCTTGACGGCCACGGCGGCGTAGGCGGAGGCCTCGGCCTCGGTGATCTCCGGGCCGGAGCCGTCCGGATCGGGCCGCCAGCGGTGGGTGGCCACCACACCGGGGTCGCGGATCTCCCAGCCGTCGAGGAAGCTCCGGACCTCCTCCCGGCCGCGCATCCGCACCGGGGTGCCGGCGGCGGCGTACACCTGGCTGACGCGCTCGGCGGCGGCGGGCGCGAAGTCCGCCGTGCCGTGGCTGATCACGAGGGCGCTGCCGGGGGCGAGCGCGCTCTTGAGCCGGTCCACCACGGCGTGCGCCTGCCGCTCGTCCGGGATGAAGTGCAGGAGCGCCACGAGGCTGAGGGCCACCGGCCGCGCCAGGTCCAGGGCCTCCCGCAGCTCCGCGGACTCCAGGATGGCCTCGGGCTTGTGGACGTCGGCCTGGAGGTAGACCGTGCGGCCCGCCGGGTTGGAACGCAGGAGGGCCTGGGCGTGGGCGAAGACGATCGGGTCGTTGTCCGTGTAGAGCACCCGGGCCTGCGGATTGACCTGCTGGGCGACCTCGTGGAGGTTCGGGCTGGTCGGGATGCCGGTACCGATGTCCAGGAACTGGTCGATCCCCGTACCGGCCAGGAAGCGGATGGACCGGTGCATGAACGCCCGGTTCGCCCGGGCCGCGACGGGCGCCCAGGGAAAGACGGCCAGGGCCTGCCCCGCGGCCTCGCGGTCGGCCGCGAAGTTGGTCGTCCCACCGAGGTAGTAGTCGTACATCCGGGCCGAGTGCGCCCGGTGCAACTGCAGATCGACCTCGACGCCGTCGTGACTTCCCCTGCTCCCCGCCATCTGTCTCCCCCGCCTTGTCGGCCCGTGGGCCGCGCCACCCCCATGCGCCATGCGGCGCGCGCTCAGGCGCGCCAGGGCGCACCTCTCAGTGGAGACATCTGCCCACGACCGATGCCGGTCAACCGGCGCGGCGGCCGCTGCGACCGGCGCCTCACTGAACCGGTCCAACCTATGCCACCGGCATGTGACGATCCATCAGTATCGTCTGCGTATTCATCATATTACTTTCAGTCAGTATTCTTGATTCTCTCTTTGCACACAGCCGCCCCTGCTGCGCTTGCATGTTCCACGGGGGCCTCAACCGTTCCCTCGCTCAGGCTCGGTGGCCCCACACCGCAGACACGAGGAGGACCGACATGACGATCGACCGGCAGGCGCCGCCCCCGACGGGCGGGCGCAGGGGAGGGCAAGCCATGAACGACAGCAGCGCACCGGACGGTCCCCGCCTGCGGCTCACCTTCGAGGCGTTCTGCGCCACCCACGAGCGGGCCTGGTCGGGCTTCGCCCGCACCCAGGTCGGCGCCGACCACGGCGCCGCCGAACTGATCGTCGCCGAGATGAAGGCCCACCTGCGTCGCAACTGGTCCCTCGCCCTGCGCCAGGAGATCCCCGCCGCCTACGCCTGGCGCC
>NZ_JBVHHE010000046.1:0-44172 GCF_055561235.1 Kitasatospora sp. NPDC022856 | reverse complement strand
ACAACGCGGGCGCCACCCGCCTCCTCACCTCACTCGCCCAGGCCTACGTCGGCGGCCTGTCGGTGGACTGGAAGACTGTGCTGCCCGCCGCCGAGACGGTGGAGCTGCCGACCTACGCCTTCCAGCACCAGCACTACTGGCTCCAGGCCGCTGCGACGGCGTCCCCCGTCGGTGGCGACGGTGCGAGCACGGCCGCGGAGGCGCAGTTCTGGGCCGCCGTCGAAGGCGGCGACCTGGCCCACCTCACCGAGGCGCTGGCCATCGAGGACCAGCAGCTCATCGAGGTGCTGCCCGCGCTGGCGACCTGGCGCCGCCGCGAGCGGGACCGCTCGGTCACGGAGGCCTGGCGCTACCGGGTGACCTGGTCCCCGGCGACCGTCCCCGGCGGCCTCGCCCGGCTGTCCGGCCGGTGGCTGGTGGTGCTCCCCGCCGGGGAGACCGACGGCGATGTGGCCCAGGGCTGCGTGGCCGCGCTGTCCTCCCGCGGCGCCGAGCTCGTCTTCGTCGAGGTCCCGGCCGGGACGGTCGACCGGGCGGCTCTCGCCGCCCTGCTCGGCGAGGAGCTGCGGGGCACCGGAGAGGTGTCCGGCGTGCTGTCGCTGCTCGCGACCGACGAGACCCGTCTGCCGGACCACCCGGTGGTGACCGTGGGCCTGGCCGCCACGCTGGGCCTGGTGCAGGCGCTGGGCGACGTCGAGGTCGTCGCGCCGCTCTGGGTCCTCACCCGGGGCGCCGTGGCCACCGCCCCGAACGAGGTGCTGACCAGCCCGCTGCAGTCCCAGGTCTGGGGCTTCGGCCGGGTCGTCGGACTCGAATACCCGGACCGCTGGGGCGGGTTGATCGACCTCCCACCCGTCCTGGACGAGCGGACCGGCTCGCAGCTGGTGGCCGTACTCGCCGGCTGCGACGAGAACCAGGCCGCGCTCCGCCCGGCCGGGATCGTGGGCCGCAGGCTCACCCACGCCCCCCAGCCGGCGGCGGCCGGGACGTGGGGGCCGACCCACGGCACCGCGCTGATCACCGGCGGTACCGGTGCGCTCGGCGGGCACGTGGCCCGCTGGCTGGTCGGACGCGGTGTGGAGCGCCTGGTGCTGACCAGCCGGTCCGGCGCCGGCGCCGCCGGTGTCGCCGCGCTCGCGGCCGAACTGGCCGCCCGGGGCGCCCGGGTGGACGTGCTGGCCTGCGACGCGGCCGACCGGGCCGAGCTGGCCGGCCTGCTCGACCGGATCGCCACGACCGGACCCGCGCTGGGCACCGTGGTGCACACCGCGGCGGTGCTGGACGACGGCGTGATCGACGGCCTCTCGGCGGCGCGCCTGGAGTCCGTGCTCGCGGCCAAGGCCGCCGGTGCGGCCTACCTGGACGAGCTGACGGCCGACCTCGACCTGGACGCCTTCGTGCTGTTCTCCTCCGTGGTGGCCACCACGGGCGGCCCGGGCCAGGCCAACTACGGTGCGGCGAACGCCTACCTGGACGCCGTGGCCGAGAACCGGCGCAGCCGCGGCCTGGCCGCGCTCGCCGTGGCCTGGGGCCCGTGGGCGGCCGGCGTGGCGCAGGGCTCCGAGGCGGCCCGGCAGCGGCTGGCCCGCAACCAGTGGGAGGGCGTGATGGACCCGGACCTCGCGGTCCGGGCCCTGGGCGAGGCACTGGACTGCCGCGACACCGTGCTGACCGTCACCAACATTGACTGGTCCGTCATCCTCGCGCAGCCGCAGCAGGCGGCGAGCCTGCTGACCGTCCCCCTGATGCGTGACCTGCCGGAGATCCACCGGCTGGCCGCCCTGCTGGCCGAGGTCCCGGCCGCGCCGGTCGAGCAGGACCTGGTCCGCCGACTGGCCGGGATGAGCCGGGCCGAGCAGCGCCGGGTGCTGACCGAACTCGTCCAGGCCAAGGCCGCCCACGTGCTCGGCTACGCCTCGCCCGAGGCGGTCGAGACCAACCGCGCCTTCAGCGAACTCGGCTTCGACTCGCTGACCGCGGTCGAGCTGCGCAACGACCTCAGTTCGGCCACGGAGCTGCGGCTGCCCGCGACCCTGCTGTTCGACTACCCGACCGCGGCCGCGCTGGCCGACTACCTGGAGGCGGAACTGCTGGGGGCGGTGCCGGACGGCGCCGGGACGCCGGCGGCCGTGCCGGCCACGATCGCGGCCGACGAGCCGATCGCGATCGTCGGGATGGCCTGCCGCTACCCCGGCGGCGTGGTCGACCCCGACGGGCTGTGGGCGCTGCTGGCCTCCGGCGGGGACGGGATATCCGGCTTCCCGGACGACCGCGGCTGGGACCTGGAGGCGCTCGGCGAGTCCTCGTACGTCAGGTCCGGCGGGTTCGTCCAGGACATGAGCGGGTTCGACGCCGGCTTCTTCGGCATCAGCCCCCGCGAGGCGCTGGCGATGGACCCGCAGCAGCGGCTGCTGCTGGAGCTGTCCTGGGAGGCGGTGGAGCGGGTCGGCATCGACCCGGAGTCGCTGCGCGGCAGCGCGACCGGCGTCTTCGTCGGCGGCTACACCTCCGGCTACGGCTACGGCGCGGACATCGAGGGCATGGCCCACCTGATCACCGGCAACGCCACGAGCGTGCTGTCCGGCCGGGTCTCCTACGCGCTCGGGCTGGAAGGCCCGGCGGTGACGATCGACACGGCCTGCTCGTCGTCCCTGGTGGCGATGCACATGGCCGCCCAGGCGCTGCGCTCCGGCGAGTGCTCGATGGCGCTGGCCGGCGGTGTCACCATCCTGGTGTCCCCGGAGGGCTTCGTCGGCTTCAGCGAGCAGAGCGGACTGGCGGCGGACGGCCGCTGCAAGGCCTTCTCGGCCGACGCGGACGGCATGGGCTTCGCCGAGGGCGCGGGCGTCCTGGTGGTGGAGCGCCTGTCCGACGCGCGGCGCAACGGGCACCAGGTGCTCGCCGTGGTGCGCGGCTCGGCGGTGAACCAGGACGGTGCGTCCAACGGTCTGACGGCGCCGAACGGTCCGTCCCAGCAGCGGGTGATCCGCGCGGCGCTGGCGAACGCCGGCCTCACGGCCGCCGATGTGGACGCCGTCGAGGCGCACGGGACGGGTACCAGGCTGGGTGACCCGATCGAGGCGCAGGCGCTGCTGGCGACCTACGGTCAGGATCGTGGTGCCCAGAAGCCGCTGTGGCTGGGGTCGGTGAAGTCCAACATCGGGCACACCCAGGCGGCCGCCGGTGTGGCGGGTGTGATCAAGATGGTGCTGGCGTTGCAGCACCAGGAGCTGCCGAGGACGCTGCACGCGGACGAGCCGTCGCCGCACGTGGACTGGTCCGCCGGTGAGGTGGAGCTGCTGACGGAGGCGGCGCCCTGGCCGAGCAACGGCCGGGTGCGGCGAGCGGGGGTGTCCTCGTTCGGTCTGAGCGGCACCAACGCGCACGTCATCCTGGAGGAGGCCCCGGCGGTCGCCGAGCCGGCCGATGCCGGGAACGACGCCGGGAACGACGGCCGGGGCGACGTCCCGAACAAGGTGGTCGAGCCCGGTGCGGTGGGCGCCTGGCTGGTGTCGGGCCGCTCGGCCGAGGGCCTCACCGCTCAGGCGGGCCGGCTGTACGACTGGGCCGTGGCGCGGCCGTCGGTGGAGCCGGCGGAGGTGGCGTGGTCGCTGGCGACGACGCGGTCGGTGTTCGAGCACCGGGCGGTGGTGGTCGGCGCCGATGGCGGCGAACTGCTGTCCGGCCTGCAGAACTTCGCGGCCGGTGTGCCGTCGGGTGCGGTGGTGTCGGGTGTGGCGCGGCCGGGTGCGCGGGTGGTGTTCGCGTTCGCCGGTCAGGGGTCGCAGTGGGTCGGCATGGGGCGTGAACTGGCGGCGTGCAGCCCGGTGTTCGCGGCGCGCCTCGCGGAGTGCGCGGCGGCGCTGGCGCCGTACGTCGAGTGGTCGCTGAGCGACGTCCTGGCGGGTGCCGAGGGTGCCCCCGCACTGGAGGCGGCGGATGTCGTCCAGCCGGCGTTGTGGGCGGTGATGGTGTCGCTGGCGGCGGTCTGGGAGGCGGCCGGTGTCGCGCCTGCTGCGGTGGTGGGGCATTCGCAGGGTGAGATCGCGGCGGCGACGGTGGCCGGGATGCTGTCGCTGGAGGACGGCGCCCGGGTGGTGGCGCTGCGTTCGCGGTCGTTGAAGGTGCTGGCGGGCCTGGGCGGCATGTTGTCGGTGAGCCGGTCGGCGGCCGTGGTCGAGGAGCGGATCGCCCGGTTCGGTGAGCGGCTGTCGCTGGCGGCGGTCAACGGCCCGTCGGCGGTGGTGGTTTCGGGTGAGCCCGAGGCCCTGGAGGAGTTGAAGGCGGAGTTCGAGGCCGAGGGCGTGCGCGCCCGGATGGTCGCGGTGGACTACGCCTCGCACTCGGCGCAGGTGGACCGTCTCGAAGCGGAGATCACCGAGGTCCTGGCCGGTGTCGCGCCGCGCCGGGGCCGGATCCCGATGGTGTCCGCGATGACCGGGGAGACGCTCACCGGTGAGGAGCTGGACCCCGCCTACTGGTACGGCAGCCTGCGCGCCACGGTGCACTTCGACCGCGCGGTGCGCACGCTCGCCGGTCAGGGGCACCAGGTTTTCGTCGAGGTGACTCCGCACCCGGTGCTGCTGGGCGCGATGAACGACACGCTCGAAGAGGTCGCGCTGGACTCCGCCGCGCTGCCGGCGGCCGTCTGCGGCACGCTGCGCCGCGACGACGGCGGCGCCCAGCGCCTGCTGGCCTCACTCGCCGAGGCTCATGTCAACGGCGTGGCGGTCGACTGGACGACGGTTCTGCCCTCCGCCGACCTCGTCAAGCTGCCGACGTACGCCTTCCAGCACGAGCGGTACTGGCCGCGCGCGGCCGGACCGGCCCTGGGCGGGGACGCGGTGTCGCTGGGTCTGGGTGCGGTCGGTCACCCGCTGCTGGGTGCGGCGGTCGAGCTGGCCGGCGGTGCGGGCCTGGTCTGCACCGGGCGGCTGTCCGTGCGGACGCACCCGTGGCTGGCCGATCACGCGATCGGTGGGGCGGTGCTCCTGCCGGGGACCGGCTTCGTCGAGATGGTGGTCCGGGCCGGTGACCAGGTGGGCTGCGGCCTGCTGGAGGAGCTGACGCTCCAGGCGCCGCTGGTGCTGCCTGCCGACGGCTCCGGTGTGCAGGTCCAGGTCGTGGTGGCCGCCGCCGATGCGGACGGCCGTCGGACGGTCGAGGTGTTCTCCCGCCCCGACGGGCAGGAGGAGTGGACGCAGCACGCCGGTGGCGTTGTCGCTCCCGTCGGGGAGGCGCCGGTCGCGGAGGAGGACTTCGCGGTCTGGCCTCCGCGCGGGTCCACGGCGGTCGACGTGACCGGCATCTACGAGGCCGGCGCCGGGGCGTCCTACGGCTACGGCCCGGCGTTCCGGGGGCTGCGCGCGGTGTGGCGCCGGGGCGAGGACCTCTTCGCGGAGGTGGCACTGCCCGAGGGCGTGGCCGCCGATGCGGGCGCGTTCGGCCTGCACCCGGCGCTGCTGGACGGCGTGCTGCACGCCAGCGCCCTGGTCGCCGGGGCCGAGGACGAGGGCCAGGTGCGGTTGCCGTTCGCGTGGACGGGTGTCGAGCTGCACGCGGCGGGTGCGTCCGTGTTGCGGGCCCGGCTGCGCCGTGATGCGCAGGGCAGTCTGGTGCTGTCGGCGGCGGATGCCACGGGTGCTCCGGTGGTCTCCGTCGAGTCGCTGATCACTCGTCCGGTGTCGGCCGAGCAATTCCGGTCGAACGATGCCGGGGTGGCGGATGCCCTGTTCACCGTCGAGTGGACCGCGGTGAGCGCTGCCGAGGCTCCGGCCGGGGCGTGGGCGTTGATCGGCGCCGACCGCTTCGGCCTGGCCGAGGCGCTGGAGGCCTTCGGCGTTCCGGTCCGCTCGTTCACGGACCTGGCCGGTCTGGCCGCCGCCACCGAGGCGGGGGAGGTCGAGGCCGCCCTGGTGCTGGCCTGCGCCGGTGACCAGGCGGAGGGCGACAACGCGGCCGAGGCCGCCCGCCGGGCGACCGGTGAGGTGCTCGGCCTGGCCCAGGCCTGGCTGGCCGAGGAGCGTCTGGCCGAGGCCCGGCTGGTGGTCGTCACCCGAGGGGCCGTCGCTGCCGCGGCCGGTGAGCGGATCGCCGATCTGCCCGCCGCCGCCGTCTGGGGCCTGCTGCGCTCGGCGCAGTCGGAGAACCCCGGCCGGCTCGTCCTGGTCGACCTGCCGACCGGCGCGGGCGCCGAGCAGATCGCCCTCCTCCCGACGGCACTCGCCACCGGCGAGCCGGAACTCGCCGTTCGCGGCACCCTGGCCCACGCACGGCGCCTGGCGCGCCCGGCGGGCGAGCTGGCGGTGCCCGAGGGCCCGTGGCGGCTGGAGCCCGATGCCGGCGGCTCGCTGGAGGGCCTCGTGCTCGCGGCGGCGCCGCAGACGGGCGACGCGCTGGAGCCCGGGCAGGTTCGGGTGGCGGTCCGCGTCGCCGGGCTGAACTTCCGGGACGTGCTGATCGGCCTGGGGATGTACCCGGGCGGCGGTGTGATGGGCAGTGAGCTCGCCGGAACGGTGCTCGAAGTCGCCTCCGGAGTCTCCGGACTGGCCGTGGGCGACCGGGTGATGGGTGTCGCCGAGGGCGCGTTCGGGCCGGTGGCGGTCACGGACGCCCGGCAGCTGGTGCGGATCCCGGAGGGCTGGACCTTCGCCGAGGCGGCCTCCGTCCCGAGCGCGTTCATGACGGCCTGGTACGCCCTGGTCGAACTGGCCGAGGCCGAGGCCGGCCAGCGGGTGCTCGTGCACGCGGGTACCGGTGGCGTCGGCATGGCGGCGGTGCAGCTCGCCCGGCACCTGGGCCTGGAGGTGTTCGCGACCGCGAGTCCGGCGAAGTGGCCGGTGCTGGCCGCGATGGGCCTGGACGAAGCGCACATCTCCTCGTCCCGCGACGCCGGGTTCGAGGCGGAGTTCCTCGCCGCCACCGGCGGCGCGGGTGTGGACATCGTGGTGAACTCCCTGGCGGGCGAGCTGACGGACGCCTCGCTGCGGCTGCTGCCGCACGGTGGGGCCTTCGTCGAGATGGGCCGCACCGACCTCCGGGACGCGGAGGCCCTGGCCGTCCAGTACCCGGGGGTCTTCTACCGGCCCTTCGACCTGGGCGAGGCCGGGCCCGAGCGGATGGGCGCGATGCTCGGCCGGATCGTCGACCTGATGGCCGCCGGCACGCTGACGAAGCTGCCGGTCCGGGCCTGGGACGTGCGGCGGGCGCGTGAGGCGTTCCGCTTCATGCAGCAGGCGCGCCACACCGGCAAGCTCGTCCTCACCGTCACCGCCGGCCCGGCCGAACCCCGCGAGCGCGGCAGGTCGGCGCTGGTCACGGGTGGCACGGGCACGCTCGGCGGCCTGGTGGCCAGGCATCTGGTGACCACCGGGCGGGCCGACGGGCTGGTGCTGACCGGCCGTTCCGGCCCGGCCGCGCCGGGTGCGGCCGCGCTCGCCGCGGAGCTGGCGCGGTCGGGCGCGTCGGTGGACGTGCTCGCCTGCGACGCGGCGGATCGCGACGCCCTGGCCGCCGTCCTGGCCGGAGTCCCCGCCGGGGCTCCGCTGACGACCGTGGTCCACACCGCCGGTGTCCTGGACGACGCGACCATCGCGTCGCTGACCCCCGAGCGGGTGGCCGCCGTGATGCGGCCCAAGGCCGACGGTGCCTGGAACCTGCACGAACTCACCCTGGGGCTGGACCTGGAGCACTTCGCCCTGTTCTCCTCGGCCGCGGCGACCTTCGCCAGCCCCGGTCAGGGCAACTACGTGGCGGCCAACGCGTTCCTGGACGCGCTGGCGGCCGACCGCCGGGCGGCCGGACTGCCCGCCACCTCGCTCGCCTGGGGCATGTGGGCCGAGGCCAGCGCACTGACCGGGCGGCTCAGCGACTCCGAGCGCGCCCGGATCAACCGCGGCGGCGTCGCCGCGCTCAGCGCGGACGAGGGCCTGGCGCTGCTGGACCTGGCGCTCGCCAGGGACGAGGCGGTGCTGGTCCCGGCCAAGCTGGACCTGGCCGGGCTCCGGGCCCAGGCCGGCCGCGCCGCCGACGTCCCGCCGCTGTGGCGGGCCCTGGTCGGCGGCGGGACGGGCCGGCGCCACGCCGCCTCGGGCGCCGTCGGTGCGGACTCGCTGCGCAAGCAGCTGGCCGGGGTGTCGGAGCCGGAGCGGCTGCGGCTGCTCGTCGACCTGGTCCGGGCCCACGTGGGCGCCGTGCTGGGGCACGCCTCCGTCGAGGCGGTCGAGTCCACCCGGGCCTTCACCGACCTGGGCTTCGACTCGCTCACCGCGGTCGAACTGCGCAACCGCCTGGGCACCGCGAGCGGACTGCGGCTGCCGGCCACCCTGGTGTTCGACTACCCCAACCCCACGGAACTGGCCGGGCTCCTGCTGGAGAAGCTGCTGCCGGAGCTCGCCGAGCACGGCGAGGCGGACGCGGCCGAGGAGAAGCTGCGGGAGGCCCTCGCGACCGTCCCGCTGTCCAGGTTCCGCGATGCCGGGCTGATGGAGGCGCTCATGCGGCTCGCCGACGTCCGGGACGCCGCGCTGATCGGCGACCAGGGCGAAGAGGCCGAGGCCATCGACGAGTTGGACGCGGACAGCCTGATCCGCCTGGCCCTGGACGGCGAGTCGGAGTGATGTTGATGATGCTCGATGCGTGGAGGCAGCGATGACCGGACAGGCCGACAAGCTCCTTGAAGCGCTGCGTGCCTCCGTGAAGGAAACCGAGCGGCTGCGACAGCGGAACCGCCAGCTCGTCTCGGCGGCCTCGGAACCGCTGGCGATCGTCGGCATGAGCTGCCGCTACCCCGGGGGCGTGACGACCCCCGAGGAACTGTGGGAGCTGCTCGCCGCCGGCGGGGACGCGATCTCCGGGTTCCCGGACGACCGCGGCTGGGACACCGAGGGCGTCTACGACCCCGACCCCGACCACCAGGGCACGTCCTACGTGGTCGAGGGCGGGTTCCTGCGGGACGCGGCCGGCTTCGACGCCGGGTTCTTCGGGATCTCGCCGCGTGAGGCGCTGGCGATGGACCCGCAGCAGCGGCTGCTGCTGGAGACGTCCTGGGAGGCGCTGGAGCGGGCCGGGGTCGACCCGGCCTCGCTCCGGGGCTCGCAGACCGGCGTGTTCGTCGGCGTCGCCCCCTCCGACTACGTCGCGCACCAGTCCCTGCAGACCATGGAGGGGCTCGACTGGCACCTGATGACCGGTGGTGCGGCCAGCGTGATGTCCGGCCGCATCTCCTACCTGCTCGGTCTGCAGGGGCCGGCGGTCTCCGTCGACACGGCGTGTTCGTCGTCGCTCGTGGCGCTGCACCTGGCCTGCCAGGCGGTGCGCGCCGGGGAGTGCTCGCTGGCGCTGGCCGGCGGTGTCACGGTCATGGCCACCACCATGGGCTTCGTCGGGTTCTCCCGGCAGCGCGGCCTGGCCGAGGACGGGCGTTGCAAGGCGTTCTCGGCCGACGCGGACGGCATGGGGATGGGCGAGGGCGCCGGCATGGTCGTCGTCGAGCGCCTGTCGGACGCGCTGCGCAACGGGCACAAGGTGCTCGCGGTGGTGCGCGGTTCGGCCGTGAACCAGGACGGTGCGTCCAACGGTCTGACGGCGCCGAACGGTCCGTCCCAGCAGCGGGTGATCCGCGCGGCCCTGGCGAACGCGCGGATCTCGGCCGCCGACGTGGACGTGGTCGAGGCGCACGGCACCGGCACCACGCTGGGCGACCCGATCGAGGCGCAGGCGCTGCTCACCACCTACGGCCAGGACCGTCCGGAGGGACGGCCGCTGCTGCTGGGGTCGGTGAAGTCCAACATCGGCCACTCCCAGCAGGCGGCGGGTGTCGCCGGTGTGATCAAGATGGTGCTGGCCCTCCAGCACGAGCAGCTGCCGAAGACCCTGCACGCGGACGTGCCGTCGCCGCACGTCGACTGGACGGAAGGCGAGGTCCGGCTGCTGACCGAGGCCGTGCCGTGGCCGGCCGGTGAGCGGGCCCGCCGGGCCGGGGTGTCCTCGTTCGGCCTGAGCGGTACCAACGCGCACATCATCCTGGAGGAGGCCCCGGCCGGGGGCGCCGAGGTCCAGGAGGGCGACACCCCGGCGACGGCGCCGGTGGTGTCGGGGGCGGACGCCTGGCTGGTGTCGGGCCGCACGGCCGAGGGCCTGACGGCGCAGGCGGAGCGGCTGCACGCGTGGGTGTCGGCGCGGCCGTCGGTGGAGCCGGCGGAGGTGGCGTGGTCGCTGGCGACGACGCGGTCGGTGTTCGAGCACCGGGCGGTCGTGCTGGGTGGCGGGCGCGCCGAGTTGGTGGCCGGGTTGGGGAGTCTGGCGGCCGGTGTGCCGTCGGGGTCGGTGGTGTCGGGTGTGGCGCGGCCGGGTGCGCGGGTGGTGTTCGCGTTCGCGGGGCAGGGTTCGCAGTGGGTGGGGATGGGCCGTGAACTGGCCCTGTCGAGCCCGGTGTTCGCGGCGCGGTTGGCGGAGTGCGAGGCGGCTCTGGCGCCGTATGTGGACTGGTCACTGGCCGATGTCCTGGCGGGTGTGGCGGAGTTGACGGCGGCGGATGTCGTCCAGCCGGCGCTGTGGGCGGTGATGGTGTCGCTGGCGGCGGTCTGGGAGGCCGCCGGTGTCAAGCCTGCTGCGGTGGTGGGGCATTCGCAGGGTGAGATCGCGGCGGCGACGGTGGCCGGGATGCTGTCGCTGGAGGACGGCGCCCGGGTGGTGGCGCTGCGTTCGCGGTCGTTGAAGGTCCTGGCGGGCCTGGGCGGCATGTTGTCGGTGAGCCGGAGCGCCGCGGTGGTCGAGGAGCGGATCGCCCGGTTCGGTGAGCGGCTGTCGCTGGCGGCTGTCAACGGGCCGTCGGCGGTGGTGGTTTCGGGTGAGCCCGAGGCCCTGGAGGAGTTGAAGGCGGAGTTCGAGGCGGAGGGTGTCCGGGCTCGGATGGTCGCGGTGGACTACGCCTCGCACTCGGCGCAGGTGGACCGTCTCGAAGCGGAGATCACCGAGGTTCTCGCGGCGGTGGCTCCGCGTCGGGGCCGGGTGCCGATGGTCTCGGCGATGACCGGTGGGACGCTGACCGGGGAGGAGTTGGACCCCGCCTATTGGTACGGCAGCCTGCGGGCGACGGTGCACTTCGACCGCGCGGTGCGCACGCTGGCGGGTCAGGGGCACCAGCTGTTCGTCGAGGTGACTCCGCACCCGGTGCTGCTGGGCGCGATGAACGACACGCTCGAAGAGGTCGCGCTGGACTCCGCCGCGCTGCCGGCGGCCGTCTGCGGCACGCTGCGCCGCGACGACGGCGGGGCCCAGCGCCTGCTGGCCTCACTCGCCGAGGCCTTCGTCAACGGTGCCCCCGTGGACTGGCGCACGGTGCTCCCGGCCGCCGAGTCGGTGGAGCTGCCCACCTACGCCTTCCAGCACGAGCAGTTCTGGCCGCCGGCTGCGGCGCCGTCCCTCGGTGGGGACGCGGTCTCGCTCGGCCTGGGCGCGGTCGGTCACCCGCTGCTGGGCGCGGCCGCCGAGCTGGCCGGCGGCGCGGGGCTGGTCTGCACCGGGCGGCTGTCGCTGCGGACGCACCCCTGGCTGGCCGACCACGTGGTCGGCGGGGTCGCGCTCCTGCCGGGGACCGGCTTCGTCGAGATGGTGGTCCGGGCCGGTGACGAACTCGGTTGCGGCCTGCTGGAGGAACTGACCCTCCAGGCGCCGCTGATCTTCCCGGCGGACGGTTCCGGGGTGCAGGTCCAGGTCGTGGTGGCCGCCGCCGATGCGGACGGCCGTCGGACGGTCGAGGTGTTCTCCCGCCCGGACGCCGCCGACGCGCAGCAGGCGTGGCTCCAGCACGCGAGCGGTCTGGTCGCCCCCGCCGGTGAACCCGCGCTCGCCGAGGAGGACTTCGCGGTCTGGCCTCCGCGTGGGGCCACGGCGGTGGACGTCAGCGGTATGTACGAGGCGCTGGCCGGGACGCCCTACGGCTACGGCCCGGCGTTCCGGGGGCTGCGCGCGGTGTGGCGCCGGGGCGACGAGGTCTTCGCCGAGGTGGCGCTACCCGAGGGTGTGGCCGCCGATGCGGGTGCGTTCGGTCTGCACCCGGCGCTGCTCGACGGTGTGTTGCACGCCAGCGCCCTGGTCGGCGGTTCCGAGGAGGGCGATTCCGGGCAGGTGCGGCTGCCGTTCGCGTGGACGGGCGTCGAGCTGCACGCGGCGGGTGCGTCCGTGCTGCGGGCCCGGCTGCGCCGTGATGCGCAGGGCAGTCTGGTGCTGACGGCGGCGGACGCCACGGGTGCTCCGGTGGTCTCCGTCGAGTCGCTGATCACCCGTCCGGTGGCGGCCGACCAACTGAACTCCGCTGCCTCGACGGTGGCGGATGCCCTGTTCACCGTCGAGTGGGCCCCGCTGAGCGCTGCCGAGGCTCCGGTCGGGGCGTGGGCGCTGATCGGCGCCGACCGCTTCGGCCTCGCCGAGGCGCTGGAGGCCTCCGGCGTTCCGGTCCGCTCGTTCACGGACCTGGCAGGCCTGGCCGCCGCCACCGAGGCGGGGGAGATCGAGGCCGCCCTGGTGCTGGCCTGCGCCGGTGACCAGGACAGTGGAAACCCGGCGCAGGCGGCCGCGCGTGTGACCGGTGAGGTGCTCGGCCTGGCCCAGGCCTGGCTGGCCGAGGAGCGTCTGGCCGAGGCCCGGCTGGTGGTCGTCACCCGGGGAGCCGTCGCTGCCGCGGCCGGTGAGCGGGTCGCCGATCTGCCTGCCGCCGCCGTCTGGGGCCTGCTGCGCTCGGCGCAGTCGGAGAACCCCGGCCGACTCGTCCTGGTCGACCTGCCCGCCGGTGAGTCCGGTGCGCCCGCCACGGTGCTGCCGTCGGCGGTGGGCAGCGGTGAGTCCGAGCTGGTCGTCCGCGCCGACCAGGCCCACGGGCGGCGTCTGGCGCGCCCGGCGGGCGAGCTGGCGGTGCCCGAGGGGCCGTGGCGGCTGGAGCCGGACGCCGGCGGGTCACTGGAGGGGCTGACACCGGCGCCGGCGCCGCAGACGGGCGACCCGCTGGAGACCGGACAGGTCCGGGTGGCGGTCCACGCGGCCGGGCTGAACTTCCGCGACGTGCTGATCGGCCTGGGGATGTACCCGGGCGGCGGTGTGATGGGCAGCGAGCTCGCGGGTACGGTGCTCGACCTCGGCCCCGAGGTGACCGGCCTCGCGGTCGGCGACCGGGTGATGGGCGTCGCCGCAGGCGGGTTCGGGCCGGTGACGGTCACGGACGCCCGGCAGCTGGTGCGGATCCCGGAGGGCTGGACCTTCGCCGAGGCCGCGTCGGTGCCCGTGGCGTTCATGACGGGCTGGTACGCGCTGGTGGAGCTGGCCGAGGCCGAGGCCGGCCGACGGGTGCTCGTGCACGCGGGCGCCGGTGGCGTCGGCATGGCGGCGGTGCAGCTCGCCCGGCACCTGGGCCTGGAGGTGTTCGCGACCGCGAGTCCGGCCAAGTGGCCGGTGCTGGCCGCGATGGGCCTGGACGAAGCGCACATCTCCTCGTCCCGCGACGCCGGGTTCGAGGCGGAGTTCCTCGCCGCCACCGGCGGCGCGGGTGTGGACATCGTGGTGAACTCCCTGGCGGGCGAGCTGACGGACGCCTCGCTTCGGCTGCTGCCGCACGGTGGGGCCTTCGTCGAGATGGGCCGCACCGACCTCCGGGACGCGGAGGCCCTGGCCGTCCAGTACCCGGGGGTCTTCTACCGGCCCTTCGACCTGGGCGAGGCCGGGCCCGAGCGGATGGGCGCGATGCTCGGCCGGATCGTCGACCTGATGGCCGCCGGCACGCTGACGAAGCTGCCGGTCCGGGCCTGGGACGTGCGGCGGGCGCGTGAGGCGTTCCGCTTCATGCAGCAGGCGCGCCACACCGGCAAGCTGGTCCTGACCGTCCCCGCCGAACTGCGCGCCCCCCGCCCATCCGGGCGGACGGCGCTGGTGACGGGTGGCACGGGCACGCTGGGCGGTCTGGTCGCGCGGCATCTGGTGACCGCGGCCCAGGCGGACGGTCTGGTGCTGACCAGCCGTTCCGGTCCGGCCGCCGCCGGGGTGGCCGTGCTGGCGGCGGAGTTGGCGCGGTCGGGTGCGTCGGTGGACGTGGTCGCCTGTGACACGGCGGACCGTGAGGCGCTGGCCGCGCTGCTGGCGGCGATTCCGGCGGGGCGTCCGCTGCGGAGCGTGATCCACACCGCCGGTATCCTGGACGACGGGACCATCGCGTCGCTGACGCCCGAGCGGGTGGCCGCGGTGATGCGGCCGAAGGCCGACGGCGCCTGGAACCTGCACGAGCTCACCCTGGGGCTGGACCTGGACCGGTTCGTGCTGTTCTCCTCGGCCGCGGCGACGTTCGGCGTCCCGGGTCAGGGCAACTACGTGGCGGCCAACGCGTTCCTGGACGCGCTGGCGGCCGACCGGCGGGCGGCCGGACTGCCCGGCACCTCGCTGGCCTGGGGCCTCTGGGCGGAGGTCAGCGGCCTGACCGGGCAGCTCTCGGACTCCGACCGGGCCCGCCTGACCCGCGGTGGCGCCGTGGCACTGAGCGCGGCCGAGGGCCTGGCCCTGCTGGACCAGGGGACCGCCCGCTCCGAGGCGCTGCTGGTGGCGACCCGGCTGGACCTCGCCGGGCTGCGCGCGCAGGCCACGCGGAGCGCGGAGGTCCCGCCGCTCTGGCGGGCCCTGGTCACGGCCGGGACCGGCCGGCGGACCGCCGCCTCGGGCGGCGTCGGCGCGGACTCGCTGCAACGGCAGCTGGCCGGCCTCTCCGAACAGGAGCGCACCCGGCTGCTCACCGACCTGGTCCGGACCCACGTGGCGGCCGTGCTGGGGCACAGCTCCGCCGAGGCCGTCGAGCCGGGCCGGGCCTTCACCGACCTGGGCTTCGACTCGCTCACCGCGGTCGAACTGCGCAACCGCCTGGGCACCGCGGCCGGTCAGCGGCTGCCGGCCACCCTGGTCTTCGACTACCCCAACCCGGTCGCGCTGGCCGGTCACCTGCGGGCCCGGCTGCTCGGTGACGCCGAGCAGCCCGTGGACCTCCTGCCGGTCCGCCCGGCGGAAGCGGGATCCGACGAGCCGATCGCGATCGTCGGAATGGCCTGCCGGCTCCCCGGCGACGTGAACGACCCCGACGGGTTCTGGCAACTGCTCACCACCGGGGCGGACGCGATCTCCCGCTTCCCGGACGACCGCGGCTGGAACGTGGAGGGCCTCTACGACCCGGACCCCGAGAGTGTCGGCACCTCCTACACCCAGGAGGGCGGCTTCGTCGCGGACGCCGGCGGCTTCGACGCCGGGTTCTTCGGGATCTCGCCGCGTGAGGCGCTGGCGATGGACCCGCAGCAGCGTCAGCTGCTGGAGACGTCCTGGGAGGCGCTGGAGCGGGCCGGGATCGACCCCGCGACACTGCGCGGCAGCCAGACCGGCGTCTTCGTCGGCGGGTTCGCGTCGGCCTACGGGCTCGGACTGGCGACCGGCGGCGAGGGAGCCGAAGGGCACCTGACGACCGGCTTCGCGACGAGCGTGATGTCCGGCCGGGTGTCCTACACGCTGGGCCTGGAGGGCCCGGCGGTGACCATCGACACCGCGTGCTCGTCCTCGCTCGTGGCGCTGCACCTGGCCACCCAGGCGATCCGCGCCGGGGAGTGCTCGATGGCGCTCGCCGGCGGGGCCACCGTGATGGCGACCCCCGACGGCATCGTCGGGTTCAGCCAGCAGCGCGGTCTCGCGGTGGACGGCCGCTGCAAGGCCTTCTCGGCCGACGCGGACGGCATGGGCTTCGCCGAGGGCGCCGGCATGGTGGTCCTGGAGCGGCTCTCGGACGCGCGGCGCAACGGGCACCGGGTGCTCGCCGTGGTGCGCGGCTCGGCGGTGAACCAGGACGGTGCGTCCAACGGTCTGACGGCGCCGAACGGTCCGTCCCAGCAGCGGGTGATCCGCGCGGCGCTGGCGAACGCCGGCCTCACGGCCGCCGATGTGGACGCCGTCGAGGCGCACGGGACGGGTACCAGGCTGGGTGACCCGATCGAGGCGCAGGCGCTGCTGGCGACCTACGGTCAGGACCGTGGCGCCCAGAAGCCGCTGTGGCTGGGGTCGGTGAAGTCCAACATCGGGCACACCCAGGCGGCCGCCGGTGTGGCGGGTGTGATCAAGATGGTGCTGGCGTTGCAGCACCAGGAGCTGCCGAGGACGCTGCACGCGGACGAGCCGTCGCCGCACGTGGACTGGTCCGCCGGTGAGGTGGAGCTGCTGACGGAGGCGGCGCCCTGGCCGGTGGGGGAGCGGCCGCGTCGGGCCGGTGTGTCCTCGTTCGGGATCAGCGGCACCAACGCGCACGTCCTGCTGGAGGAGGCGCCCGCCGAGGCCGGTACCGCGACCGACGCGGAGCCGGTCGAGCCGGCCGCTGCCCCGTCGGTGGTCGAACCCGGCGGGGTCGGGGCCTGGGCGGTCTCGGGGCGTTCCGCCCAGGGGCTGACGGCGCAGGCGGAGCGGCTGCACGCGTGGGTGTCGGCGCGGCCGTCGGTGGAGCCGGCGGAGGTGGCGTGGTCGCTGGCGACGACGCGGTCGGTGTTCGAGCACCGGGCGGTCGTGCTGGGTGGCGGGCGCGGCGAGCTGGTGGCCGGGTTGGAGAGTCTGGCGGCCGGTGTGCCGTCGGGGTCGGTGGTGTCGGGTGTGGCGCGGCCGGGTGCGCGGGTGGTGTTCGCGTTCGCGGGGCAGGGTTCGCAGTGGGTGGGGATGGGCCGTGAACTGGCCCTGTCGAGCCCGGTGTTCGCGGCGCGGTTGGCGGAGTGCGAGGCGGCGCTGGCGCCGTATGTGGACTGGTCGCTGGCCGATGTCCTGGCGGGTGTGCCGGAGTTGACGGCGGCGGATGTCGTCCAGCCGGCGTTGTGGGCGGTGATGGTGTCGCTGGCGGCGGTCTGGGAGGCAGCGGGCGTCGCGCCGGACGCCGTGGTCGGTCACTCGCAGGGTGAGATCGCGGCGGCGACGGTGGCCGGGATGCTGTCGCTGGATGACGGCGCCCGGGTGGTGGCGCTGCGTTCGCGGTCGTTGAAGGTGCTGGCCGGGCTCGGCGGGATGTTGTCGGTGAGCCGGAGTGCCGCGGTGGTGGAGGAGCGGATCGCCCGGTTCGGTGAGCGGCTGTCGCTGGCGGCGGTCAACGGGCCGTCGGCGGTGGTGGTTTCGGGTGAGCCCGAGGCCCTGGAGGAGTTGAAGGCGGAGTTCGAGGCGGAGGGTGTCCGGGCTCGGATGGTCGCGGTGGACTACGCCTCGCACTCGGCGCAGGTGGACCGCCTCGAAGCGGAGATCACCGAGGTCCTGGCCGGTATCGCGCCGCGCCGGGGCCGGATCCCGATGGTCTCGGCGATGACCGGTGGGACGCTCACCGGCGAGGAGTTGGACGCCGCCTACTGGTACGGCAGCCTGCGGGCGACGGTGCACTTCGACCGCGCGGTGCGCACGCTCGCCGGTCAGGGGCACCAGCTGTTCGTCGAGGTGACTCCGCACCCGGTGCTGCTGGGCGCGATGAACGACACGCTCGAAGAGATCGCCCAGGAGGCCGGCCCGGGCATCGTGCCCGCCGCGGTCTGCGGCACGCTGCGCCGTGACGAGGGCGGCGTGACCCGGCTGGTCACCTCGCTCGCCGAGGCCTTCGTCAACGGCGCCTCCGTGGAGTGGACTTCCGTCCTCCCCGCCGCCGAGCGGGTCGAGCTGCCGACGTACGCCTTCCAGCACGAGCGGTACTGGCCGCGTGCGGCCGGACCGGCTCTGGGCGGGGACGCGGTGTCGCTGGGTCTGGGTGCGGTCGGTCACCCGCTGCTGGGTGCGGCGGTCGAGCTGGCCGGTGGTGCGGGCCTGGTCTGCACCGGGCGGCTGTCCGTGCGGACGCACCCGTGGCTGGCCGATCACGCGATCGGTGGGGCGGTGCTACTGCCGGGGACCGGCTTCGTCGAGATGGTGGTCCGGGCCGGTGACGAACTCGGTTGCGGCCTGCTGGAGGAGCTGACGCTCCAGGCGCCGCTGGTGCTGCCCGCCGACGGCGGCGGGGTGCAGGTCCAGGTGGTGCTGGCCGAGGCGGACTCCGAGGGCCGTCGGACGGTCGAGGTGTTCTCCCGCCCCGACGGGCAGGAGGAGTGGACGCAGCACGCCGACGGCGTCCTCGCTCCCGCCGGGGAGGCGCCGGTCGCGGAGGAGGACTTCGCGGTCTGGCCTCCGCGCGGGGCCACGGCGGTGGACGTCAGCGGTATGTACGAGGCCGCGGCCGACGGCCTGTACGGCTACGGGCCGGCGTTCCAGGGCTTGCGGGCCGCCTGGCGCCGGGGCGACGAGGTCTTCGCGGAGGTCGTGCTGCCGGACTCGGTGGCCGCCGATGCGGGTGCGTTCGGTCTGCACCCGGCGCTGCTGGACGGCGTGTTGCAGGCCAGCGCCCTGGTGTCGGAGGCCGGGGACGAGGTGCGGTTGCCGTTCGCGTGGACGGGTGTCGAGCTGCACGCGGCGGGTGCGTCCGTGTTGCGGGCCCGGCTGCGCCGTGATGCGCAGGGCAGTCTGGTGCTGTCGGCGGCGGATGCCACGGGTGCTCCGGTGGTCTCCGTCGAGTCGCTGATCACTCGTCCGGTGTCGGCCGAGCAATTCCGGTCGAACGATGCCGGGGTGGCGGATGCCCTGTTCACCGTCGAGTGGGCCGTGGTGAGCGCTGCCGAGGCTCCGGTCGGGGCGTGGGCGTTGATCGGCGCCGACCGCTTCGGCCTCGCCGAGGCGCTGGAGGCCTCCGGCGTTCCGGTCCGCTCGTTCACGGACCTGGCAGGCCTGGCCGCCGCCACCGAGGCGGGGGAGATCGAGCCCGCCCTGGTGCTGGCCTGCGCCGGTGACCAGGCGGAGGGCGACAACGCGGCCGAGGCCGCCCGCCGGGCGACCGGCGACGCCCTGGCCCTGGCCCAGACCTGGCTGGCCGAGGAGCGTCTGGCCGAGGCCCGGCTGGTGGTCGTCACCCGGGGAGCCGTCGCTGCCGCGGCCGGGGAGCGGATCGCCGATCTGCCCGCCGCCGCCGTCTGGGGCCTGCTGCGCTCGGCGCAGTCGGAGAACCCCGGCCGGCTCGTCCTGGTCGACCTGCCGACCGGCGCGGGCGCCGAGCAGATCGCCCTCCTCCCGACGGCACTCGCCACCGGCGAGCCGGAACTCGCCGTTCGCGGCACCCTGGCCCACGCACGGCGGCTGACGCGTCCATCCCGTTCCACGGAGGCAGTTGAACAGCTGCCGGGCCGACAGACCGGGCGGACGGCGCTGGTGACGGGTGGCACGGGCACGCTGGGCGGTCTGGTCGCGCGGCATCTGGTGACCACGGGGCGGGCGGACGGTCTGGTGCTGACCAGCCGTTCCGGTCCGGCCGCCGCCGGGGTGGCCGTGCTGGCGGCGGAGTTGGCGCGGTCGGGTGCGTCGGTGGACGTGGTCGCCTGTGACACGGCGGACCGTGAGGCGCTGGCCGCGCTGCTGGCGGCGATTCCGGCGGGGCGTCCGCTGCGGAGCGTGATCCACACCGCCGGAGTGCTCGACGACGGGACGATTTCGTCGCTGACGCCCGAGCGGGTGGCCGCGGTGATGCGGCCGAAGGCCGACGGCGCCTGGCACCTGCACGAGCTCACCCGGAAGCTGGATCTGGAGCAGTTCGTGCTGTTCTCCTCGGCCGCGGCGACGTTCGGCGTCCCGGGTCAGGGCAACTACGTGGCGGCCAACGCGTTCCTGGACGCGCTGGCGGCCGACCGGCGGGCGGCCGGACTGCCCGGCACCTCGCTGGCCTGGGGCCTCTGGGCGGAGGTCAGCGGCCTGACCGGGCAGCTCACCGACGCCGAGCGGTCCCGGATGACCCGGAGCGGGACCAGCGGGCTGAGCGCGGCCGAGGGCCTGGCCCTGATGGACCTGGCGCTCGCCAGGGACGAGGCGGTGCTGGTCCCGGCCAAGCTGGACCTGGCCGGGCTCCGGGCCCAGGCCGGCCGCACCGGTGACGTCCCGCCGCTCTGGCGGGCACTGGCCGGCCGACCGGCCCGGCGCACCGCCGCCGCCTCCGACGGGGCGGGCGCGGACTCGCTGCGGCAGCGGCTCGCCGCACTGCCCGCCGCAGACGGAGACCGGATGCTGCTGGACCTGGTCCGGGCCCACGTGGCGGCCGTGCTGGGGCACAGCTCCGCCGAGGCCGTCGAGCCCGGCCGGGCCTTCACCGACCTGGGCTTCGACTCGCTCACCGCCGTCCAGTTGCGCAACCGCCTCACCACCGGGACCGGACTGCGGCTGCCGGCCACCCTGGTCTTCGACTACCCCAACCCGGCCGTGCTGGCCGGGCACCTGCGGGGCCGGCTCGGCGGCGGAGCCTCGGCAGCCGTGGCACCGCCGGCCCCGGTCGGGGCGGCGGTCCACGACGAGCCGATCGCGATCGTCGGCATGAGCTGCCGGTTCCCGGGCGGTGTGACGGGGCCCGAGGACCTCTGGCGGATGATCTCCGAGGGGCAGGACGCGATCTCGCCGTTCCCCGCCGACCGCGGCTGGGACCTGGACTCCCTCTACGACCCGGACGCCGCGCACATCGGCACCTCGTACACCCAGGCGGGCGGGTTCGTACAGGACGCCAGCGCCTTCGACGCCGGGTTCTTCGAGATCAGCCCGCGTGAGGCGCTGGCCATGGACCCGCAGCAGCGGCTGCTCCTGGAGCTGTCCTGGGAGGCCATCGAGGGGGCCGGGATCGACCCGGTGTCCCTGCGCGGCAGCCAGACCGGCACCTTCGTGGGCGGCTACACCTCCGGCTACGAGATGAGCGTGCTGGCGCACGGCGGCGCGGAGGCGGAGGGCCACCTGATGACCGGGATCGCGACCAGCATCCTGTCCGGCCGGCTGGCCTACACCTTCGGCCTGGAGGGGCCGGCGGTCACGGTCGACACGGCGTGCTCGTCGGCGCTGGTGGCGCTGCACCTGGCGGCCCAGGCACTGCGGTCCGGCGAGTGCACGATGGCGCTCGCCGGGGGCGTGACGATCATGGCCACGCCGGGGACGTTCGTCGAGTTCTCCCGCCAGCGCGGGCTGGCCCCGGACGGCCGCTGCAAGGCGTTCGCCGCCGCGGCGGACGGCACCGGCTTCGCCGAGGGCGCGGGCGTGCTGGTGGTCGAGCGGCTGTCCGACGCGCAGCGCAACGGGCACCGGGTGCTCGCGGTGCTGCGGGGCAGCGCGACCAACCAGGACGGTGCGTCCAACGGTCTGACCGCCCCCAACGGGCCCTCGCAGCAGCGGGTGATCCGGGCCGCGCTGGCCAACGCCGGCGTCGGCGCCGACGAGGTCGACGTGGTGGAGGCGCACGGCACGGGCACCAGGCTGGGCGACCCGATCGAGGCCCAGGCGCTGCTGGCCACCTACGGCCAGGACCGGCCGGAGGACCGGCCGCTCTGGCTGGGGTCGGTGAAGTCCAACATCGGACACACCCAGGCCGCGGCCGGCATCGCCGGAGTGATCAAGATGGTGCTCGCCCTGCGGCACGGCCGGATGCCCGCCACGCTGCACGTCGACGAGCCCACGCCGCAGGTCGACTGGACGGAGGGCCGGGTGCGGCTGCTGACCGAGCCGGTGCCGTGGCAGCCGAACGGGCGGCCGCGCCGGGCGGGCGTCTCCTCGTTCGGGATCAGCGGTACCAACGCGCACGTCATCGTGGAGGAGGCCCCCGCGCCGGCCGCGCCCGTCGCCCCGTCGGCAGCGCCGGCGGTGGTGCCGTGGGTGCTGTCCGGGCGGACCGAGGAGGCGCTGCGGGCCCAGGCCGGGCGGCTGCGCGACTTCCTCCTCGACCGGCCGGACGCGGACCCGGTGGACATCGGGTTCTCCCTGGCCACCACGCGCACGGTCTTCGACCACCGGGCGGTCGTACTGGGCGCGGACCGGGACGGCCTGCTCGCGGGCCTCGCGGTGGCCGCCGCCGGCGTGCCCACCAGGGACGTGCTGACCGGCACCGCGACGGCGGGCCACCGGCCCGTGTTCGTCTTCCCCGGCAGCGAGTCCCGGTGGCTCGGCTGCGCCGCCGCGCTGCTGGACGAGGCGCCGGTCTTCGCGGACCGGATCGCCGCGTGCGAGCGGGACCTGGCCCCGTACGTCGACTGGAAGGTCACCGAGGTGCTGCGGGAGGGCCCGGCCGGTCCGGCGCTCGACCGCCCCGAGGTCTTCCAGCCGGTGCTCTGGGCGGTGATGGTGTCGCTGGCCGCGCTGTGGCGCTCGGCGGGCGTCCACCCGGCGGCCGTCGCGGGCCACGCGGTGGGCGAGGTCGCGGCCGCCCAGGTGGCCGGTGTGCTGTCACCGGCGGACGCGGCCCGGATCGCGGTGCTGACCGGCCGGTCGGCGGCCGGCGCGGCCGCCGACCGGGCGGAACTCGCCGCCGTCCGCCCGCGGGCGGGCACGGTGCCGCTGTTCTCCACCCGGGCGATGGCCTGGGCCGAGGGCGCCGGACTGGGCGCCGACCACTGGGTCCGGAGCCCGCAGGACACCCTGCCGGCCGAGGAGTTGGCGGCGGCCCTGGCCGACGGCGGCTTCGGTGCGTACATCGAGGTCAGCGCCGACCCGGTGCTCACCGCGGCCCTCGCCCGGGCCCTGGACGACCGGGGCCTGCGGGCCGGGGCGGGCGCCACCGTCACCGGGACGCTGCGCCACGGGGAAGGGGGCCTGCGGTCGTTCACATCCGGTCTGGCCGCCCTCCACGTCCTCGGCGTCCCCGTGGACTGGGCCGCGGTCCTGGGCGGCGGGCGCCGCGTCGACCTGCCGACGTACGCGTTCCAGCGACAGCCCTACTGGCCGCAGCCGCCGGCCCGCAGGCCCGGCGCGGAACCGGTCGCGGCCGGCTCCGCCACCCCGGGCGAGCAGCGCTTCTGGGCCGCTCTGGAGGGCGGGGACATGGCCGCTCTGGCCGAAGTCCTCGGCCTGGCCGAGCCGTTGCGGGAGGACATGCCGCTGGGCACGGTGCTGGCGCGGCTCTCGACCTGGCGTCAGCAGGAACGCGAGCAGGCGCAGCTCGACGGCCCCGACGGGCCCGCCGACGGCTCCGGTGACCTCGACTGGCTCCGGCAGCTGGCCGGCCTCGGCGAGGCCGAGCAGCGGGAGCTGGTGCTCGACCTGCTCCGCCAGGAGATCGCCACGATGCTCGGCTACGCGTCGGTCGATTCGGTCCGCCCGAACGGCGACGTGTTCGAGATGGGCATGACGTCCATGTCGGCCGTTCAACTGCGGGAAAGAATTACCGGGCTGACCGGCCTTAAGCTGCCGGAGGGCTTCATCTATGACCTCTATCTGCCGGAAGCGATCGCGGATTTCCTGCTCGGCGAGCTGACGGCGGTCCTCCGGGAAAGCGCCGACGGGCAATGAGCCGACGGGCCATGAGCCGGGGGCCGATGAGCGGCCCCCGGCGCTCCGGGGCCGTGCCGGTGTCCGACCGGTTCTTCGAGGAAATGTTCCACGGGCTGTGCCGCAGGGAAACCAGCCGTCCGACTCCGAAGATGGGATGAGAAAGTGCCGAACGAGAACGCCTGGAGCGTCATAACCGCCCCGACGTCGAAGTCCCTTGTTCTCGGAATCGATTTCCCCGCCGCCGGGCGGCGCGAGGCCGGATTCGAGGACCTCGCACGGAAGATGGGCCCGGCCTGGGCCGGGCACGGGTTCCTGCAGACCACGCCCCCGCCGGTCCGCCTGGCCGACCGCCCGGCCGGCGACTACTACACCGAGCACTGGCTGAACGCCGGCGAGTGGGAGAAGTACGAGGTGGTGGCCGTGCTCGGCTACTGCGTCGGCGGCGTCTACGCCGGTGAGATCGCCGACCGCCTGGCGCAGCGTCAGGGCACGGCGCCCAAGGTGGTCCTGTTCGACCCGCAGGTCACCGACCTGCAGCTGCTGGAGTCCGAGATCCACAAGATGATCGCGCTGGCCGGCCCGGTCTTCACCGCGGAGGAGGCGGAGCACGCCCGCGAGCGGGCCGCCGAGATCGTCGGGACCCCGTCGATCGGCCTGCTCGACGCCGCCGTGGAGATCGTCGGCCTCTACCGCGAGATGGCCTCCATCGCCTTCCGGCGGATCGGTCTCGCCGACGCCCGCCGGGACGAGGTCGTGCTGCTCTTCGAGTCGTACATGACGTGGCTCTCCGCCGCCTCCCAGATCGACCCGAGCCGGGCCTGGGGCGAGGCGCTCGCCGTCACCTCCTCCGACTACGCGGAGCTGGAGCGGACCGGCGCGGCGACGGTGGTCAACGCCAGCAAGGTGCTGGGCCGGCGGCTCTCGCTGGAGATCGGCCACGTCGACCTCCTGCGGGACGACTCGACGGTCCGGCTCCTCCTCGACAACGCCGAATTCTGAGGGCGATGAACTCCGACCTGGGCGCGTCCGGCCGGCCGCCGGAACCGGACCGCGCGAACGCACCGACGAGCGCCCCGACTACCCCGACGACGAACGCACCGACGACCTCGGCGCCGACCGCGACGACGAGCAAGGAGAAGGCCCTCTGGCTGCTGGAGCAGCTGGTCCCGGAGACCGGGGTCAACAACCTGGGGCTGGCCCTCCAGGTGAGCGGGCGGCTGCGGCCGGACGCGCTGCGGGCGGCCCTGGCGATCGTGGTCGGCCGGTACGAGGTGCTGCGGACCGTCTACCGCACCACCGGGGCGGACCTGGTCAAGGAGGTCGTCCCCGCGAGCGGGTTCGCCGTGGAGATCGAGCCGCTCGACCTGTCGGGCGACCCGGTGGAGCGGCAGCTGACCGCGTTCGCGGACCGGCCGTTCCGGCTCGACGGCCGGCCGCTGGTCAGGATCGGGCACGCCGTCCGTCCGGACGGCGACGTGCTCTGCGTGGCCGTGCACCACCTGGTCTTCGACATGGTCTCGGTGGCCCTGTTCCTCCAGGCGTTCATCCCGGTCTACGACGCGGTCGCGGCGGGCCGGCCGGTGCCGCCGCAGGCGACCGCACCGGCCCCGGCGCTCGCCGAGCCCGAGCCGCGGCCCGCCGACCTCGCCTACTGGCGGGAGACCCTGGAGGGCTTCGACCCGGCCGGGCTGGAGCTGTGGTGCGGCACCCCGCGCGACCGGCAGCCGCGGCTGCGGGGCGAGACCGCGAGCCGCGCGCTCTCCCCCGGGGCGCAGCAGGCCGTGCTGCAGTTGCAGCGCGCGGTCAGGGCGCCGCTCGGCGCGGTGATGCTGGCCGCCTACGCGGCCCTCCTCGCGGCGCACGGCGCCGGACCGGACCTCGTCATCGGCTCCCCGGTCAACGTCCGCGGGGCGAACACCGCCGCCATCGGCTACCACGTCAACGTCGTGCCGATCCGGATCCGGGTGGACCTCGCCGAGGGCTTCCGGGCGCTGGCCCGGCAGGCCCGGGACGCGTTCCTCGGGGCGATGGCGCACGCCGACACCCCGGTCGACGAGCTGACCGGGGAGCTGCCGGGGATCGGTACGTCCTGGCAGACCCAGCTCTTCCGCCACCTGTTCAACTTCCTGCCCGAGGCGCCGGCCGGCGAGCTGTCGGTCGGCGGCATGGCGGCCCGGGTGCTGACGGTGGAGAACCCGCACAGCAAGTTCGACCTGGAGCTGGTCGGCTCGCCGTCCCGGGCGGAGATCGTGTTCCGCCACTCCGAGACGCTGGCCCCGGCCGAGGTCGAGGCGATGCTGGACCGGTTCGACGCCCTGCTGGTCGCGGCCGCGCAGGACCCGGACCGGCCGCTCGCCGGGACGGCGGGCTGGAGCGACGCCGACCGCCGGGCCGTCGACCGGGCCGACGGGACGGCCGCCCCGGCCGTGCGCCCGACGGTGCCCGCGGCGTTCCGGGCCTGGGCGGAGAAGACACCCGAGGCCCCGGCCGTGACCGACGGCGACCACGGCGTCGACTACCGGCAGGTGGACGGGGCGGCATCCGCCGTCCGCGCGCTGCTGGCCGGTGCCGGCATCGGGCCGGGCGACACGGTGGCGATCGCCGTGCCGCGGCGCGAGGCCGCGGCCGCCGCCCTCGGCGTCTGGCGGGCCGGCGCCGTCTGCCTGCCGCTCGACGCCGGACACGACCCGTCCTGGCTGACCCGGCAGCTCACCCACGCGCGGGCGAAGGCCGTCCTCACAGGGACGGGTGTCCGGCTGCCCGACGACGCCGACCTGCCGCCGGTCCTGACGTCGGCCGACGCCCCTGCGCCCGCCCCCGCGCCCGGTGCCGCCGGACCGGACGCGGACGGCGAACCGACCGCGCCCGCCTGCGTGTTCTACACCTGCGGGGAGGCCGGAGAACCGGTCGCCACCGTGCTCAGCCACGCGGGCCTCGCGGACGCGGTCGGCCACTTCGCGGCCGAGCTCGGCGTCGGGCCCGGCACCGGTGTGCCGACGCTCGCCGCGCCGGCCGGCTTCGACGCGCTCTTCGAGACCTTCCTGGCGCTGGGCGCGGGCGGCCGCTGCGTGGTCCTGCCCGATGGCGCCCGGACCGACGCGACCGCCCTCCGGGCCGCCGTCGACGGGCTCGACGCGACCGTCGCCGTCGTCCCGCCGGGCACCCCGGCCCGACTCCTGGCGGACCCGGCCGGGCAGTTGCCCGGACTGACGGTGCTGGCCAGGGGCGACGAGCTGACCGCCGAGGTGGCGGAGCGGCTCCTCGCGGGCGGCTGCCGACTGCACAGCGGCCTCGGCATTCCGGGGACCACCGGCTGGGTGCTGTCCGGCCGGGTGGAGAGGCCCGACGGGCTGACCCGGGGGCGGCCGGTGGCCGGCACCCGGGCCGTCGTCACCGCCCCCGACGGGCGCGAGCTGCCCGTCGGACTGCGCGGTGAACTCCGCCTCGCGGGAACGGCTGCGGCCCCGAGCGGGCCGGACGGTCCGGCGGTCGCGACCGACGCACGGTACGGGCGCCACCACCGCACCGGCGAACTCGCCCGCCGGCGGTCCGACGGGGCGATCGAGTGGCTCGGCCGGGCCGACCGCCGGGTCACCACCGAGGACGGCCCGGTCGACCTCGGCCGCGTGGAGGCCGACCTGCTCGGCCGGGCCGGGGTGACGGCGGCCGCCGCGCTGGCCGTGCCGCGGCCCGACGGCGGGCACACCGTCGTCGCCTTCGCCGAGACGACCACCGAGACGACCACCGAGGCGTCCACCGACCCGGCCCCCGGGACAGTCGCCGACCCGGCCGTTGCCCCGGGCACGGCCACCGACACCGGCGCCCCCACCGGGTCCCGGCTGTTCGTCCGCCTGGCCGCGCTGCCCAGGACACCGGACGGCCGCCCCGACCACGAGGCCCTCCGCGCGCTGGCCCGCAAGGCCGTCGAGCAGGGCACCGACCGGCCGGACCCGGCGGAGGACGACGCGCTCGTCCGCAGCCTCGTCGGGATCTGGGGGCAGCTGCTGAGCACCGGCGCCACGGCACAGACGAACTTCTTCGACTCGGGCGGCCACTCGCTGCTCGCGGCCGTCCTGGCGCAGCGGGTCGAAGAGCTCACCGGCAGGAACCTCGAACTCGCCGACGTGTTCAAGCACCCGACCCCCGCCGCTCTCGCCGCGCTGCTGCGCGCCTGAGCGGCGGACCACACCGGGCCGCGTCACCACGACCGGGCCGGCCGACAGGAACCGGCTCACGAAACAGCAGGGAAGAATCCATGAGCACTGCTCTTGAGGAGCACCGCCTCGCCATCATCGGCGCCGGTGTGATGGGTACCAACATCTCGGCGCTCGCCCTCGGCCACGGCGTCTCCGTCGTCCTGGTCGACGTCGACGAGACCGTGCTGGAGACGGCCCGGCAGACCATCCGGCAGAAGCTGCGGCACGCCCAGCTCATGGGCGTCCTGCCGGCCGACCGCCCGCAGGGCACGCTGACCACCAGCGTCAACCTCGACGACATCGCCGAGGCCACCACCGTGGTCGAGGCCGTCACCGAGGTCGACAAGGTCAAGCAGGAGGTGCTCTCCGCGGCCTCCCGGGTCGTGACGCCCGGCACCACCCTGATCTCCAACACCTCGTGCATCCCGATCGACGAGATGGCCGAGTGGATCGTGCGCCCCGAGGACCTGGTGGGCGTGCACTTCATGAACCCCTCCTACATGATCAAGATGGTCGAGGTCATCCGCGGCCCGCGCACCGACCCGGCCGTCCTGGAGCAGGCCACCGAGCTGCTCACCGTCCTCGGCCGCGAGGCACTCGTCATCGAGGACTCGGCGGGCTTCGTGATCAACCGCCTGCTCCACCCGCTGATCAACACCGCGGCCATGCTCGTCCAGGAGGGCGTCGCCTCCGTCGAGGTCGTCGACGGCCTGCTGGAGGGCTGCCTCGGCCACTCCACCGGCCCGCTGCGCACCGGCGACCTGATCGGCCTGGAGAACCTGGTCGACTCGCTCAACGTGCTCTACGAGCGCCGCGGTGACGAAAGCTGCCGCCCCTGTGACCTCCTGCTCGAAAAGGTGCGGGACGGCCACCTCGGCCGGAAGACCGGCCGGGGCTTCTACGACTACGGAAAGGTCGCGTCATGACCGTCCACGGGGACAACACTCCGCTGACCGCTGAGACCCTCCAGAAGGAGATCCTCGGCTTCCTCGCCGAGCGCATCAAGACCGACGTCGAGCTGGACCAGGACCTCTTCGCCTCCGGCGTGGTCTCCTCGATGTTCGCCATGCAGCTCGTCGTCCACCTGGAGGACGCCTACGACATCGCCATCGTCGGCGGCGACCTCAAGCTCGACAACTTCCGCACCGTCGGGGGCATGGCCGGCCTCGTGCTGCGCCTGCGCGGCGACGCGGTGGCGGCCGGGAATGCCTGACCGACCGGCCGACGAGCGCGCCCTCATCGGCGAGCTCGTCGGCTCCCGGGCCGGCTCCTGGGACGTCGCGGGCGAACTGCCCCTCGACGTGCTGCGCACGCTCGGCGCCAAGGGCCTGCTGTGCGCGCAGGTGCCGGCCTCCTACGGCGGCCTCGGGCTGAGCAGCCAGGACAACGGCGAACTCACCGCGTACGTGGGGAGCCTGTGCAGCTCCCTGCGGTCCATCATGACCTCGCAGGGCATCGCGGCCTGGACCATCCAGCGCTTCGGCGACCGCGAGCAGCGGCGCACCTTCCTGGCGGAGCTGACCGGCGGGAAGCTCACCGCGGTCGGCTTCAGCGAGCCGGGGGCCGGCAGCGACCTGGCGGCCATGCGCACCCGGATCAAGGCCGACGGTGACGGGTTCGTCATCGACGGCGAGAAGAAGTGGGTCACCGGCACCCGGTACGCCGACTTCGTCGTCGTCATCGGCCGGCAGGGGGACAGCGACGGCGCGGCCGCCGCGATCGTCCCCGTCGACGCGCCGGGCGTGCACATCGACCTGGTACCCCAGCCGATGGGCTGCCGGGCCGCCGGCCACGCCAACATCCGCCTGGACAACGTCCGGCTGCCGGCCACCCACGTGCTGGGCGGCGGCGGACAGCCCCTGTCGATGCTCTTCACCACGGCGCTCTCCTACGGGCGGGTGTCGATCGCGTGGGGCTGCGTCGGCATCCTGCAGGCCTGCCTGAGCGCCGCCACCCGGCACGTGAAGCACCGGCACCAGGCGGGCGTGGCGCTCGCCGAGCACCAACTCGTCCGCGGGCACCTCGCGGAGCTGCTCGTCGCCGAGCAGGTCTCGCGGCGCAGCTGCGAGCACGCCAGCCGGCAATGGGACTCCGCCGCCCCGGACATGGGGCTCACGGCGGTCCTCGCCAAGCACGTCAGCGCGAACCACGCGGCCCGCGGCGCCGCCACCGCGGTCCAACTGCTCGGATCGACCGGTGCCGAGGACGGCCACGTGGTGGCCCGCGCGTTCCGGGACGCCAAGCTCATGGAGCTCATCGAAGGCAGCAACGAGATCTGCCGGCTGATCCTGGCGGACCACGCCCTGTCGATTTCCGACTGACGTCCATCCGACCGAAGTCCGACCGAAAGCTGGTAGGAGACCCCCGTGGCTGAGAAGCCAACCCTCGTGAAGTGCCTGGTCTGGGACCTGGACAACACCGTCTGGGACGGCACGTTGCTGGAGGACCCGACCGTCGAACTGTTCCCCGGAATCCACGACACCATCGTCGAGCTCGACTCCAGGGGAGTCCTGCACTCGGTGTCGAGCAAGAACGACCACGACCTCGCCTGGAAGCGGCTCGAAGACCTGGGCCTCGCCGAGTACTTCGTGCATCCCCAGATCGGGTGGGGGCGCAAGTCCGACGCGGTCAGGCTGATCGCCGAGCGGCTGAACTTCGCGGAGACGGCCGTCGCCTTCATCGACGACCTGCCCACCGAGCGCGCCGAGGTCAACTACCACGCGCCCGACATCCGTTGCTACCCGGCCGAGCGGGCGGCCGAGCTGACCGCACTGCCCGAGTTCAGCCCCGAGATCGTCACGGTCGACGCCCGGCGCCGCCGGGAGATGTACCAGGCGAGCTTCCGCCGGGACGCCGAGAAGGACACCTTCAGCGGCCCCGACGAGGAGTTCCTGCGCACCCTCGACCTCGTCATGGAGATCAAGCGCGCCGACCAGGAGGACATCTCCCGGGTCGAGGAACTGACCCTGCGCACCAGCCAGATGAACGCGACCGGCGTCCACTACTCGGACGCCGCGCTGCGTGCGCTGCTGGTCGACCCGGACCACGAGGTCCTGACCGTCAACCTCACCGACCGCTTCGGTCCGCACGGCGCCGTGGGCGTGCTCCTCCTGGAGCGCCACGCGGATCTGTGGCACCTCAAGCTCCTCGCGACCTCGTGCCGCGTGGTGACCTTCGGTGCCGGCGCGGTCATCCTCAACTGGCTGATCGACCAGGCGGCCCGCTCCGGCGCCCACCTCGTCGCCGACTTCCGGCGCACCGAGCGCAACCGCATGATGGACATCGCCTACCGGTTCGCGGGCTTCGCCGACGACCCCTGCGCCTGCCAGGCCGTCCTCGGCGAGCCCGCCGGGGAGGGCGTCCAGCGCCTGCACCTGGTCGCGGACCGCCGCGAGGGGCCGACGACGATGCGGCTGGACTCGCCCGAACTCGCCGCGGCCGCCCCCGAGAAGGACGCCGTCGCCCGAGGGTGAGCGGTACCGGGACTCCCCGGCCGAACGGAAAGGCGCGCCGATCAACCGGCGCGCCTTTCTCGGTTGAACACGTGGTCCTCCGGACGGACCGGCTCATATCCTGACCGTCGGGGGCTCCGGCGGGCCATTTCCCGGATTTCCTCGCACAGCTCCAGTGCGGTTCTTCGACAGCTTTCTGTGCGGCCGTTCTGTTCAGCCCTTTTGCATTGCTGTTTCTCCTTGGCTGAAAGACATTCGACCAGGTATCGCACTCCCAGACTCCGGAATGCCGAGGGATTTGTGAACGAGACTGATGGGCCGGCCCCGACGGAACGTGCCGCAGCCGGTGCGGAGCCGTTGGCGATCGTCGGCATGAGCTGCCGCTACCCCGGCGGGGTCCGTTCGCCCGAGGACCTGTGGAGTCTGCTGGCCGAACGCCGGGACGCCCTCTCCGACTTCCCCGCGGACCGGAACTGGAACCTCGAATCCCTCTACGACGCCGACCCGGAGAGCGCCGGGAGGACCTACCTCACCCGGGGCGGCTTCCTCGACGACGCCGCCGGTTTCGACGCCGCCTTCTTCGGCATCCCGCCGCGCGAGGCGCTGGCGATGGACCCGCAGCAGCGGCTGCTGCTGGAGACCTCGTGGGAGGCGCTGGAGCGCTCCGGCATCACCCCGTCCGCGATCCGGGGCACCCGGACCGGCGTGTTCGTGGGCGCCGAGCCGAGGGAGTACGGCCCCCGGCTGCAGGAGGCGCCTGAGGGCGTGAAGGGCTACCTGCTCACCGGCACCACGACCAGCGTGATGTCCGGCCGGATCTCGTACCTGCTCGGGCTGCACGGGCCGTCCCTCACGGTGGACACCTCCGCCTCCAGCTCCCTGGTCGCCATCCACCTCGCCGTGCAGGCGCTGCGGTCCGGCGAGTGCTCGCTGGCGCTCGCCGGCGGCGTGTCCGTGATGGCCACCCCGGGGAACTTCGTCGCGTTCAGCGGGCTGCGGGCGCTGTCCTCGGACGGCGTCTGCCGCCCGTTCTCGGCCGCCGCCGACGGCACCGTCTGGTCCGAGGGCGCCGGCCTGATCGTCCTGGAGCGGCTGTCCGACGCCCTGCGCAACGGCCACTCCGTGCTGGCCGTGCTGCGCGGTTCGGCGATCAACTCCGACGGGACCAGCGACGGCCTGACCGCCCCGAACGGCCGCGCCCAGCAGGCGGTCATCCGCCGCGCCCTGGCGAACGCGAGCCTGTCCGCCGCCGATGTCGACGCGGTGGAGGCACACGGCACGGGCACCCGGGTCGGCGACCCGATCGAGGCGGGCGCACTGCTCGCCACCTACGGCCGGGAGCGTCCGGAGGGCCGGCCGCTGTGGCTCGGCTCGGTGAAGTCCAACATCGGGCACACCCAGGCGGCCGCCGGTGTGGCCGGGGTGATCAAGATGGTGCTGGCGCTCCAGCACGGCGAGTTGCCCGCGATGCTGCACGCGGAGGAGCCGTCGCCGCAGGTGGACTGGTCGGCGGGTGAGGTGCGGCTGCTGGCCGAGCCGGTGCCGTGGCCCGCCGGGGAGCACACGCGGCGCGCAGGCGTGTCGGCGTTCGGGATCAGCGGGACCAACGTCCACGTCGTCCTGGAGGAGGCACCGCCGGCTGTCGAGACCGCGGAGGCGCCCGACGTGGCGCCGGTCCTCCAAGGCGCCGGTGCGTGGCTGGTGTCGGGCCGGACGGCCGAGGGGCTGACGGCCCAGGCGGAGCGGCTGCGCGACTGGGTGACGGCCCGGCCGTCGGTGGAACCGGCGGACCTGGCGGCGTCGCTGGCGACCACCCGGTCGGCGTTCGAGCACCGGGCGGTCGTGCTCGGGACCGAGCGCGCCGAGCTGGTGGCCGGCCTGGAGAACCTGGCTGCCGGGACGCCCTCGGGTTCGGTGGTGTCGGGTGTGGCGCGGCCGGGTGCCCGGGTGGGTCTGGTCTTCGCCGGTCAGGGCTCGCAGTGGGTCGGGATGGGCCGGGGCCTCTACGAGGGCAGCGCGGTCTTCGCCGAGGTCTTCGACCGGGTGTCCGGGCTGCTGGAGCTGGAGTTGGGCGTCTCGGTCCGGGACGTCGTGCTCGGCGCCGAGGGCGTCGACGAGGCGCTGGCGAACCAGACCTTGTACGCGCAGGCCGGTCTGTTCGCCTTCGAGGTCGCTGTCGCGGCGGTGCTGGAGGCCGCGGGCGTGACGCCGGACGCGGTGGTCGGTCATTCGGTGGGTGAGGTCGCGGCCGCGTATGTGGCCGGGGTGCTGTCGCTGCCGGACGCGGTGCGGCTGGTGGCGGCGCGGGCGCGGTTGATGCAGGCGCTGCCGGCGGGCGGGGCGATGGCTGCGGTCAACGTCCCGGAGGCCGAGGTGCTGGCGGAGCTGGTGCCCGGTGTGGTGATCGCGGCGGTCAACGGCCCGGAGTCCGTGGTGGTTTCGGGTGAGGTCGAGGCCGTCGATCAGGTGGTGGAGCTGTGGCGGGAGCGGGGCCGCCGGGTGCGGCGACTGCGGGTCTCGCACGCCTTCCACTCGCCGGCGATGGACCCGGTGCTGGACGAACTCACCGCCGTCGCGGCCGGGTTGGAGTACCGCCGCCCGAACCTGACGTGGGCGGGTGCGCTTTCGGGTGAGCTGGTCACCGAGCCCGAGGCGGGCTACTGGCCGGCCCAGACGCGGGGAGCGGTGCGCTTCGCGGACGCGGTGGCGACGCTGGCCCGCGAGGGCGTCTCGGTGTTCCTCGAGGTCGGCCCGGACGGGTCACTCTCCTCGCTCGGCGCGGACATCGTGGCCGGCACCGCGAAGGACGAGCCCGTCTTCGTCCCGCTCCAGCGGCGCGACGACGAAGGCACCACGAGCCTGGTGACGGGCCTGGCCCGCGCCTTCGTGCACGGCGTGCCGGTGGACTGGCGTGCGGTCCTGCCCACCGGGAGGCCGGTGGAGCTGCCGACGTACGCCTTCCGGCACAAGCGCTTCTGGCTCGACAGCGGCCCCTCCGCGCAGGTGATGGAGCTGCCGCACGCGGCGGACGACACGGCCGGGGCGCCTCCCCTCGACGCCGCCGAGGGCTTGCTGCGCCGGCTCGCGGGCCTGTCGCGGCCCGAGCAGGACCAGGTGGTCCTCGACCTGATCGCGGCGCACGCCGCGGCCGTCCTCGGACACCCCTCCCCGCAGGCGCTCGACCCCGCGCAGACCTTCAAGGAACTCGGCTTCGACTCGGTGACCGGGGTCGAGCTGCGCAACCGGCTGAGCACCGCGGTCGCCCTGCGGCTGCCCACCACACTGATCTTCGACTACCCGACCCCGGTGGCGCTGTCCGAGTACCTGCGGGCGCAGACGCTGGGGCACACCGACGACACCACGGCGGCGGTTCGGACGGCAGCGGCCGCCGACGAGCCGATCGCGATCGTGGCCATGAGCTGCCGCCTCCCCGGTGACGTCAGCGCCCCCGAGCAGCTCTGGGACCTGCTGGCCACCGGCGGCGACGCGGTCGGCGAACTCCCCACCGACCGCGGCTGGGACCTCTCGCAGCTCTTCGACCTGGACGCGGAGCGCGCCGGCACCTTCTACACGCGCGGCGGCGGATTCATCACCGGAGCCGGGGAGTTCGACGCCGGGTTCTTCGGGATCAGCCCGCGTGAGGCGCTGGCGATGGACCCGCAGCAGCGGCTGCTCCTCGAACTGTCCTGGGAGGCCTTCGAGCGGGCGGGCATCGACCCCAGGCGGCTGCGCGGCTCGGCGACCGGCGTCTTCGTGGGCGCCTCCTCGTCCGGCTACGGCGCCAACGCGCCCGAGGAGCTCGAAGGGCACCTCCAGTCGGGCATCGCGCCCAGCGTGATCTCCGGCCGGGTGGCCTACACGCTCGGCCTCGAAGGGCCGGCGCTCACCGTCGACACGGCGTGCTCGTCCTCCCTGGTGGCGCTGCACCTGGCAAGCCAGTCGCTGCGGTCGGGGGAGTGCTCGCTGGCACTGGCGGGCGGCGTCACCGTGCACGCCACCACGGCGTGGCTCGCCTGGTTCAGTCGGCAGCAGGGCCTCGCGGCGGACGGCCGCTGCAAGGCGTACTCGGAGCAGGCCGACGGCATGGGTATGGCCGAGGGCGCCGGCATCGTCGTGCTGGAGCGGTTGTCGGACGCGCTGCGCAACGGGCACAAGGTGCTCGCGGTGGTGCGGGGTTCGGCGGTGAACCAGGACGGTGCGTCCAACGGTCTGACGGCGCCGAACGGGCCGTCCCAGCAGCGGGTGATCCGGGCGGCCCTGGCGGGCGCCGGGTTGTCGGCGGCCGAGGTGGACGTGGTCGAGGGCCACGGCACCGGCACGCGGTTGGGTGACCCGATCGAGGCGCAGGCGCTGCTGGCGACCTACGGCCAGGACCGGCCGCAGGACCGGCCGTTGCTGCTCGGCTCGCTGAAGTCCAACATCGGGCACACCCAGTGGTCCTCGGGTGTCGCGGGCGTGATCAAGATGGTGCTCGCCCTGCAGCACGAGCAGGTGCCCCAGACGCTGCACGCCGACGAACCCTCCTCGCACGTGGACTGGGAGGCGGGCGCGGTCCGGCTGGCGACATCGGCGGTGGCCTGGCCGCACTCCGAGGAGCGGCCGCGACGCGCGGGTGTGTCGTCGTTCGGCATCAGCGGGACCAATGCGCACGTGATCATCGAGCAGGCGCCGGTGCAGGACGCTCCGGTCGCCCGTTCCGGTGGTGTTGACCTGCCGGTGGTGCCGTGGTCCCTCTCGGCGCGGTCGGCGGAGGGTCTTGCCGGTCAGGCGGAGCGGTTGGCGGCGTTCGTTGAGCGCTCCGATGTCGAAGTCGTCGATGTGGGTTGGTCGTTGGCGGTGTCGCGGGCGGCGTTGGAGCAGCGGGCGGTGGTCCTCGGTGCGGACCGCGAGGAGTTGCTGGCGGGTCTTGCGGCGTTGGCCGGGGGTCGTGAGGTTCCCGGTGTGGTGACCGGGTCCGTGGGGGGTGCGGGCAAGGTCGGGTTCGTGTTCACCGGCCAGGGTGCGCAGCGCGTTGGCATGGGGCAGGGCCTCTACCAGGCGTTCCCGGTGTTCGCCGAGGCGTTCGACGCGGTGTGCGCGGGGCTGGCCGAGCACTTGGACGGTTCCCTCGCCGCCGTGATTCGGGGTGAGGGCCTGATCGATGAGACGGGGTGGGCGCAGCCTGCACTGTTCGCGGTCGAGGTGGCGTTGTTCCGTCTGCTGGAGTCGTGGGGTGTGAGTCCGCAGGTGGTGGCCGGTCATTCGATCGGTGAGCTGGCCGCGGCGCATGTGGCGGGGGTGTGGTCGCTGGAGGATGCCTGTGCGGTGGTGGCCGCGCGTGGCCGGCTGATGCAGCAACTGCCGTCCGGTGGTGCGATGGTGGCCGTCGAGGCCACGGAGGAGCAGGTTCTCGGAGCGATCGCGGGCCGTACTGGTGTCGGTGTCGCCGCGGTGAACGGCCCCAAGGCCGTGGTGATCTCGGGCGTCGAGGACGAAGTATTGCAGGCCGCAGAGCAGTTGGCTGCATCCGGCGCACGCACGAAGCGTCTCCAGGTCTCGCACGCGTTCCATTCCCCGCTGATGGAGCCGATGCTGGAGGGGTTCGCCCGCGTCGTCGCCGCCGTCAGCTACCGCACGCCCAAGCTGGCGATGGTTTCCGCCCTGACCGGTCTCCCGGTGACGGACGAGGTCACGGACCCGGCTTACTGGGTGAAGCATGTCCGCGAGGCGGTCCGCTTCCACGACGCCGCGCAGGCCCTTCGCGCCGCCGGGGTCCGGACGTTCGTGGAGATCGGCCCTGACGGTGTGCTGTCCGGCATGGGCCCGCAGACCCGCACGGACGACCAGGGCGAGCCCGAGGTCTGGCTCCCGCTGCTCCGTCGCGGCCGTGACGAACCCCGCGCCCTGTTCACCGCGCTCGCGAAGCTCTTCGTGCGGGGTGTGCCGGTCGCCTGGGAGCAGGTCTACGCGGACACCGGCGTCCAGCAGGTCGACCTGCCCACCTACGCTTTCCAGCGTCAGCGTTACTGGTTGACCGCGACGGCGGGCAGCCGCGCCGAGGACCTCGGACTGGAGAACCCCGGACACCCGCTGCTCGGCGCCGCCGTCACCCTGCCGGCCACCGGCGGCGTCGTTCTGACCGGAAGGCTGTCACTCGCCGCACAGCACTGGCTGGCCGATCACGTGGTCGCCGGGCAGGCCGTCGTCCCCGGCGCCGCGCTGGTCGAGATGGCCGTGCGCGCGGGCGACGAGGCCGGCTGCACCCGGGTCGAGGAGCTGGTCATCGAGGCGCCGCTGGTCCTCCCGACGCAGGGTGGCGTCCGGGTCCAGGTGACGGTGGACGGTCCCGACGAGTCCGGTCGCCGGGAGCTCGGTGTCTACGCCCAGGCCGAGGAGGCCGCGCCCGACGGGGAGTGGACCCGGCATGCGTCGGGCACGCTGTCGGTCGCCACGGCGTCGGCCGACAGCCTGCCGGCCGAGTGGCCCCCGGCAGGCGCCGAGGCGGTGGACCTCGAAGGGTTCTACCCGGCGCTGGCCGCCAGCGGCCTCGCCTACGGACCGGCGTTCCAGGGGATACGGGCGGCCTGGCGGCGCGGCGAGGAGCTGTTCGCCGAGGTCGCGCTGCCGGACGGCGTGAGCGCCGCCGACTTCGGGCTGCACCCCGCCCTGCTGGACGCCGCCCTGCACGTGATCGTGGGCACGGGCGAGCGCCGGGACCGGCTTGAGGTCCCGTTCTCCTGGGGGAACGTCGACCTGCATGCCACCGGCGCCGCCCTGGCACGGGTCCGGGTGACCCCGGAGCTGACCGGTGAGGGCGTGTCGCTGACCCTGGCCGACGCGACGGGCGCGTTGATCGCCTCGGTCGGTTCGCTGGTCCTGCGGCCCTTCGCGGGCGCCGCGGCACCCGCGAGCGACGGCCTGTTCGGCGTGGAGTGGGTCCCGGCTGCCCTGGACGGCGCCACAACGGAGGGCGGCCGGTGGGCCGTCCTCGGGACCATGGAACTGCCGGGCGCGGAGTCGTTCCCGGATCTGGCGGCGCTGGTGGCGTCGGCGGAGGCCGTGCCCGAGGTCGTGGCGGTGCGGGCCGTGCCGGAGCCGGGTGACGTCCCGGCCGGGGCCCGTCGCGCAGCCGCCGACGTGCTGGGTCTGGTGCAGGAGTGGCTGGCGGCGGAGTCCCTGTCCGCGTCCCGTCTGCTGGTGGTGACCGAGCGGGCCGTCGACGCCGGGCCGGAGGCGCCGACGGAGGTCGCGGCTGCTCCGGTGTGGGGCCTGGTCCGGGTGGCGCAGGCGGAGAATCCGGGCCGGATCGTCCTCGCCGATGTCGAGGACGCCTCCATGGAGGTGCTGCGCCAGGGTGTGGCCTCCGGTGAGCCGCAGTTCGCGGTTCGGGCCGGCCAGCTGCGGGTGCCCCGGCTGGCGCGCGTCGCGGAGGGGTTGCCGGTCCCGGCGGAGCGCGTGTGGAGCCTGGGCTTCCACGAGCGCGGCACGCTGGAGAACCTCACCCTGCTGGGTGCCGAGGAGGCGGGCGCGCTCGCCGCCGGTCAGGTGCGGGTCGCCCTGCGTGCGGCGGGCGTGAACTTCCGCGATGTGCTCAACGTGCTGGACATGTACCCGGGTGACGCGGGCCGGCTGGGCCTGGAGGGCGCCGGTGTCGTGCTGGAGGTCGGTCCGGGCGTGACCGGGCTCCGGCCGGGCGATACGGTGATGGGCCTGTTCACGGGCGCGTTCACCACCGAGGCGGTGACCGACCAGCGGCTGCTGGCCCCGGTGCCGTCCGGATGGACGATGGCGGAGGCGGCCGGTGCGCCGCTGGTGTTCCTGACCGCCTGGTACGCGCTGGTGGAGCTGGCCGGCCTGCGGCGGGACGAGCGGGTGCTGGTCCACGCCGCCGCCGGTGGCGTGGGCATCGCGGCGGTGCAACTGGCCCGGCAGCTGGGGGCGGAGGTGTTCGCGACCGCGTCGCCCGCCAAGTGGGCGGCGGTGCGCGGACTGGGTGTCGGTGCGTCGCACATCGCGTCGTCCCGCACGACCGACTTCGAGGAGACCTTCCGGACCGCGTCCGCCGGCCACGGGGTGGACGTGGTGCTGGACTCCCTGGCCGGGGAGTTCGTGGACGCGTCGCTCCGGCTGACCCGCGCGGGCGGCCGGTTCGTCGAGATGGGCAAGACCGACATCCGTGACGCGGAGCAGGTGCGCCGCGACCACGGGGTCGCCTACCGGGCGTTCGATCTGCTGGACCTGGACCCGGACGTGCTCGGCCGGATGCTGCGGTCGCTGACCCTGCTGTTCGAGGAGGGCGCCCTGCGGCCGCTGCCGGTGGCCTGCTGGGACGCACGCCGCGCGGTGGACGCCTTCCGGTTCCTGAGCCAGGCGCGGCACATCGGCAAGGTCGTCCTGACCCTGCCCGCGACGGCCGCCGGTGCGGGCACGGTCCTGGTGACCGGCGCGTCCGGTGCGCTGGGCGGGCTGGTGGCCCGGCACCTCGCCGAGAGCGGGCGGGCCGAGCACCTGGTGCTGGTCTCGCGTCGTGGCATCGAGGCCGCCGGGATGCCGGAGTTGGTCGCCGACCTGGAGGCGCTGGGCGCCGAGGTCACGGTGGCGGCCTGCGACGTGGCCGACCGCGACGAGCTCGCGGCCGTCCTGGCGGGTGTGCCGCTGACGGGCGTCGTGCACGCCGCCGGGATCGTCGACGACGGGATCGCGGCCTCGCTGAGCCCGGAGCGGTTGGCGGCGGTGATGCGGCCGAAGGCCGACGCGGCCTGGCACCTGCACGAGCTGACCCGCGGCCTCGACCTGGACATGTTCGTCCTGTTCTCCTCGATCGCCGGCGTCTGGGGCAACCCGGGCCAGGCCAACTACGCGGCCGGGAACACCTTCCTGGACGCGCTGGCGGCCTCCCGCCGCCGGGCCGGTCTGCCCGCCGCGTCCCTGGTGTGGGGGCCGTGGGAACACGGCATGACCGCCAAGCTCGACCGGGCCGACTGGCAGCGGATGTCCCGCCAGGGGCTGAAGCCGCTGCCCGCGGCCGACGGTCTCGCCATGCTGGACACGGCGGCCCGCGCCGCCGACGCCCTGACGGTGACGGCCAAGCTGGACCTCGCCGCCCTGCGCCGCTCGGGCGAGGTGCCGCCCTTCCTGTCCGGTCTGGTCCGAACCGGGCATGCGGGCCCGCCCGCCCGGCGCACGGCCGGCGGTCCGGCCGCCGACGGCCGGAACGCGCTGACCACCAGGCTCCTGGCGCTCGACCCCGCCGAGCGGACCGCCGCCGTCCTCGACGTGATCGCGGCGCAGGCCGCCCTGGTGCTGGGCATGGCCGGACCGGAGAGCATCGAGGCCGGCCGAGCCTTCCGCGAGACCGGCTTCGACTCGCTGACCTCCGTGGAACTGCGCAACCGGCTGAACTCGGCGACGGGCATGCGCCTGTCGGCGACGACGGTCTTCGACTACCCGACGCCGGCGGCGCTGGCCGGTTTCATGCTGGGCGAGCTGGTCGGCGCGGCCGAGCCCGGCCCGGCGGGGGCCGCGCCCGCGGTCACGGGCGGCGTGCCCGCTGCCGAGGACCCGGTGGTCATCGTCGGCATGGGATGCCGGTTCCCCGGCGGGGTGTCGTCCCCCACCGAGTTCTGGGAGCTGCTGGAGGCGCGCGGGGACGCGATCGGTCCGTTCCCGACGGACCGCGGCTGGGCGCCGGACGTCCACGATCCGGACCCGGAGGCGGTCGGCAAGAGCCTGTCCGGCGAGGGCGGATTCCTCTACGACGCCGGGGAGTTCGACGCCGGGTTCTTCGGGATCAGCCCGCGTGAGGCGATCGCGATGGACCCGCAGCAGCGACTGCTGCTGGAGACGTCGTGGGAGGCGCTGGAGGACGCCGGGATCGACCCGAACACATTGCGCGGCTCCGCGACCGGTGTCTTCGCCGGCCTGATCTACCACGACTACCTGCCGTTCGGCGCGGTGTCCGAGAACGTCGAGGGCTATGCCGGCACCGGCGGCTCGGGCGGGGTCGCCTCCGGGCGGGTGGCGTACGCGCTGGGGCTGGAGGGCCCGGCGGTGACGGTGGACACGGCGTGCTCCTCGTCGCTGGTGGCGCTGCACCTGGCCTGCCAGTCGCTGCGCTCGGGCGAGAGCACGCTGGCCTTCGCCGGCGGCGTCAACGTGATGTCGACGCCCGGCACCTTCATCGACTTCACCCGGCAGGGCGGTCTGGCCGCCGACGGGCGGTGCAAGGCGTTCGCGGAGTCCGCGGACGGCACCGGGTGGGGCGAGGGCGTCGGCGTCCTGGTGCTGGAGCGGCTGTCGGACGCACGCCGCAACGGTCGCAAGGTGCTCGCGGTGGTGGCCGGTACGGCGGTCAACCAGGACGGTGCGTCCAACGGTCTGACGGCGCCGAACGGGCCGTCCCAGCAGCGGGTGATCCGGGCCGCGCTGGCCGGCGCCGGGTTGTCCGCGGCCGAGGTGGACGTGGTCGAGGCCCATGGCACCGGCACGCGGTTGGGTGACCCGATCGAGGCACAGGCGCTGCTGGCGACCTACGGCCAGGGGCGACCGGAGGACCGGCCGCTGCTCCTGGGGTCCGTGAAGTCCAACATCGGGCACGCCCAGGCGGCCGCCGGCGTGGCGGGTGTCATCAAGATGGTCGCGGCGATGCAGCGCGGTGTGGTGCCGGCGACCCTGCATGTGGACGCGCCGTCCTCGCACGTGGACTGGGAGGCGGGCGCGGTCCGGCTGGTCACCGAGGCACAGCCGTGGCCGGATGCCGGGCATCCCCGGCGGGCGGGCGTGTCCTCGTTCGGGTTCTCCGGGACCAATGCGCACGTGATCATCGAGCAGGCGCCGGTGCAGGACGCTCCGGTCGCCCGTTCCGGTGGTGTTGACCTGCCGGTGGTGCCGTGGTTCCTCTCGGGGCGGTCGGCGGAGGGTCTTGCCGGGCAGGCGGAGCGGCTGTCGGCGTTCGTTGAGTGTGCTGATGCTGATGTGCTGGACGTGGGTTGGTCGTTGGCGGTGTCGCGGGCGGCGTTGGAGCAGCGGGCGGTGGTCCTCGGTGCGGACCGCGAGGAGTTGCTGGCGGGTCTTGCGGCGTTGGCCGGGGGTCGTGAGGTTCCCGGTGTGGTGACCGGGTCCGTGGGTGGTGCGGGCAAGGTCGGGTTCGTGTTCACCGGTCAGGGTGCGCAGCGCGTTGGTATGGGGCAGGGGCTCTACCAGGCTTTCCCGGTGTTCGCCGAGGCGTTCGACGCGGTGTGTGCGGGGCTGGCTGAGCACTTGGACGGTTCCCTGGCGGGTGTGATTCGGGGTGAGGGCCTGATCGATGAGACGGGGTGGGCGCAGCCCGCACTGTTCGCGGTCGAGGTGGCGTTGTTCCGTCTGCTGGAGTCGTGGGGTGTGAGTCCGCAGGTGGTGGCCGGTCATTCGATCGGTGAGCTGGCCGCGGCGCATGTGGCGGGTGTGTGGTCGCTGGAGGATGCCTGCGCGGTGGTGGCCGCGCGTGGCCGGCTGATGCAGCAACTGCCTTCCGGTGGTGCGATGGTGGCCGTCGAGGCGACCGAGGAGCAGGTTCTCGGAGCGATCGCGGGTCGTACCGGTGTCGGTGTCGCCGCGGTGAACGGCCCCAAGGCTGTGGTGATCTCGGGCGTCGAGGACGAAGTACTGCAGGCCGCCGAACAGTTGGCCGCGTCCGGCGCACGTACGAAGCGTCTCCAGGTCTCGCACGCGTTCCACTCGCCGCTGATGGAGCCGATGCTGGAGGAGTTCGCCCGCGTCGTCGCCGCCGTCAGCTACCGCGTGCCCAAGCTGGCGATGGTCTCCGCCCTGACCGGTCTCCCGGTGACGGACGAGGTCACGGACCCGGCCTACTGGGTGAAGCATGTCCGCGAGGCAGTTCGCTTCCACGACGCCGCGCAGGCCCTTCGCGTCGCCGGTGTCCGGACGTTCGTCGAGATCGGGCCTGACGGTGTGCTGTCCGGCATGGGCCCGCAGACCCGGATCGACACCGAGGGCGAGGCAGCCGCCGAGGTCTGGCTGCCGCTGCTCCGTCGCGGCCGTGACGAACCGCGCGCTCTGCTCACCGCCCTCGCGAAGCTCTTCGTGCGCGGTCTGGCGGTCGCGTGGGGCGAGGTCTTCGCGGGCACCGGCGCCCAGCGGATTGACCTGCCCACCTATGCCTTCCAGCGGCAGCGTCACTGGCTGCCGGCCGCTGCCGCCGCGGTGGACGCGGCCGGGCTGGGCCAGTCACCGGCGCGTCATCCGCTGCTGGGCGCGGCGGTGACCCTGCCGGCCAGTGGGGGTCTCGTGCTGACCGGGCGGCTGTCGCTGGCCGGACAACCGTGGCTGGCCGATCACGTGGTCGCCGGGCAGGTGGTCCTGCCGGGGACGGCGCTGGTCGAGATGGCCGTGCGGGCCGGAGACGAGACCGGGTGCGGGCGGGTCGAGGAACTGGTGATCGAGGCGCCGTTGGTGCTGCCCTCCCAAGGGGCGGTCCGGGTGCAGGTCACGGTGGACGAGGCGGACGAGTCCGGCCGTCGTGCCGTGGCCGTCTACGCCCAGGCCGAGGACGCGGCGTTCGGGGAGGAGTGGACCCGACATGCGTCGGGAACGCTGACGCCGGTCGCGCCGGAGGCGGGGGAGGCGCTGACCGAGTGGCCGCCGGCGGGTGCCGAGGCGGTGGACCTCGAAGGCTTCTACCCGGCCCTGGTCGACAGCGGTCTCGCCTACGGTCCGGTGTTCCAGGGGGTGCGTGCGGCGTGGCGGCGTGGCGAGGAACTGTTCGCCGAGGTCGCGCTGCCGGACGGTGTCAGCGCGTCCGGGTTCGGGCTGCACCCCGCTCTGCTGGACGCCTCCCTCCACGTGATCGTGGGCACGGGCGAGCGCCTGGCGCGGCCGGAAGTGCCGTTCGCCTGGGGCGATGTGGTGGTGCATGCCGCGGATGCGGTGGCCGCCCGGGTGCGGGTCACGCCTTCGGGTGAGGGCGTGTCGCTGACCCTGGCCGATGCCACGGGTGCGTTGATCGCGTCGGTGGGTTCGGTGGTCCTGCGCCCCTTCGCAGCGGTGGCGGCGCCGGCCCATGGTGACCTGTTCGGTGTGGAGTGGGTTCCGGTTGGTCCGCTCGGCGCCGCGACGGACGGTGGTCGGTGGGCTGTCCTCGGGACGGCGGAGCTGGCGGGTGCGGAGTCGTTCCCGGATCTGGCGGCGCTGGTGGCGTCGGCGGAGGTCGTGCC
>NZ_JBVHHE010000045.1:0-44578 GCF_055561235.1 Kitasatospora sp. NPDC022856 | reverse complement strand
AGGCCCCCACACCGTTCACCTGGACCAAGACCGCGGACGAGATCCTCGATTCCCTCGCCCGATTCTGCCGACGGATCTCGGGCGCAGGACACTAGGGTCCTCTCGAACTCGTCCCACAGCCGACGACCACCGTACTGGCGGACCTGGTGGGCTTCCTCGCCGTCACGGAAGGTCGTGGCGGCCCAGGCCGGCGTGGTGAGGGAGTACAGCCACAGGGTGTGGCCGTCCTCGTGCGGCTGGACCGCGTGCGTCATGTCGCGCAGGCGCAGCCCGGCGGCGAGCGGGAAAGGGGCGAACTTCCCGTGCGGAGGGAGCCCGACGGTGGTGTGGTGTTCCGCCACGGTGCCACCGGCCGCCGGGTGTTCGGGCCGGGCAAGGCGCTGGGAGCGCATCTTCATGAACTCGACCGGCTGCAGGAACGGGCCGGACGCGGTGCCGTCGTCGTGGACGGTGAGGCGGACTAGCGCGTCGGCGTTGGAGTAGTGCGTACCGAACGGCGCCAGGACGAGGCCGCCGACCCGGGTCTGCTCGATCCAGGCGTACGGAATCCGCCGGAGCCCGTACGTGGCGATGATCCGGTCGTAGGGAGCGCTTGGCCGCCAGCCGCCACGGCCGTCGGCGCACACCGTCCCCGGCCGGTAGCCGGCGCGCTCCAGCGCGGTGCGGGCCCGTGCGGACACCTCCGGGTCGATCTCGATGGTGACCACGTTCGCGTCGCCGAGCCGGTGGGCGAGCAGGGCGGCGTTCCAGCCCGTCCCGGTGCCCTGTTCCAGCACTCGCATCCCGGGCTCGACCTGGAGGTCGTCGAGCATGGTGGCGACCAGCGAGGGCATCGACGCGGAACTGGTCGCCACCGCGCCGGGTTCCCTTCCGGTGTGCCGGCCGTCGTCCCACTGGGTGACGACCGGGATGTCCGCGGCAGCGGCCGCGAGCCAGGCGGGCTCGTCGGCGACCCGGTCGACGGGCTGGGCGGTGCCGACGGCCATGTCGTACGCCCAGATCAGATCCGGCAGGAAGAGTGAGCGCGGGACGGCGTCGAAGGCCGGCACCCACGCGTCGGGGACGGGGAAGGACCGCCCCGGCACGGAGCGGTCCTTCTGCTCGGACGCGAGCGTCACTTGCGGTGCCCTCCGTCGCCGGGGGGCGTGGTGCCGTCGGGTGACGGCGGATCGGGTGGCGGCGTCCAGGGGGTTCCGGGGTGCCTGTCACCACCGTTGCCGCTCCCACCTTCGGTGTTCTCGACCGTGTCCATCACCGGCTCCTCTCCCCACGGGAATGGCCGCCGCTCCGCAGTCCCGGGGACCGGCGGTCCCCCGGGTCACCTCTCACGGAGCGACACCTTTGACAGTACGGAGTGACGGGTCGGTCACTCAACGCACTTGCGAGTTCTTGCGGACCGTCATTCCGCCGGAACCGCACGCTCGATCTCCGGGTCGATGCCGACGAACTGCAGGTGCACGACGCCCTCCCGCTACCAGATCGCTTGCCACGCCGTGCGCCACGGTTTCGCAGACATGACGACCCGTCAAGGGCGCGCGGCCGTAGGCGTGCGCCCTTCCCGCGATCCCCCGGCGTGACAGGGGCGACGGAGCGCGACCGGCTCGGTATGGCTCGGGCCGCGTTCGTCGGACCCATCAGCGGGCGAAGGTGGCGGCCCTAACGGCGCGTTGGGCGAAGACGGTCTCGCGGCGGTCCGCCGTCTGTCGGAGTGCGTCCCTGCGGTCCCGCTTCGACAGCCGGTCCAGGTACGTGTGGCCGTCGAGGTGGTCACTCTCGTGCTGCAGGCACCGGGCGAAGTAGCCGGTCCCCTCGATGACGAGCGGCCTGCCGTCCTGGTCGAACCCGCGCACGACGGCGTGGTCGGTGCGGGGGACGGCCATGGCGGCACCGGGCACGGAGAGGCAGCCCTCCACGTCGTCGACCAGTCGGCGGTCGCCCGGCTCCGGCAGCTCCAGGACCGGGTTGAGGATGTGGCCGACGTGCCGGATCCCGTCGTCGTCCGGGCAGTCGTAGACGAAGAGCCGCAGGTCGACGTCGACCTGGTTGGCGGCCAGTCCGGCGCCTTCGGCCACGTGCATGGTGAGGAACATGTCGTCGATCAGTGCCGACAGTTCGGGCGTGCCGAACTCGGTGACCTCCCGGCACGGGCGGTGCAGGATCTCCTCGCCCGCCTCCGTGACCCGGCGGACCGAGCCGCGTTCCGCCTCGGGTGACAGCGCCGGGTAGGAGTCCACCGGTCTGCCCTGGACCCGGACCCGCCGGTCGACGGGACCGGGCCGCTCGTGACGAACGGACATGCTGTCTCCCCCACTCACCCTCTGGCCCACCCCTGTGATGGACCGCTTGCCAGTCACTTTGCAAAGTAGCAGACTTTGCAAAGTGACTGAAGAAGACGTCAAGACCCCACACGGTCGGTCCCGACAGGCCGAGGACCGGCTGCCCGCGCACGAGGTCCGCACGGCGCTGCTGGAGCTGCTCGCCGAAGTCGGCACCGTCACGGCGACCGAGGCGGCGACGCGGCTGGGGCACAGCTCCGGGCTCTGCTCGTTCCACCTGCGGCAGCTCGCCCGGCACGGACTCATCGAGGAAGCGCCGCACACCGGGGGCCGCGCACGGCCCTGGCGTCTGCGGCAGGAGGCGCCGGAGGCCGGTGCTCCCCCGGCGGAGGAATTCGGCGACCTGGCCCGGGGACTGGAGGACGAGAGCTGGCGACGATGGCTCGGCCAACGCGAGCTGGCGCCCGCCGCATGGCGGCACGACGAGGCGTTCAGTGCCGTCGCCTACCTGACGCCCGAGGAGATGAGCGGGGTCGCGGCCGCGGTCCGGCAGGCGCTCGCCCCCTACCAGCACCGCGAACAGCGCCCCTTGGCCCGACCCGAGGGCGCCCGGCCGGTGGCCCTCATCACCCGGCTGTTCCCCCTGCTCCCCGATCAGCCGGGCGACGTGGGCCGGCGGGGCTGAGCGGCCGGCAACCGCCGGGCTCGGCATACTTGGCCAGACCCCGGAAGCACCCGCCCTCCCCCGCGGTGCGTGGGGGCCGCCGGTGCGGATCGCCGAACCCCGAGGAGAGCCGTGTCCACCACCCCGCAGCCGGCGCCGGACGGCACGCCGGAGGTGACCCCGGCCGCGAGCCGGGCCCGCTGGCGGCAGGTGCGCGACCACCTGAACCGCCACCGCTTCGAGCTGACCCGGGCGGCTGCGGCCGAGCACGCCGCCCGGCAGTTCGCTCCGGGCGGGCGGCTGCTGGCGCGCGAGCACTGGATTCCCGAGGCGCCCGTACCCCTGGAGCGGGTGCGGCTCCGGTGGCAGGAGCGGACCCCGGCCGCCCCCGTCGACGGCCGCGGCCCGGAACTGGACGCCACCCGCGCCCGGCGCGACGACGGCACCCCGTACCCCTGCTACGCCGACGCCGTCCGCGACCTGGCCGGGCCGAAACTGTTCGAGGACCGGAGTTGCTACCGGCTCCTGGCGGTGGCGCCGGACGCGGCCGCGCCCACGCTGACCTTCGGCCGCGGCACCTACTTCGACGTCATCAACGTCTGCGAGGCCGCCGCTCACGAGTACGCCGCCGCCGCGCTGGCCGCGCCCGGCCGGCCCGTGCCGGCCGGCGGCGCCACACCGCTGCGGGCCGCCCTCGGTGATCCCACCGATCTCGACCGGCGGCCGGTCATGACCGCCGTGAGCACCCTGGTCATCCGCCACGACCGGCGGACCGGCGCGGCCGAGTTCGTCCTGCACTGGCGCGACCCGGCCAAGGTCGCCAGCGGCGGCGGCCTCTTCCAGGTCATGCCCGTGGGCATGTTCCAGGCCTCCCACGACGCGCCGTGGAACGAGGCCAACGACTTCGACCTGTGGCGCGCGGTCGTGCGCGAGCTCAGCGAGGAACTGCTCGGCGGCAGCGAGGACTACGGCAGCGGCGCGGCCCCTCTCGACTACGACGCGTGGCCGTTCAACCGGACTCTGAGCGAGGCCCGCGCGGCCGGCACGCTCCGGGTCTCCTGGCTGGGCCTGGGCATGGACCCGCTCACCTTCGTCACCGACCTGCTGACCGTCGCGGTGTTCGACGCCGAGCTGTTCGACACGGTGTTCGCGCGGATCGTCTCCACCAACGACGAGGGGCACCGCGTACGGCTGGACGACGGCACCGGGCACGCGGTGGGGATCCCGTTCACCGCCGAACAGGTCGAGCGCCTCACCACCGGTGAGCCGATGCAGCCGGCGGGCGCGGAACTGCTCCACCTCGCCTGGCTACACCGGAAGACGCTCCTGAACGAGCCCGCGTGACCCCGTGACCCGCGACCCCGTGACCTCATGACCCCCTGGCCGCGTGATCGAGGGGCCCGGTTCCGTCGACGGTGAGACGGGCCGTCGCAGCGGCCCGAGGCCCCCGGTTGCCCTGCGGGCGATCGTGGGCTTTAATAAATGAACAGGCATTTATTAATGAGGGGGTAGCGATGGCCGGACGTCCCCGAGGCGTGGACGACGTGGTGATCCTGCGCGCGACGGCCGAGGTGATCGGCCGGGTGGGCCCCGCCGGGCTGACGCTGGCCGCCGTGGCCCGCGAGGTCGGGCTGGTGCCCGGCACCCTCGTGCAGCGGTTCGGCTCCAAGCACGGCCTGCTGGTGGCGCTCGCCGAACAGTCCGTCAAGGACGCGGACGCGTTGCACGGCCGGGTGCGGGAGGCGCACCCATCGGTCCTCGGGGCGCTGGCCGCGCTGGTCGTCGAGTCGATGGCTCCGATGGCCACGCCGGAGAGCTTCGCCAACCACCTGGCTTTCCTGTGCACGGATCTCACGGACCCGCAGCTCTACGAGCCCGCCCTGGCCGCCCACCGGGCCCAGGAACGGGTGATCCGGGCACTGCTGGCGGAGGCCGTCGCCGCCGGCGAACTCCGGGCCGGGACGGACGTCGCGGCGGTGGCCGGGTCCGTCCAGGCGGTCACCGCCGGCGTGGGCCTCGTCTGGGCGCTCGACCGCCGGGGCACCCTCGCGCAGCGGCTGCGCCGGGAGCTCGACGCCCTCCTGGCCCCGCACCACCCACCCCGGCACCACCACGACCTGGAGGAAGCATGACGAACGCCACCCGGCCGCTGGCGGGGAAGGTGGCGCTGGTCGCCGGCGGGACCAGGGGCGGCGGGCGGGGCATCGCCGTCGAGCTCGGGGCGGCCGGCGCGACGGTGTACGTCACCGGCCGCAGCAGCACGGCCGAACGCTCCGACCTGGACCGTCCGGAGACCGTCGAGGAGACCGCCGAGCGGATCACCGCCGCCGGCGGCGTCGGAGTCCCCGTCCGCACCGACCACAGCCGCCCGGAGGAGGTCCGCACCCTGATCCACCGGATCGCGGCCGAACAGGACGGCCGGCTCGACGTCCTGGTCAACTCCGTATGGGGCGGGGACCAGCTGACGGACTGGACGCACCCGCTGTGGGAGCAGGACCTCGACACCGGCCTCCGGCTGCTGCGGCGGGCGGTGGAGACCCATGTGATCACCAGCCGCTTCGCACTGCCGCTGATGGTCGCGCGCCGGAGCGGTCTGGTCGTGGAGGTCACCGACGGCAACACCGCCCGCTACCGCGGCTCGTTCTTCTACGACCTCGCGAAGTCCGCGGTGATCCGCCTCGCCGTCGCGCAGGCCGCCGAGCTGAAGGCGCACGACGTCGCGGCCGTCGCGATCACGCCGGGCTTCCTGCGCTCGGAGGCCGTGCTGGAGCACTTCGGGGTCACCGAGGCCAACTGGCGCGACGGCGTCGCCCAGGACCCGAACTTCGCCCACTCGGAAACCCCCGCCTACCTGGGACGGGCGGTCGCCGCGCTGGCCGCCGACCCCGCCATCATGGCCAAGACCGGCCGGGCGCTCGCCACCTGGGGCCTCTACCGGGAGTACGGGTTCACCGACGCCGACGGCACGCGACCGGACTTCGCCGCCCACTGGGCCGACTCCCTGGAGGCGGAGTTCGGGCCGCTGGGAGATCCGCTCTGACCGTCGCTCCGACCGGTCCGCCCTCCCGACCGTGGGCGCCCGCTCCGACCGGCCCGCCGTCCCGACCCGCCGCTGGGCGCCCGCTCGAACCGAGCGGGCGCCCTTCGGCGTCCCCGGGGCGGACACGGCGCCCGCGCGCCCGCCCGGCACCCCGGCACGCCCCCAGTTGAACATGTTCAAACCCGTGCGCCATGATGATCCCGAGCGGGAGCCCCCGACCCCGACCGAGGGGTTCGGGCCACCCCGCCGTGCCCCGCCCTGCCCCGGCGCACCCGCGCTCGCCGGCAGCGGAAGAAAGGACCGTCCACCGTGCCGACTCCTTGGCAGACCCGGCTGAGCACCTCCGCGGTCGCCCTTACGACGCCGTCACCCTCTCCAACGTCCTGGACGGCCCCGGCCCGGCCTTCGCCCGGCGCCTGCGCGCCGCCGTCCAGCACGCCGTCCGCCCCGGCGGAACCGCCGTCCTGCGCAGCATCCGCGAACCGGGCCCCGCCGGCCCGGGCGCCGCCGCCGAGGACCCCTCCCTGCTCTGGGGCGTCATCCGGGTGCTCCGGCTCTGAGGGCCCCGGTCCCGAGGACCACTCAGCTCCGAAGACCACCCGGCTCCGAAGGCCACCCGGCTCTCAAGGCTCCGGCTCTGAAAGCCCCCGGCCCTCAAGGCCGCCGGTTCCGAGGACCACCCACCGCTTCGCGCCCACCACCGGAGTCGACCGTGCGACACCTGCTCCAACGCCACCCCTTCCCGATGCGCACCCACTTCGCGCACTCCCTCGTCCTCACCTACGCCCTCCCGCCGCACCTCCTCGTGCCCCTCGTGCCGCCCGGCCTCGCCCTCGACACCTACACCGACCCCACCGGCACCGAACACGGCTTCGTCGCCGCCGCCGTCGTCGACACCCGCGCGCTGCGCCCGGCCGCCCTGCCCGCCCGCCTCGGCCGCGACTTCATCCTCACCGGCTACCGGATCTTCACCCGGTTCCCCACCCCGGGCGGGCGCACCATGCGCGGACTGCGGATCCTGCGCTCCGACACCGACAACCGGCTGATGGCCGCCGGCGGCAACCTCTTCTCCCGCTACCAGTACCGCTCCGCCAGGATCGGCACCCGGGTACTCGGCGACACCCTGGAGTTCAAGGTGCTCAGCACCGACGGCCGCGCCGACCTGCATGTGCGCGCCGACCTCGCGAGCAGCCCCGCACCCCTACCGCCCGGGAGTCCGTTCGCCGACGCCCGGGCCGCGCGCCGGTTCGCCGGACCGCTGCCCTACACCTTCGAGTACGAGCCGGAAACCCGCTCCATGATCGTCGTCAAGGCCACCCGCACCCACTGGGACCCCGTCCCGGTGGCGGTCGAGGTCCCCCGGCTGACCTTCTTCGACCACGGCCCCTTCACCGGCAGCCGCCCCGTCCTCGCCAACGCCTTCCACGTCGCGGACGTCGACTACGGCTGGGAGGCCGGCCACCGCCGTGCCCTCGACGGAGCCCGCCGATGAACGCCCGGCCCGCCGGGCCCGCGCGGCGCCCCTCGGGTGTCCGCGAGGTGATCCGCTACAACTGGCCGATGTACGCCGCCGGCGCCGTCACCGCCGCCACCGGCTGGGCCCTGGCCCGTCACCTCCCCACCCGGCCCGCCGCCCTCGCCCGCGCCGCCTCGGCCGGCGCCGCCGCGCTCCTCGCCACCAGCACCCTGGCCACCTGGCACGTCTACGACCGCTCCGAACTCCACTCCTACGACTGGCTGTCCGACCTGCTCCCCGACGGCCCGGGCGACCACCTGGTCGTCTGCACCGGACTCGACGAGGCCAGCCGCCCGGTCGCCGCCCGGTACCCCACCGCCCGCCAGCTCGTCGCCGACCTCTACGACCCGGCCCTGACCACCGAGGGCTCGATCCGGCGCGCCCGTCGCCACGCCCCGCCCGCCCCCGGCACCGTCTCCGCCCGCCCCGACGCCCTGCCCGCCGCCACCGGCTCCCTCGACACCGTGCTCACCGTCCTCGCCGCCCACGAACTGCGTCGGCCCGCCGACCGCACGGCACTGTTCACCGAGGCCGTCCGCACCCTGCGGCCCGGCGGCACCCTGCTGCTGGTGGAGCACCTGCGCGACCTCGCCAACACCGCCGCCTACGGCCCGGGCGCCTGGCACTTCCAGCCGCGCGCCACCTGGCTGCGGCACGCCGCCGAGGCCGGACTGCACCCGGCCGCCGAACGCCGGATCGCCACACTGATCACCGCCTTCGCCTTCCGGAGTCCCGCCGCATGACCGAACTGTTCACCCTGGAAGCCCAGTTGAGGTTGGTCGGCGCGGCCCTGGTCGGCATGGGCCTGTTCCACGCCGTCCTGCCGCGCATCGTCCAGTGGCCGGCCGACCTGTCCGGCGCCAGCCTGCTGACCCGCCAGGTCTCCTACGTCCACCTCTTCTTCATCGCGCTGACCTGCGCGCTGCTCGGCCTGATGCCGCTCTGCCTGGCCCCCGACCTCCTCGCCGGCACCCGCCTGGGCACCGCCCTGCTGGCCGGGCAGACGCTCTTCTGGGGCCTGCGCTGGCTGTTCGAGTTCGCCGTCTTCTCCCCCAGGCTCTGGCGCGGCGACCCCCTGCGGACCGCCGCGCACATCGGCCTCTCGGTCCTCTGGACCTGGGTCGCCGCGGTCTTCGCGCTCGCCCTCTGGAGGGTCCTCTAGGGTCCGTGCCGAAGCCCCGGCGGGCGGTTCCCGCGCCGACGACCGCCCGGCGGAACCGCCTGTGACGGGACCGTCGTCCGGTCCCGCCCGAGTCGCGCGCGGAACGGGCCGGCCCCCGGGCCCGTTCTCTGCGACCGCAGCCTCGTAGGCCGATCCGCGATCCGGCGGTGCCGACTCGCGGGGCACGGGATGAAGGTATTCGATATACGAAACTACCCCACGGCGCCTTCGGACGCCGCCCGGGACGCAGTGCCACCGGGCCGTTCGTCACCGGAGAGATATCGCATACGATGAACGAATGAGTCAGAAGAGCTGGGCTGAGCCGATACCGCCCGTGAAGAGCAAGGCCGACCTCGTCTACGGCAGCCTGCACGACGCCATCGCCCGGGGCGACCTGCGCCCGGGCCAGCGCATCAACATGGACGAGCTGGCCCGCAACCTCGGCGTGAGCAAGATCCCCATCCGCGAGGCCGTCAAGCGCCTGGAGGCCGACGGCCTGGTCGTCTCCCGCGTGCACGCCGGTGTCACCGTCGCCGAGATCGACAAGACCGAGATGCGCGGGGTCTTCCTCGCCCGGGAGGCGATCGAGGGGCTGGTCGCCCGGCTGGCGGCCGAGCGGGTCACCGACGCCCTGCTGGCCGACCTCGACGCGGCCCAGCACGACATGCGCGCCGCCCTGGCCACCGGGGCGGTCGACCGGCTGCCCGAGCACAACTCGGAGTTCCACCGCGCACTGGCCCGGGCCGGTGGCTACCGCGTCCTCGGCGAGCTCACCGAGCAGCTCCTGCTGACCATCCGCCGGCACCGGATCACCGCCCCGATGGACCTCCACAACTGGAAGGCCGTCATCGAGGAGCACGACACGATCATCGCCGCGCTGCGCAGCGGGGACCCGGAGGCGGCCGAGCGGGCCGCGCGGGCCCACATCGGCTCGCAGGCCGACCACGAGGTGGCCGAGGAGGACTGAACGGCCCCGGACGGACGGCGGCCCCGCCCTGCCACCCCGCCGAGCGCGGCGGGGTGGCAGGGCGGGGCCGGGTCGTCGTCGGTCAGCGGGCGCTGCCGAGGTCACGGTCCTCCTCGCCGCCCCGGAGCATCAGGGTGGTCTCCTCCAGGCGGCGGAACCGGCCGTCGGGGGCGAACTCGGCGAACACGTACACCTCCATGCGCACGGTGGAGCCGTCGGTCTTGGTGACGTCGACCACGTGGCGGTCGGCGTAGCGGTCCCCCTGGACCAGCTCGTCGAGGACCTCGACGCGGCCGCTCGCGACGACCTCGCGCAGGTGGGCGATGTGGGCGGTGAACTCCGCCCGGTCCGCCCAGCTGCCGTCGGTGCGCTGGCGGTAGTCCGGGGCGAAGTGCCGGTCGACGGCCTCGGCCAGGTCGAGCCCGGGGGTGAAGAGCAGGTCGGTGAGCGCGGTGGCGATGTCGGTCCGCGTGGCGGTGGTCATGACGGGTCCCCTTGGCGTCGGAGTGAAGAGACTTTGCGTGCGTCGAGCACGCATCTGAACAGTACCCCATGGTGCGTGCGTTGCGCACGCTATTCTTGGACGCATGCCGAACGACGTGGGACACGAGATCGCCGACGCACTTGCCGTCGTCCTCCGACGCAGCTCTCGCACACACCTCTACGAGCTCCTGACCAGCGGCCTGGACGGGGCGCTGGACGCCGTCACCTACCCCGTCCTCAGCGCGCTCGCCCGCACCGGGCCGTGCAGCGCCGCCAGACTCGCCGAGGAGATCGGCCTCGACCGCTCGGGCGTCACCCGCCGCGCCAGCCGCCTCGAAGAGGCCGGCCTGCTGCGCCGCGTCCCCGACCCCGACGACGGGCGCGCGACGCTGCTGACCCTCACCGACGCCGGAGAGCGCGTCATCCGGACCACGCGCGAGCGCCTCGCCGCCCACATCGAGGCCTCGCTGGCCGACTGGCCCGCCGACGAGGCCCGGGCCTTCGCCCGCGGCTTCCACCGCTTCGTCACGGGCAGCCTGCTCCGACCGGAGTGACGCGGCCGGGGTACGGGCCGAGGTGCGGCTAGCGCCGCATCGGACAACCTTCGCCCTGTTCAGAGGACGACATCGTGATTTCGTCCCGGCTACGGGCTCTGGTGTCGACGACCTTAGGGTTGGGGCTCCAGCTGGTCTGATGAGGAGCGAGTTGCGCAGATGTCTTCGGAGAGAGAACGACGGCGGATCCTTCGCGATGCCTACAAGGCAGAGCGCAAGCGTGATGAGTGGAACCTGCTCGGCATCGACCGTGAACAGCTCGACGGCCTCCTCGGTCACGTCGAAGAGCGTCTCGCGGAGACCGGATGTGATCACACGCTGAGGCACTCCCGGTCCTGGGCCGACTCCTGTTCAGTGGCGTGGTCCGAGCTGGAAGCGGGCCTGCTGGCCGATGGCGGCGGTTGCGACTGCGAGGTGCTCGCGAACGTGGATCCAGACGAACGGGTCTGATGCCGCTCAGACGACGTTCGCCCTGGTGACGACCTCGCGTAGGCGTTCGTCGGTGGCGTGCTTGTTCCGCCGGATGATGCAGCGGCGGATCATGCTGCCCCTGGGCCTTGTGGCCGGGGTGGTCGGTGCCGTCGAGGGCGAAGTAGCGCAGGGTGGTGAACTGGGCCTCGACCCGGTTGAGCCAGGAGCTGTTGGTCGGGGTTCAGGCGATCTCCACGTTGGTCGCGGCCGCCCATGTCCCGACCCGCTGACACCGCCTCGTTGTCAGGTGCGGCGAGGAGTTGTCAGAGACGATCGCGATCCGCACGCCCGCCGGATGCAGTGAGCGCAGGAAGCGGCACAGCCCCAGGAACTTGGTGCGGTTCTTGGTCTTCTTGATGTGGCGGGTCCTTTTGCTGGCCGCCGCGCTCGGCCCACTGCCGACGACCCGGCCGGGGACCGGCGGTGTCGACCGTGCCCGACCGGGCGAGTCGTACCGGGCCGGAGCGGCCCGCGCCCGTAGGGTCCCGAACGATGGCCGACAACGAACCCGACTTCGACGCGATCGCGGACGAGCTCCACACCCTCGCCCCGCAGGACTTCACGGCGGCCCGGAACCGGCACGCGGACGCCCTGAAGAAGACCGACCCGCAGCTCGCCAAGCAGGTCCGTGCGCTGCGCCGCCCCACTCAGGCCGCCTGGGCCGCCAACCTCCTCGCTCACCGGCACGGCGACCTGGTCGGGCAGCTGCTGGACCTCGGGCAGGCGCTGCGCGACGCCCAGGAGCACCTCTCCGGGGAGCAGTTGCGCACGCTCACCGAGCAGCGGCGGCAGCTGGTGCGGGCGCTGACGGGGCAGGCCGAGCGCGACGCGGCGGAGGCCGGACACCCGCTCGGCGCCGACGCCGTCGCCGAGGTGGACCGGACGCTGGGCGCCGCGCTGGCGGACCCGGACGCCGCCCGCGCCCTCGCGGCGGGGCGGCTGACGGCTCCGCTGGACCCGGTGCTGTGGCCGGGCGCCGGGAAGCCGGACAGCGGAAAGCCGGACGCCGGGAAGCCGGGGAGCCGGAAGCCGGACGCCGGGAAGCCGGGGAGCCGGAAGCCGGGGACCGGGGCCGCGACGAAGAAGGCTGCCGGGACGTCCCCCGCGTCGGCGCGCGACTCGCGCCCCACGAAGGCACAGGCCGCGGCCGAACGGCGGCGCCGGCACGAACAGGAGCAGGCCCGCAAGGCCTTGGCCGGCGCGGAACAGGCCGCGGACAAAGCCGACACCCGGGCCGCGGAGGCCTCTCGGGCCCTCGACGAGGCGGAGTCGGCCCGCCGACGGGCGGAGACCGAAGCCGAGCAGGCCCGGGCCGCGCTGGCCGAGGCGCAGGACCGCGAAGCCCTCGCCCGGGAGCGCCTCACGCGCGCCGAGAAGCAGGCGCGATCCGCCGAAGACGCGGCGCGCACCGCCGACGACCGGGCCGCCAAGGCCCACGAAGGCGTCCAGGAGGCGGCCGAGCGCCTGCGGGTGTCGCAGAGCGACGACGACCAACAGCCGGGCTGAGCGCCGCCGGTCACCCTGCGCCCCACAGGCGGGCACCCGGCGGAGCCGGTCCTCCCGGAGCGGGGCCGCGAACGGATCAGCGGCAGATCCGGTAGCCGTCGCCCGCCCGGGGCCGCTGCCGCCCACCGCCGGGGCGGGTGACCACGACGTCGCCCTCCTCGTACGAGAGCCGGTCGCCCGCCGCGACCAACACCGGCCGGTCCGGTCCGACCCGGAAGCCGGAGTATGGAAGCCGGAGTATGGAAGTCGGAGTGCGGCAGCATCCGGGAGACGGGCGTGGCACCGTCGAGCAGCATTCGCAGGTGCGGAGCGTCCCGCCGGGGGCCGCTGCCGCCGCGACGGGGTCGGAGACCGCCCGACCGTCGGCGGTGCCCCACCACGCGGGAACTCGGTGGCAGGTCGATCAGCGGTCGTGTTGACTTCCGGCGTGAGTCACGTGGCCAACATCATGATCTCCGTCGAGTTCACCGACCGGCCGGCCGTCGAAGCGCTGAGCCAGTGGTTGCGGACGTCCGCCCCACGACGCGGCTACGAACCGGGCGCCGTCGGGTGGGTCGGGTCGCTGAACGAGACGACCGGGAGCGACACGCGCTGGGGCGGCGGCAGGTACCCGGAGTGCGAGGTCTTCGCCGGTGCGCTCAACCACGCGGACCTCGCCGGACTGGTCGCCCGTGTCGAGCGCGTCCCGTGGGTCCACCCGGAGTTGGTGCAGCTGTTCGTGATGGACCAGGAGCAGTCCTACTTCCGGGTCTGGATGTTCCACGGCCCGAGGCTGCGGCAGATCGCCCCCGAAGGCAGGGAGGACGACATCTACCCCGACGGGGGGCCGTCCGACATCCACACGCGGTTCGCGCTCGCCGACGACGCCGAGTTCCTCCGCGACCTGGTGGTCGCCGCCGTCAACTGGGCACCCGGCCGGGATGTCTCGCGCGAGGCGGTGCTCTCCGACCCGCGCAACGCCCACTACGTGGACGGCTGGCCCGGTCGGGGCGACCTGGGCATCGTGGCCCTCTCGACCGGGGAGGCCACCGGGTGGCAGCCGCTCCCGGTCGGCGCCGCGTGGCTGCGGTACCTCCCGGCGGAGGACCCCGGCTACGGCTTCGTCGACCCGGCCGTGCCGGAGCTGAGCATCGGCATCACCGCCGCCCAGCGTGGCCGGGGCATCGGAACCCTGCTGATCAGGCGTCTGCTGCGGACCGCCGCCGAGGCCGGCGTCGAACGCGTCTCGCTGAGCGTCGAGCGGGACAACCCCGCCCTCCGGCTGTACGAGCGCGAGGGCTTCCGCGTGCACGACCCGCGCGAGGGCGAGGACGCGCTGACCATGGTCACCCGCCTCCGCCGGGACTCCTGACCGGGCGGCCGCCCGGCCGTCGGGGCACGGGAGGCGGGCCGGACGGCCAGGAGTCCCGGCCGACGGCCGGTGCTCCTGCCCGAAGGGGAAGGCGGCGGAGGGGGCTGTCCCCCGGGCGGGTCCGGGGGTGTGCTGTCGTGATCTTCGGCCGCCGGGTTCCTAGCGTGGTCACATGACAGCTCCTCACCTTCCCTTCGGTCCGGCCGCCGTGGCACCGCCGGTCGCCCGCCGGGCCACGGCGGCGGGCCTCGCCCTCGCCGCCTGCCTGACGGTGGCGTCCGCCGTGACCGCCCCCGCCTCCGGGGCGGCGTCCGCCTCCGCCGACAGCGCCGCCTCCACCCCCCGGGGCCTGGAGCGCTACTACCACCAGCCCCTCGACTGGCGCAGCTGCGTCCAGGGCCCGGACGACCAGGTCGGCGCGGGCCTGGAGGAGGCGGGCGCGACCTGCGCCGACGTCACCGTGCCACTCGACTACGCCGACCCCCGGGGCCGTACGATCACCGTCGCGATCTCCCGGATCAAGGCCACCGACACCCGCCACCGGATCGGCCCACTGCTGCTCAACGACGGCGGCCCGGGCGGCCAGACCCTCGGGAGCCCGCCGCGCGTCCACACGGCGCTCAAGGAGACCGCCGGCCACTACGACATCATCGGCATGGACCCGCGCTTCGTCGGCCGCAGCACCCCGCTGGACTGCGGCTGGCCGGTCGGCACCAACCTCGTCTCGGCCGGGCTCGGCCGGGCGAGCTTCGACCGGCAGGTCGCCCTCCAGAAGGACCTCGCCGCCAAGTGCCGGGCGGCGGCCGGACCGCTGCTGCCGCACGCCGGCACGCGCAACACGGCCCGCGACATGGACGTCATCCGCGGTGCGCTCGGCGAGCGGAGGATCTCCTACCTGGGGGTCTCGTACGGGACGTACCTGGGCACGGTCTACACCCAGATGTTCCCCGGCCGCTACGACCGGGTGGTACTCGACGGGGCGCTCGACCCGCGCACCTACGGGCCGGTGCTGCTCCCCCACCTGCTGGCGGAGAACGAGCAGGCGCTCGCCGACTGGGCGGCCTGGACGGCGGACCGCCACGACACCTACCGGCTCGGCCGGACCGCCGACGAGGTGACGGCGGGCATCCGGCGGCTCGTCGAGGCGTCGGCGCGCGCCCCGCTGACCGTCGGCAGCGGCACCGACGCCTTCCGACTGGACGACACCCGGGTGCCGTTCCTGCTCTTCGCCGGACTCGCGGACGACACCGACGCCGCACGCGCGAGCCTGGCCGAGCAGATCGCGGTGCTCGCCGAGGCGGCGGCGGGGCGGCCGGCCCTGCCGTCGGCGGCCTTCACCGCCATCCTGCGGTTCGCGTTCACCGGGGAGGCGTCGCCCACCGGCAGCTCCCAGCAGGCGGTCATGTGCGCGGACGCCTCGGCGCCGCGCGACCCCGAGGCGTACTGGCGGGAGATCGAGCGCAGCCGGGCCGAGCACCCGCTGTTCGGCCCGCTGGTCCACAACATCAACCCGTGCGCCTTCTGGGACCGCCCGCGCGAGGCCCGCACCGAGGTGCGACGCGACGCCGAGGTGCTGATAGTCGCCGCCACCGGCGACCCGCGCACCACCTACCGGGACAGCGTCGCGCTGCACGGGCTGCTGCCCGCCTCCCGGCTGCTGACCTTGGAGGGTGCCAACCGGCACGCCCTGTACGGCCTGTACGGCAACGCCTGCGTGGACGACACGGTCAACGCCTACCTGGCGGGGGGCCGGCTGCCGAAGGGCGACCGGACCTGCGCCAAGTAGCGCTCCGCTCCGGCCGTCCCCGCCCCGGGACGGCCGGAGCCGGGCGCGGGTCGGCCCCGCTCCGCGGCGCCCTCACTCCTCGCCGAGGACCATCCACTTCTCCGGCTTCTCCATCGGCACGAACCCGGCCTTGGCGTAGACCTCGTGGGCGTCCGCCGTGGCCAGCATGACGCGGCGCAGCCCGTACGGGGCGAGGTGGTCGCGGACGGCGGCGGCCAGGGCCGTCCCGAGCCCTCTGCCGCGGGCCGAGGGCTCGATGTACACGTCGCAGAGCCAAGCGAAGGTGGTCCGGTCCGTGACCACCCGCGCGTAGCCGAGCTGGGTACCCGCAGCCCGGTCGTAGACGCCGAAGTTGAGGGAGGCGGCGATCGCGGAGTCCTGCTTCTCCCGGGGGCGGCCGCGTGCCCAGTAGGCGTCCTGGGACAGCCACCGGTGGATCAGTTCGGCATCGAGGCGTGCCGGGTCCGTCGAGATCTCGTAGCCGTCGGAGAGGTCATTCGTCATACCGGAATCCAACCAGGCCGGGCCCCCACCGATCCAGGTGAGGGCCCGGTGGCCGGGCGTCCGGCCACCGCCGCGCGGGCGCGCGTCAGAGGGTGATGGTCTTGTACTCGGTGTAGGTGCCGAGGCCGACGGCGCCGAACTCGCGGCCGATGCCGCTGGCCTTGAAACCGCCGAAGGGGCCGTCGAAGCCGACACCGGCCCCGTTCACGGTCACCGTGCCGGTCCGGATCCGGCGGGCGACCGCCAGGGCGTGCTCCTCGTCGGCGGACCAGACGCCGCCCGACAGGCCGTACTCGGAGTCGTTGGCGATGCGGACGGCGTCGTCCTCGCCCTCGTAGGGGATGACCACCAGGACGGGGCCGAAGATCTCCTCCTGGGCGATGCGCATGGCGTTGTCCACGTCGGCGAAGAGGGTGGGGGTCACGTAGTTGCCGCCCTCCAGCCCCGCCGGGACCTCGGGGCCGCCGGTGACGAGGCGGGCGCCCTCCTCGATGCCGATCGCGATGTACCGGCGGACGCGCTCCTGCTGGTCGGGGCGGATCATCGGTCCGATGAAGGTGTCCGGGTCCGCCGGGTCACCGACCTTCAGGGACTCGACGAGCGCCTTGAGTTCCGCGACCACCTCCTCGTAGCGGCTGCGCGGGGCCAGGACGCGGGTCTGGGCGATGCAGGACTCGCCGTTGTTGAGCAGGGAGGAGGACTTCAGCCCCTGCACCGCCCGGTGGATGTCGGCGTCGGCCAGGATGACGGCCGCGGACTTGCCGCCCAGCTCCAGGCTGACCCGCTTGAGCTGCTCCCCCGCGATCGCGGCGATGCGCCGGCCGGCCGGGGTCGAGCCGGTGAAGGCGATCTTGTCGACCTCGGGGTGGGAGATCAGGTACTCGCTGGTCTCGCGGTCGGCTGGCAGCACGCTGATCACCCCGGCGGGCAGCCCCACCTGTGCCAGCAGGTCGGCGAGGAGGCCCATGCTGAGCGAGTTCTCCGGCGAGACCTTCAGGACCACCGAGTTGCCGGCGAGCAGCGCCGGGATGATCTTCGTGGTCGCGGAGGAGAAGGGCGAGTTCCACGGGATCACGGCGGCCACCACGCCGACGGCCTCACGACGGACCACGCTCCGCACCGGCGAGGCCGGGTCGGAGGGCGGCAGGGTCTCCTCCCACCCGAACTCCTCCGCCGCCTTCAGGTAGGCGTTGGCCTGGCGGGTCAGGCCCGGCTGGCCGGCCCGGGTGAACCAGCCCGCGGAGCCGTTCTCGGCGGCGATCAGGGCAGCGATCCGCTCCGCCTGCCGCTCGCGCAGCGCGTTGAAGCGCCGCAGCACCGCCACGCGCTCCAGCGGCGGGGTGTCGCGCCAGGTGCCCTCGACGAACGCGGCCCGGGCCGCCGCCACCGCACGGTCGACGTCCGCCCGCCGGGCCTGCGCGGCGCGGCCGATCACCGTCCGGTCGTGCGGGGACCGGATGTCGAGCAGGGCGGCCTCACTCGGCTCGGTCCAGGCGCCTGCGATGAAGAGCCGGTCATAGACGATCACGCTTCCACTCCTTCGCTATCTGTCACTCGACAGTAGCACTTACTTGCTGATTAAACTCGCTGTCGTTGCATTTGATGGCGGGGTGGCGCCGCGGTCCGTCCGACCGCCGAGGTCCGATGCCGCGCGGACCGGGGGCCTCGCCCCGTCACGACGGTTGCGCACGGCGTCGGCGCGCGGCATCAGTCATTCGACTGCGGCCCCGGAGACGCCCGGAGGGGCGCGGCGCGGCCGCCGCCCCGACCGTCAACTGACTGATGTGCCGGCCCGCCGGGAACGGAAGAGTGCGGTGTGCCGGGCAGGACGGACAGCCGCCCCGTCCGGGGACACATCCGCGTCACACGGAAGGCTCGACATGATCGACAGGCGTAGCTTCAACAGGGCCCTGGGACTGGGTGCCGGTGCGGCCGCGGTCTCGATGGCCACCCTGCCGGGCACGGCCACCGCCGCGCCCGTCCCCGGCGGCCCCGGCGCGGCCCCGGTCGTGCCCACGGTCACCCCGGGCACGCACACGTCCTTCCCGCGGCTGAAGCAGGCCGAGGCCGGGCTGCTGAACGTGGGATACGCCGAACTCGGCCCGACGCACGGACCGGTGGTGCTCTGCCTGCACGGCTGGCCGTACGACATCCACAGCTACGTCGACGTCGCCCCGCTCCTGGCCGGCCTCGGGTACCGCGTGATCGTCCCCTACCTGCGCGGGCACGGCACCACCCGGTTCCTGTCGCCCCGGACCTTCCGCAACGGCCAGCAGTCCGCCATCGCGATGGACGTCATCGCCCTGCTGGACACCCTCCGGATCGACCGCGCCGTGGTGGCCGGGTTCGACTGGGGGTCCCGGACCGGGGACGTCCTCGCGGCCCTGTGGCCCGAACGGGTCAAGGCCCTGGTGTCGGTGAGCGGCTACCTCATCACCAACCGCCAGGCGCAGCTGGACCCGATCGCGCCGGCCGGCGAGCACACCTGGTGGTACCAGTACTACTTCGCCACCGAACGCGGCAGGAAGGCCATGGAGGACAAGGGCCTGCGCCACGATCTGACCCGCTTCGTCTGGCAGCAGGTCTCCCCCACCTGGAAGTTCGACGACGCGACCTTCGAGCGCACGGAGGCCGCCTTCGAGAACCCCGACTACGCCGCGGTCGTGATCCACAACTACCGCTGGCGGCTCAGCGTCGCCGACGGCGAGCGCCGCTACGACCGCTACGAGGACCGGCTGGCCCTGAAGCCGACCATCGGGGTGCCGACGATCACCCTCGACCCCGCGCTGGACCCGTTCACCGCTCCCGGCGACGGCGCCTCGTACCGGGCCATGTTCACCGGGAAGTACGAGCACCGGACGCTCGGCGGCATCGGCCACAACCTGCCCCAGGAGGCGCCGACCGCGTTCGCCCAGGCCGTCGTGGACGTGGACCACTTCTGACGGCGCGCCGCCGGGAGGGGGCCGGCCCCCTCCCGGCGCAGGTCCCCGCGCTACTGACACAGCGACGAGGTGGTTGCGAGCCGAAGCTGCACACCGCCGCTAGACTCCCCCCGTGAGAGCTGACGCCGCGCGGAACATCGAAGCCGTCCTGACGACGGGAGCGCGGATGCTGGCCGCCGACCCGGGCGCGAGCATCGCGAGCATCGCCGCCGAGGCGGGGGTGGACCGGCGGACCGTCTACCGGCGCTTCAGCTCCCGCGAGGAACTCCTCACCGCCATCCACTCCGCCCGCCTGGACGCCGTCGAGCGGGCCATCGCCGACGCCCGTCTGCGCGAGGCCCCCGTCGCCGTGGCCCTGCACCGCTACGTGGAGAACGTCATCGAGGTCAACCGCGCCTGGCCGGTGGACCTGGCCCGGATGCTCGCCGACGAGGAGACCCGCAGGCGCCGCGACAGCTCCGTCGCCGAGGTCGGGGACTTCCTCCGACGCGCCGTCACCGAAGGGCTGCTGCGCCCCGGCCTCCCCGAGGGCTGGGTCGCCGCCCTGCTGCCCCAGCTCGTGCACCTGGTGACACGTCAGGCGCCCGACCTGGCCGCCGGACCGGCGGCCGACCTGGTGGTCGACACCCTGCTGCGGGGGGCCGGCGCGCCGTGACGCGCCCGGCCCGGCGCGGCGGCCCGCCCCCCGCGGCCGACCCCGACCGATCGCCCACACACGGTGCTATGCTCGACGGCGGAAAACCCATCTGACGGAAAGCGTGGAGCAGACATGGCGGGTGACGACGACATCTCCGGGTGAGACCCGGTCCTGAAGCCGTCGGCGGGCATCGGTGCCCCGGGCCAACGGCTTCGTTCGTCGTTCCCCTTCCCCCTGTCTGCTCGCAGGCCGAGGTGTCTCCGCCTGCCCATCCTCCGGGTTGTCCTCATGTCCGATGCGTCCATCGTCTGCTCCCAGCTCTCCTTCTCCTGGCCCGACGACACCCCCGTCTTCCAGGACCTCTCCTTCGCCCTCGGCACCGGCCGCACCGGCCTGGTCGCTCCCAACGGCGCGGGCAAGAGCACGCTGCTCAAGCTCATCGCCGGTCAACTGACGCCCACCACAGGATCGTTGACCGTCAGCGGCACACCCGGCTACCTGCCGCAGGACCTCCCGCTGACGGCGGACCTCGCGGTCGCCGACGTCCTCGGCGTCGCCGGGGTGATCCGCGCCATCGACGCGGTGGAGTCCGGTGACGTGGCCGAGGAGCACTTCACCGCCATCGGCGACGACTGGGACGTCGAGGAGCGCAGCCTCGCCCAGCTCGAACGTCTCGGCCTGGCCGGCGTCGGCCTGGACCGGCGGCTGGGCACCCTCAGCGGCGGCCAGATCGTCCAGCTCGGCCTCGCGGCGCAACTGCTCAAGCGGCCCGACGTGCTGCTGCTCGACGAACCCACCAACAACCTCGACCTCGCCGCCCGCCACCGGCTCCACGGCGTCCTGGAGGACTTCTCCGGCTGCCTGCTGCTGGTCAGCCACGACCGTGCGCTGCTCGACCGGATGGACCGGATCGCCGAGCTCGACTCCGGCGAACTGCGGCTGTTCGGCGGCAACTTCACCGCCTACGAGCAGGCCGCGGAGGCCGGGCGCGAGGTCGCGGCCAAGAACATCCGCAATGCCGAACAGGAACTCAAGCGGGAGAAGCGGGAGTTGCAGCAGGCGCGGGAGCGCGCCGACCGCCGGGCGAGCAACGCCGGCCGCAACCTCAAGAACGCCGGTCTGCCCCGCATCTTCGCCGGGACCATGAAGCGCGGCGCCCAGGAGTCCGCAGGACGCGCCGGCCAGGTCCACGCGGCCCGCCTCGGCGAGGCCAGGGCCCGGCTCGACGAGGCCGAGCGCGCCCTGCGCGACGACCAGCGCCTGACCCTGGACCTGTCCGGCACCCGGGTGCCGAGCGGGCGCGACCTCTTCGTCGGCGAGAACCTCCAGGTGCTGCGCGGCGGCACGCCCCTGTTCGCTGGTGGCGGCGTCGATCTGACCGTCCGCGGGCCCGAGCGGATCGCCCTGCTCGGACAGAACGGAACCGGCAAGACCACCCTTCTGCGCCTGCTGGTCGGGGACCTCGCCCCCGACGGCGGACGGCTCAGGCGCTCGGACGGCCGGGTCGCCTACCTCTCCCAGCGGCTGGACCTGTTGGACCCGGACCGCAGCGTGGCGGACAACTTCGCGGTGGCCGCGCCGGAGCTGCCGGCGCCCGAGCGGATGAACGTGCTCGCCCGCTTCCTCTTCCGCGGCGCCCGCGCCCACCTCCCGGTCGGGGTGCTCTCGGGCGGCGAGCGGCTGCGCGCCACCCTGGCCTGTGTGCTGTGCGGCGACCCCGCGCCCCAGTTGCTCCTCCTCGACGAGCCGACCAACAACCTCGACCTGGTGAGCGTCGGACAGCTCGAATGCGCCCTCGCCTCCTACCAGGGCGCCTTCGTCGTGGTCAGCCACGACGAGCGTTTCCTGGCCGGCATCGGGGTGGACCGGTGGCTGCGGCTGGCCGGCGGCACGCTGGAGGAGGTGGCCGCGCCCGAGGCGTGAGCCCCGTTCAGGTCCGGCCGGCGCGGAGGGACGGCGCCGGCCGGGCCCGCGAGGGCCGCACGGCTGCGCCGCGCCCGCCCGGTCGCTGCCCCTGATTTCGCCCTCGCCCCCGTGATGGCGTACAGTCGGGTTCACCGACGCGGGGTGGAGCAGCTCGGTAGCTCGCTGGGCTCATAACCCAGAGGTCGCAGGTTCAAATCCTGTTCCCGCTACTACGAGGGCCCGGGGTCGGCGCACACTGTGCGCCGACCCCGGGCCTTGTTCGTTCACCCGGCCTGCCGGTCCGACCGGCAGGCCGCTCCGGCTTCCCGCCCGCCCCCGGCGGCCGGCCGGCGCCTCACCCCACCGGTCGGTGCGGGCGGCTGCCGGCCGGCCGCGGGCCGGGGTCGTCGTCCGTGGCGAGTTCGGGTTCCAGGCCCTCCGGGAGCCTCGGCGTGCGGAGGCCGCTCTCCCGCCGCCAGGCCTCGAACGCCCAGGCGGTCGAAGCGACCAGCGCGAACCCGAGCAGCCAGCCGCCGAGGACGTCGCTGACCCAGTGCACGCCGAGGGCGATCCTGGTCAGACCCGTCCCGAGCACGGTCACCGCGGCGATCGCCCAGGCCACCGGGCGGGCCCGCCGGGGCACGACCGGCAGGAGCACCAGCAGCAGGATCGCGCACGAGGCCATGGCGGTCATGGCGTGCCCCGACGGGAAGGAGAAGCCCGGCGCGTGGGCGACGGGATCGGGCAGCCGGGGCCGGACCCGGGCCACCGTGACCTTGACCAGCAGGCCGGTCAGACCGGCGGCCAGCTCGGTGAGGGCCGCCCACAGGGCCAGCCGCCAGGCCCGCCGCCACAGCAGCCAGCCGACGGTGGCCGCCACCAGCAGGCGCATCGTGACCGGGTCCCAGACCCAGTTGCTCAGTACCCGCGTGGTCTCCAGCAGGAGCGGGTGGTGCCGGACGGCTTCGTTCAGGTGCACCGCCGCGCCGGCGTCCAGCTCGCGCAGCGGCTCCCAGCCGGCCTCGATCAGCACCAGCAGGACGGCGGTCGGCACCGCCGCCACGGCGAACGCCAGGACGGCCGCGAGCAGGCGCTCCCCGAAGCGCCGGTCGGCCCGGCGCTGGGAGAAGCGGCGCCGGGTGAGCCAGCGCCGGGAGAGCCGGCGCAGCGCGGGGACCCGGGTACGGGCGGGGCTTCGGTGCGGCCTCCGGTCAGCTGTCATCGTGGCTCGTCTACCCACGACCTGCGGAATCATCCTCGGGGTCGGGCAGCACCGGCTCCTCGACGCCCGCCCGGTCGGCCTCCAGCTGCGCGGCGAAGGCGATCCCGAGGAAGAGCGCGATCGCGGTCAGGTAGGCCCACATCAGGAGCGAGATGATCACGCTCAGCGGCCCGTACACCGCGTCGATCGAGTTGCTCAGCCGCAGGTACAGGCCGAGCAGGGCGGTCAGGCCGACCCACAGCACCAGGTACACGGCGGCGCCGAAGGCGAGCCAGGTGTGGCCGGGCTGTCGGCGGCGCGGTGCCCGGTGGAAGATGACGCTCGCGGACAGCAGGGCGAGCACGATGCCGGCCGGCCATCGCAGGACCGCCCAGACGAGGGCCTCCCGATGGGTCCCCGGCCCGCCCGCCTCGACGACAGCCGCGGCGATCTCCCGGCCCGCCACCAGCAGGACGAAGCCGAGGCCGAGCGGCAGACCGGCCAGCACGGCCATCAGCAGTCCGCGCGCGTACTTGCGGTGGAACGGCCGGTCGCGTTCGATGCCGTAGATCCGGTTGGCCCCGCGCTCGATCTGGCACATCGCGGTGGCGACGTTGACGAGGGAGAACACGGCGCCGCCCCACAGGGCGACGCTCCCGCCGTCCCCCGCGCGCTCGCGGCCGCTCCGCAGGACCTGGTCGACCAGGTCGGAACTCGGGCCCGCGGTGAGCCGGGCGATGGTCAGCTCGGTCACCCGGCCGAGCCACTGGGTGTGCAGGACGGACGAGAGGCCGACCACCGCGATCGCGAACGGGACGAGGGCGAGCACGGTCTGGAAGGCGAGGGCCCGGGCGTGGCTGAAGCCGTCGGCGTAGCGGAAGCGCAGGAAGGCGTCCCTGAGCAGCTGCCACCGGCCGTACGCGCGCAGCGTCGTGACGGCCTCGTCGGCGGAGAGCTCCTCGGGCTCGCGGCCGCGGTGGCCGACGCGGGTGGCGGTTCCCACTCAGCTGCTCCGTTCGGCCGGGACGGGATCGGCTCCGACCGGGTGGGACCCGTCGACCGCAGCCCCGCCACCCGCGGCTCCGTCGACCGCAGCCCCGCCGACCGCAGCTCCGTTGACCGGGGGCCCGCCGGCCGTCGGCGTGTGGACCAGCAGGGCGCCGGGCCGGACGGCCAGCCGCAGGGTGCGGCCGGCCGGCAGGCACTCCCCGTCGAGCTCCCGCGGCTGGTCCCGGTCGGCGGTGAGGTGGATCCGGCGCGCCTGGAAGTGTTCGAACGGCGCCGACCCGCCCCCCGCGCCGGTCCGCCCGGTGAGCAGCCGCGCTGCCGCCGCCGGCCAGCCGGCGAGGCCGCGCGGGTGGACCAGGACGAGGTCGAGCAGGCCGTCGTCCGGCCGGGCGCCCGGCAGCAGCCGGATCCCGCCCTGGAGCGCGCCGACGTTGCCGATCACGGCCATCGCGGCCCGCCGGTGGAGCGGGCGCGCGTCGTCCAGGGTGACGGTGAGCCGCATCCGGCGGTCGCCGAGGTGGCGGAGCAGCGGGGGAAGGTAGGCGGGCCAGCCCCAGCGGCTCTTCGCGCGGCGGCTGGTGCCGGCCATCGCCGCGGCGTCCAGGCCGATGCCCGCCATGGCGCTGACCACCGTGGCGGTGATGCCGTCGCCGTCGGCCAGGGCGAGGTCGATCCGGCGGGGCCCGCCAGCGAGGGCGTCCGCCAGCGCCCGCGCCGGGTCGGCCGGCAGGCCGAGGTTGCGGGCGAGCAGGTTCCCGGTGCCGCAGGGGGCGATGGCCAGCGCGACGCCCGTACCGGCGAGGGCGTGCGAGCACGCCGTCACGGTGCCGTCGCCGCCGCAGGCCACCACCAGGTCGGCCCCGGCGGCGACCGCGGCCGCCGCGGCGCCCCGGCCGGGGTCGGCCTCGCTGGTGGCGGTTCTGGTCGGCGCCGCCCAGCCGTGGCCGGCGAGGACGCGGTCGATCCGGTCGAGGGTGTCCTCGTCGACCAGGACGGGGTTGAAGACCACCACCGCCCGGCCGGCGGACGGGTGATCGGGTACGGCTGCCACGGTGGTCTCCCTGGGGTCGGAGAGGAAAGCCCGCCACATGATCCAGAGCACGGCGCCGCCGTTCACCAGCCCGGCCAGCACGTCGGTCGGGTGGTGCATGCCGCGGTACAGCCGGCTGAACCCGACCAGCACCGGCAGCAGCGCCGCCAGGGCGCACAGCGGCAGCCGGAGCGGCCCCCGCAGGCGCAGGACGGCGAGGACGGCCAGTGCGCCGTACAGCGCGACCGCCGCGCCGACGTGGCCGGACGGGAAGCTGGAGGTCGGCGGTGCGCCGTCGAGCCGGGGCGCGGTCGGCCGGGGCCGGTCCACGCACAGGGTGACCAGCAGGAAGACCGCGGACTGGGCGGCGACGGCGCCGCCGAGGAAGGCGGCCTCGCGCCACCGCCGGGCGCCCAGCAGCAGCGCGAGCACGGCGGCGCCCGCCACGGCGATCACGGCCCCGGTGCTCGCGAGGACCGAGAGCCACGCGGTGACGGTGTCGAGGACGGGTACCCGGCCGGCGGCGAGCCGGTCGGTCAGCGCGTTCTCCCCCGGCCGCCAGAGGTGCAGCGGCGGGTGGGTGATCGTGAGACCGGCCAGCACCATGAGCACCGTCTGGGCGAGCAGAGCCGGTGCGATCGTTCGGAGCGGACGCCTTACCCCTGTGGTCACGCCCCTCGTCTGCCCGGACACCGCCGTTTCATGGCCGGGCCGGCGCATCCCGTCCGGACGGCGCCCTCCGGACGCCCGCGCCGTCGGCCCGCCCGGGCGCCGCCGTCAGAGGTCGAGCACGGCGCCCGTCCCGGCGCCGCCGTCAGAGGTCGAGGTCGAGCAGGGCGTTGGCGACGACCTCGGTGAGGGCGGGGTGGATCCAGTACGGGGTGCCGGCCAGGGTGGGGACGTCGATGCCGAGGGTCATCGCGACGACCAGGGGCTGGATCAGGGTGGACGCCTGCGGGCCGAGGACGTGGGCGCCCAGCAGGCGGCCGGTCCCCGGGTCCGCGATCACCTTGCAGAAGCCGGCGGTGTCCTCCAGCGCCCATCCGTAGGCGACGTCCGCGTACCGGCGGGTGGCGGTCGTGTAGTCGAGGCCGGCGTCCCGGCACTCCCGCTCGGTCCGGCCCACCTGGGCGATCTGGGGGCGGGTGAAGACCGCGGCGGGGACGGCGTCGTAGCTGGTGGCGATCAGGTCGTCGGGGTGCAGCAGATTGTGCGCGACCACCTGCGCCTCCCGGTTGGCGACGTGCTTGAGCGGCACGGGCGTGCACACGTCACCGAGGGCGAAGACGCCTGGCGCGGTGGTCCGCTGGTGGGCGTCCACCACCACGCGGCCGTCCTCCCGCAGGGCGATGCCGGCCCGGTCGGCGTCGATGGTGTCGCTGTTGGGCGTCCGGCCGACCGCCACCAGCAGGGCGTCGGCCTCGACCGCGGAGCCGTCGTCCAGGCGCAGCCGCAGCCGGCCCGGTTCCCCCTCCAGTCCGGTCAGCTCGACACCGGTGCGCACGTCGAACGCGGAGCGGGCCAGTCGGGTGTAGGCGCGGGACACCGACTCGTCCTGCGGGGCGAGCAGGGTCTCCTGCTTCTCGATGATCGTGATCCGGCTGCCGGCCGCGTGGAAGACGTGCGCCAGCTCGGCGGCGATGTAGCCGCCACCGAGGACGGCCAGGTGCCGCGGCGGCGTCGGGCGCCGCATGATCGTGTCGGAGGTCTCGTAGGGCAGCCCGCTGTCGCGTACCGGCGGCGGGACCACCGGGCGGCTGCCGACCGCCACCACGACCCGGTCCGCGGTGATGTGCACCTCTCTCCCGTCGCCCTCCACCACCAGCGTCCGCTCGCCGGTGAAGCGCGCCCGGCCGCGGTGGACGGTGACGAAGTCCGAGCCGCGCCGGCCCTGCTCCCCCTCCGCGGCCTGCCCGTCGAGGCGCCCGAAGACGCGGTCGCGTACCCGTGGCCACCGCAGGACGCCCGGTGCGGCGTCCACGTCGAAGCGGCCCGCCTCCCGCACGGTGTCCGCGACGTCGGCCGTGTGGGCGAGCATCTTGCTGGGGATGCAGCCCCGGTTCAGACAGGTCCCGCCGAACGGCCCCTCCTCGACGACGGCGACGTCGAGGCCGCCGAAGCGGTCGTCGATCACCGTGTTGCCGGAGCCCGCGCCCAGGACGACAAGATCGTGGTGTGGCATGTCCGGAGGCTACCCCCGCGCGCCGCCCCGACACCGGAGTGCGGAGGGACCGCCCTTCGGGTCGCGGACGGGGCAGCCGCGCCGGCCGGACCGGGCGGGTGAATCCCGGACCGGATCGAGCCATGCGGGTCCGGTCACCGGGTAGGCGCTGGAGGCCGCGCGGACGCGCCGAACCGTCCCCGGCGACCTCACCGACCCCGACCGGCTCCCTGGGAGGACACCCGTGACACCCCCCGACAAGCACCCCGCGACCCGCCACCAGTCGCTGGCCGACCCCGTCGCCGCACGGGCGGGCTGGGACGCCGTGGACGTCCGGGCCGTGGACACCGCCCGGCTGCTCGCGGCCGACGCCGTGCAGCGCACCGGGAACGGCCACCCCGGGACGGCGATGAGCCTGGCGCCACTGGCCCACCTGCTGTTCCAGAACGTCCTGCGCCACGACCCCGGTGACGACCAGTGGCTGGGCCGCGACCGCTTCGTACTGTCCTGCGGACACACCAGCCTCACCCTGTACGTCCAGCTGTACCTCACCGGCTACGGCCTGGAGCTCTCCGACCTGGAAGCCCTGCGGACCTGGGGTTCCGCCACCCCCGGCCACCCCGAGTACCGGCACACCCGGGGCGTGGAGATCACCACCGGCCCGCTCGGCCAGGGGCTGGGCGCGGCCGTCGGCATGGCGATGGCGGCCCGCCGGGAACGCGGCCTGCTCGACCCGGACGCCCCGGACGGCGAGAGCCCCTTCGACCACCACGTCTACGTCCTCGCCTCGGACGGCGACCTCATGGAGGGCGTCACCGCGGAGGCGAGTTCGCTGGCCGGCCACCAGCGGCTGGGCAACCTGACCATGGTGTACGACCAGAACCACATCTCGATCGAGGACGACACCGACGTCTCGTTCAGCGAGGACGTCGCCGCCCGCTACCGCGCCTACGGCTGGCACGTGCAGACCGTCGACTGGACCCGCACCGGCCGCTACGTCGAGGACGTCGACGCCGTCCTCGACGCGCTCCGGGCCGCCCGCGCGGAGACCACCCGGCCCTCGCTGCTGGTGCTGCGGACGGTCATCGGCTGGCCCGCCCCCAACCTCCAGAACTCCGGCAAGGCCCACGGCTCCGCGCTCGGCGACGAGGAGGTCGCCGCCACCAAGGAACTGCTCGGCTTCGACCCCGCGCGCAGCTTCACCGTCGAGGACGACGTCCTCACCCGCACCCGCCGGGCACGCGAGCGCGGCCGTGAACTCCGCGAGGCCTGGACCCCGCGCTACGAGCGCTGGCGCGACGAGCACCCCGAGCGCGCTGCACTGCTGGACCGGCTGACGGAGCGCCGGTTGCCGGACGGCTGGGCCGACCACCTGCCGGCCTTCCCCGCGGACCGGGAGGGGCTGGCCACCCGCGCCGCCTCGGGCCGGGTGCTCACCGCGCTCGCACCGGTCCTGCCCGAGCTGTGGGGCGGCTCGGCCGACCTCGCCGGGAGCAACAACACCACCATGGACGGCGAGCCCTCCTTCCTGCCCGAGGGCGTGGAGACCGCGGAGTGGAAGGGCGGCCCGTACGGCCGCACCCTGCACTTCGGGATCCGGGAGCACGCCATGGGGGCCATCCTCAACGGGATCGCCCTGCAGAGCCTGACCCGCCCCTACGGCGGCACCTTCCTGACCTTCAGCGACTACATGCGGCCCGCGGTGCGACTGGCCGCGCTGATGGAGCTCCCGACCGTCTACGTCTGGACGCACGACTCGATCGGCCTCGGTGAGGACGGCCCCACCCACCAGCCGGTGGAGCACCTCGCGGCGCTGCGCGCGATCCCCGGCCTCGACGTGGTGCGCCCCTGCGACGCCAACGAGACGGCCGCCTGCTGGCACGCGCTGCTGGAGCACCACGACCGACCGACCGGCCTCGTCCTCACCCGGCAGAAGGTGCCCGTCCTCGACCGCGGGACCGGCGGGTGCGCACCGGCGGACGGCGCCGCCCGCGGCGGCTACGTGCTGCGCGACCCGGCCGACGGCGCCCCGCCCCGGGTCCTGCTGCTGGCCACCGGCTCCGAGGTGCACCTCGCGCTGGCGGCGCAGGAGCAGCTCGCCGGTGAGGGCGTGGCGAGCCGGGTGGTGTCGCTGCCGTGCCTGGAGTGGTTCGCCGCGCAGCCGCGCGAGTACCGCGACGGCGTCCTGCCGCCCGCGGTGGCGGCGCGGGTGAGCGTGGAGGCGGGCGTGGCGCTCGGCTGGCGCGAGCTGGTCGGCCCGCACGGCCGGATCGTCAGCCTCGACCACTTCGGCGCCTCCGCCGACTACCGGCGCCTGTACAGCGAGTTCGGGCTCACCGCCGAGGCCGTGGCCGGGGCCGCGCGGGAGAGCCTCGCGGCGGCCGGCTGACGCCGGGTCCGCCCCGGTGCGCCCGCCCGTCGTGGGCGGCCGCACCGGGAGCGGGGGCGTCAGCCGGTCCACCGCCGGTGCCGGGCGCGCCAGGCCAGCGACGGCCCCGCTCCGGTGTCCGCCGCCGTGATCAGCAGCCCGCCGCACATCGACAGGTTCTTCAGGAAGTGGATGCGCTGCCGGGCGCGCTCCTCCTCGTCCTTGACCTCCCAGAACCGGTGGCCGGCCAGGGTGACCGGGACGAGGGTCGCCGCCAGCGCGAGCGCGGCGGGCCGGGTGAGACGGCCGGACGCCAGCAGCGCGCCGGCCACCACCTGGACCCCGGCGTTGAGCCGGATCGCCGTTTCGGGCCGGCGCGGAACGGCCGGGACGTGCTCGGCGAGCGGGTCGACCACCGGTTCGGCGGCGGCCTCCAGCCGGGCGGGGTTCAGTAGGGCGTCGGCGCCTCCGTAGAGGAACATCGACGCCAGCATCGGTCGTGCACAGGCTCGCAAGATGGACATACCCGGCGTCTTTCCGGTCCCCCGGGGGCCAATCCCCGTCACGCGGGCGTTCCCGACGGGCGGCCCGGGGCTCGGCGGGGGCACCTCGGGCTCGTTCGGGTGGGCCGGCCCGTCCGGGCGACAACAAACCGGCGAGGGCCGGTTGACCCGTCGGCAATCGGGCAGACGCACGGCGCGGGGGAAGAGCTCACAGAGCCCAAGGAGCGCGGCATGATCGTCCTCGGAATCATCCTTCTCGTCATCGGTCTCCTCACCGGCCTCGGCATCCTGTGGACGATCGGAGCGGTCCTCGTCGTCGTGGGACTGATCCTGTGGATCCTGGGAGCGGTCGGGCACGCCGTCGGCGGACGCAAGCACTACTGGTGACGGAGCCCGTCGACCGAGCGGGCACAGCGCCGTCCCGGGGCCGCCGGAGGTGCCGGCCGCCTCCCCGGCCCCAGGGCAGTCACGGGGCGGCCAGCCGAGCACCCTGCCCGCCCCGTCCTCGACGCCGCCACCGGCATGGTCGCCCAGCGCCACGCGCTGCGCGGCCTGGCCGCCACCGGCGCCGCCCCGCCCAGCTCCTCGCCTGGCTGAACGGCGTGACGCACCACCTGACCGACAACGTGACCGCCACCGCCGTCTGCGCGCTCTACGAGCCGCGCACCCACGTGCTGCGCCGGGCGAGGGCGGGCCACCTGCCGCCACTCCTGCTGCGTGACGGCCAGGCCCGCAAACTGCCCGCGGTCGCCGGCATCCTGCTCGGCGCGATCGACGGCGGTACAGCAGCGCGGACACCGACGACGACACCCGCCTGATCGGCATCAAGGTCCGCTGAGCGGCGGTCCGTTACGGAGGCCGACCGCGACATCGGCGGGCGGGCCCCGGCGGGCCCTCAGGCCGGGCGCCCTCAGGCCGGGCCGCACAGCCGCCCGGCGGTGTCGCGCGGGTGCGGGTCCCGCTCGCCCGGCGGGTGGAAACAGGCGATCACCGTCTTCCCCTCCCGCTGGCGGCGGATCTCCCACTCGTCGGCGAGGGCGTCCACGATCGCCATCCCCCGCCCGTTGAGCGCGTCGGTGCCCGCGCTGCGCGGCTCCGGCACCGCGGTGCTCCCGTCGTGGACGGACACGTGCAGGCACCGGCCGTCCCACACCAGCACCAGCTCGGCGCTGCTGTGGGCATGGATGTGGGCGTTGGTCAGCAGCTCGGAGACGGTGAGCAGGACGGCGTCCACGGTCTCGGGCGCGTCCCGCGTCCACGCGAGCGAGCGCAGGTGGTTCCGAGTCCACCGCCGCCCCGCCCGGACACCGCCCGCTATGGGGAATGAACGGGCCCATCCCGTGGCCCTCACCGACGCGTCGCCCATGGCCCGATCCTCCGTCCCTCTTCAGTCCGTATCCAGCGCCTGCCCCCAAAACCCGCCCCCACGCACCCGAGGCACGGACCCGCGGCCCGGCGGTGATCCTGCCCGGGGGCTGTCGGCGCCGGGCGCCCTCCTGCGCCGCGGCGGGGCGCAGGAGGGCGCCCGGCCGGACCGGCACGCCCGGCCGCCGCCGACGACGACGACGACGGACGAACGGCTTCCGGCCGCGGACAATGGCCATTGTCCGCGGCCGAACTGCGGTTCCGCCCGTTCCTGTTGTGGACAACGTGAGCTCTCGCGAAGGTGGAGAGCCCGGCGGGACACCTCGACCGGGAACGAGCCCCGGAGATCGCGCACGGCTCCGGCGGCATGAGTGGAGGAAGCATGATGCGAAAGACTCTCGGCCGCTTCGCCGTGGTCACCGCGGCGATGGCCCTCGGCCTGGGCAGCGTCGTCACGACGGCCACCGCCCGCCCCGCGACACCTGCCTGCGGGAGCGCCCTCAACACCATCGACGACATCGCCGCCCAGGCCGAGCAGGCCATCAGCTACCGGGACAAGGGCAACGCCGCCGTCGGCCTCACGGACGCCGCCCAGCTGTCCTACGCGGCTCCGTGCTTCACCGAGGAGCTGCAGGACCTCCTCCGGGGGGCCGCATCGCGGTTCAACGATGCGGCCGACACCCTGTACTACGACAACTGGGACGACGCCTACGCCAGTGCGGCCGCCGGGCGGGGACTGATCTGGCAGGCCCAGGACGCGAACCACTGACTGCGCGCCGTGGGAGCGGTAGCCGACGACGACTGACCTCCGCCAGGACGGGCCGGAAGGCTGCCCGCTCGGCCGACCGCGGCACCGTCGTCGGCCGGTTGAGCGGGCCCCGGAAGAGGCTGGACAGCGGGACAGCGGGCCCGCCGGAGGCTCGGGGAGGGCGGGTCGGCCCACGCCGTGACCGTCCGGTGGGCTGTCGCCGCCGGCCGTGTGGCGACGTGGTCGGGGGTCAGCGCGCGTCGGGCTCCGGCGTCGACGAGGCGCGGAGTTCCTCGTCGACGTCGCCCGCCTGGCGAAGGCCCGCCTGGTAGGCCGGCTCCCAGGCCGCCAGGTCGCCCAGGTCCGGGCCGAAAGCGCTGACCGAGGCCGGATCGGGACCGATGGTCACGACGCGCGCCGCTCCCACGGCCGCCAGCTGCTGGTCGAGCAGCTCCCGGGGGAACAGGTGGGCCATCGGCTCGACCACGACCAGCGTGCGGGCTCCCACGGCGAGGTCGGCGTTGGGCCCCGCGCGCAGCGCACCGTCCATGTACCGCCGGCCGTCGACGGCGACGGGCGGCGCGACCCCGGGGAAGGCGCTGCTCGCCGCCACCGCGTGCACCAGCGGCACACCGCTGTCGCGGTCCCACACCACGGGCTCACCGGAGGTGGTGTCCACGGCGGTGATCAGCAGTCGGCGCTCGGGCCAGGTGTCCGCGCCGATCAGCGCGGCGCGGCCCGCTATCAGCGCCTCCTCGGCGTGGGGGTCGGCACCGTCGAGCGCGAGGCGGCCGACGCGGCGGCGGGCCTCCTCGGGCTCCAGGCCGCGGTCGCCGAGCACGGCGAACACCTCGCCCGTCCGCCCGGGGTCCGCCGTGACCCGGTGCTCCGGCCGGCGGGCCGCCGTCGCGAGCCGCTCCAGGTCCTGGCCGGTGGCGAGCAGCGCCGCGACGATCGCGCCGGACGATGTCCCGACGATCACGTCGGCTCCGCCCAGTTCCACACCGCGCAGGCGCAGCCCGTGGGCCAGCCCTGCCATCCAGGCGGTGCCGACGTGGCCCCCGGGACCCAGGACGAGTGCTCGGTCGAAGGTGTGCAAGGTGATCTCCCCTCAATAGTGAAACAGTCGTACCATATACTCACTGATGCTGTCTCAACTTCGATGAACCGAGCGGAGATCCACCGTGGGGCGACCCGCCGACCCCGCCCGTCGGGAGCGCACGCTGGCACGGGCGACCGACTACGTGCTCGCGCACGGCCTGACCGGACTCAGCCTGCGGCCGATGGCCGCGGCCCTCGACACCAGCCCGCGGATGCTGCTCTACGACTTCGGCAGCAAACAGGAGTTGGTCGCGGCGGTCCTCGCCGAGGCGCGGCGCCGAGGTGCCGCGCGCCTGACCGGGCACGTTCCGCCGACGACGGGCACCGCCCAGGAGCGGCTGCGCGGCATCTGGGCGTGGATCAGCGCGGAGGAACGTGCCCCGTTCGTCCGGCTGTTCTTCGAGGTGCACGCCGACGGGCTGGTTCACCCCGAGGCCTACCCCGAGCAGGGCGAGGCGATCACGGACTGGTTCGACACGCTCGGCGCCACCTTCCGTGACGTCTCCAGCGGCCCCGACGACACCGTGACGCCCACGTTGATCATGGCCGTCGTCCGGGGCCTGCTGTTCGACCTCACCACCACCGGCGACCGCGACCGCACGAATCGCGCCCTGGACCGCTTCGCGGAACTGCTGGACCGCTGAACGGCCCTGGCGGGCCTTCGGTCATGGCCGCTGTCGGGGCGCGCCTCCCTGTCGGAGGGCCGTGGCACACTGCGGCACATGTCTCTCAGCGCCCTCAGCCTCGACCAGTGGCGGTCGTTCGACCTGCCGACCGCACGCCGCGTCGCCCACGGGGCGGCGGAGCTGGTGGGCGGCCGGGTGACCGCGCTGGAGACCGTCGAGCACCTCGGCGCCCCGCTGCACCGCGTCCGGATCGAACGGGACGACCAGGAGTTCGCGCTGATCCCCGGCGGCCGGGTGACGCTCGGGTTCGACCTCGACGCCTGGCGGCCGAGGCCCGAGCAGACCTCCGACTACGCGGCGAGCCTGGAGCACGGCTTCGGCTACGGCGCCGACCTCCGGGAGCACCTCGCCCAGGTGCTCAGCCCGCGTCGGACCGTCACCCTGGCCACCGTGCTGATGGCCGTGGAGGACGAGGAGCTGGCCGAGGCCTACGGCGACCTGCCGGCCGTCCTCGCGGCCCGCGGGCTGCGGATGCCGAGCCCGGACGAGTGGGAGCACGCCTGCGGGGCCGGCGCCACCACGCTCTTCCGCTGGGGCGACGACTGCCCGCTCGACCGCCTCCCCCACGGAGAGCCGGACGGGCCGCAGAGCCGGCCGAACGCCTTCGGGCTGCGCATCGCCTACGACACCTACCGCACCGAGGTGAGCAGCGACACCGCGTCCGTCCACGGCGGGGACGGCGGCGAGTCGGTGTGCGGCGGGTACGGCTTCCTGCTGGGGTGGCTCCCGCTGGCCACGGCCAACCGGAACCCCTTCATGGCCGAGTTCGTGCACGGCCCGGACGGCGACGGTCTCTGCGAGGAGTTCTCGACCCGTCCCGTCCTCCCGCTCTGAGGGCCGGATTGCCCGGGGTCCGGTGCCGAAGCTTCTTCGGCACCGGACCCGACACCAACCTCAGGCACGACAGCGCAGCATCACCAGCGGCGGCTTGGCCAGGAGGTCCGCCCAGAACTCCGCGCCGAACTCGCGGAGGCCGGCTTCGGACACCTGGATCGGCACCCACTCCAGGTCACGGAATCCGGCCGCCCGCAGGCACTCCTCGTAGGCCTCGCGACGCGGAACGGTACTGACGATGCTGATCGGCCGCGGGTCGAGGAGCGCCGTGACCCGCACCCGCGGACCGGTCCCGGCCTCCTCACCGATCGGCTCGCAGCGGAACCCGTACCGCTCCAGGGACGGACAGTCGAACGCGTAGTCGGGCCGCTGGGCGAACACGAAGAACTCGCCGCCGGGCACCAGGTTCCGGTGGATGTTGCGGCACATCCGCTCCAGCTGCTCCACGGATTCCGCGTAGTTGAGACACTGCACGGCCAGCGCGAGGTCGAACCGCCGGTCCAGCGGCGCCAGCTCGGCGACGTCGCCGACCTCGTAGCGCACGTCCAGCGGCTCACGCCGTTCCATGTCCCGCGCGGCGGCGATCATCTCGACGGAGATGTCGACGCCGAACACCTCGGAGGCGCCGCGCCGCTTGAACTCCCTGCTGTAGAAGCCGGTGCCGCACGCCAGGTCGAGGACCGACCTGCCCTTCACGTCCCCGACCATGCCGAGGAAGCTCGGCACCTCCCCGTAACGCATCAGCGGCAGGGACTTGAAACCCTCGAACGCCTCGCCGATCCCGTCGTACTGCTGCACGCTCACGTGCCCCCCTTTATGTCCTTCGCCCGTGCTTCGTCCGGTACGCGGCCACTCCGGCTCGCCGGACGCGGCGGGTGGAGGCCCGCCGGGGCCGTGGCGACGAGTCTCCTCCGCGCGGTGCGACGGCCGTACTGGCGGATGACACAAAGAAGTCGGCCGGGTGACGCTCGGGCACCGGCGTCCCGACACGACGTCACAGCTCGTTCAGGGGCGGCCGTTCGGGGCCGCCGTGCCCCCGTAGCCGGCCCGGACCCGTTCGAGGTACCGGTCGGTGCTCCCGTGGGGGTGGTCCTCGGCGCCGTGGCGGTGCAGATCGATCCGACCGCCGGCGTGCAGGCGCAGCGTGGTGGTCGCCCGGCGGGGTGGCCCGGCCGGATCGCGGCCGGCGCCGGTGAGGGAGGTGGCGCCGAGCACGGGCACGGTGTCGGGGAACATCGCGGTGGCGTCGGCGGCCGAGGCGGCGGGTGGGTGGCCGGTGCGGTTGGCGCTGCTGACGTAGCGGATCGGGTGGTCCTCCAGGACGGGCAGCAGGGGTGTCCAGCGGGCGCCGAACAGCAGGGTCCAGCCGTCCCGACTGGCCGGGGGCAGCCAGTCGGGGAGCGTGGCGCCGGGGCGGAGCGGCACGAGCAGGGTGACGCGTTCCTCGGTGAGCAGGCGGCGGGCCGCCCACCGCGCACCCCGATCCCCGCCCGGCCGGACCGCGCGGCGTTCGTACCCTCGTCGGCTGGGAGCAGCCGGCGACCCACTCTGGCGAGCCGGTCGGGCGGCGAGGGGCCGGCCGAGGCGACCGGGGTTCCGCCCGGCCCGCATCGAATCTCTCAACTCCCTTGCGACACAGTCTCCTTCGCGCGGCGGACGCGGGTACCTCCGGAGACCGAGGACCGGATCCTCAGTCAGGACGACGCGGGACGGCCCTCCGACCCCCGCCGCCCCGCCCGGACGGACCCCCGGCGGCCGCGGTACGACCGACGGAGTGCGACGGGGCACGATGGGGGCGCGTGGAAGCAGTGGGCGGGCGTCGCTCTGGTCAGCGGTCCCGACGCGCCTGCACCCTGGTGCGGGAGACGGGCACCGGGCCGTCGGAGGAGGGGTCCATGGGAACGCGGGCGCACGAGTCGGACCGTCGCTGGGAGAGGGCCGTGGTCATCGGCGGCGGGTACGCCGGTCTCGTCACGGCGCGGGTGCTGACCGACTGCTTCCGCGAGGTCGTCCTCCTGGAGCGGGACGAGGTGGACGAGCACACCGGCGTCCACCCGCACGCCCCGCAGGGCCACCACGCGCACGCCATGCTGGCCAGGGGCGCGGAGGTGCTGGAGACGCTCTTCCCGGGCCTGCGCGAGGAACTGCGCGAACTCGGCGCCCCGGTCTACGACTACGGGGAGCGGATGAGCTTCCTGCAACCGGCCGGCTTCGCCCCGCGGCACCCGACGGGCGTGCTGATCCAGTCGTTCACCCGGGACGAGCTGGAACGCCGGCTGCGGCGCCGGGTGCTGGCCCTGCCCGGTGTGAGGCTGCTGGCCCCGGCACGCTGCGAGGGCCTGCTCGCGGAGCGTCCCGGGGCCGTGACCGGGGTGGTGTACCGGGTGGCCGGCGCCGAGGAGCCGGCCACCCTGGCGGCGGACCTGGTGGTCGACGCCTCGGGGCGCGCCGGCGGGCTGGACGGCCGGCTCGACGCCCTGGGCGTGCGGGTGCCCGCGCCGCGTGTGGTGAAGGCGAAGATCACCTACACCTCGATGGTCTTCGCCAGGCCGGAGCGGGACCGCCCGGACTTCGACGCCGCCTACCAGATGACCTTCGCGCCGGGCATCCCGCGCGGCGGCGTCATCCTGGCCGTCGAGCGGAACCGCTGGACGTGCTCGCTGTTCGGCTTCGACGACCAGGTGCCGCCGACCGACGACCAGGGGTACCTCGACTTCGCCCGGAGCCTGGCGAACCCCCTGCTGGCCGAGCTGATCGAGCGCCGCACCCGTCCGGAGCCGACCCGCCGGTACGTCAATCCCAACAACCAGTGGAGCCAGTACCACCGGGTCAGGGACTGGCCCGAGCGCCTGCTCGCCGTCGGCGACTCGGTCTGCGTGTTCAACCCGGTGTACGGGCAGGGGCTCACCGTGGCGGCGCTCGAGGCCCGGCTCCTGCAGCGGATGCTGGCCGCCCGCCGGGCCGGGGGCGAGGGACTGGACGGACTGGGCCGCCGGTTCCAGCGCCGGCTGGCCCGCGTGCTGCTGGTGCCCTGGACGCTGTCGAGCAACTCGGACCTGATGTGGAACCCGGACGGGCGGCCGCTGCCGGCCCGGGTGGCCCACTGGTACAACTCCCAGGTCTTCACGGTGGCGGTGCACGACCCGGAGGTGTGGTCCCGGTTCGTCCGGGTCGCCAACATGGTCGCGCCGCCCACCCTGCTCTTCCAGCCCTCCGTCCTGCGGAAGGTCGTCGGCGCGGCGCTGCGTCGCCGCCGTGCCGCGCCGCCGGCCCCCACCACGCCGACGGCCCGCACCGCCCGCGCCGACGGCCACCCGGTGCCCGGGCCGGCGACGGAAGCGCCGTCCTCGACCTCGCCATCGCGGTAGGGCTTCACCCCAGGGAGGGACGCATGACCGACGCCACGGATCGGAACAGCGGCGTGGAAGGGGGCGTCGGGGTCACCGCGCTGCTGGTCGCCGCCGCACGGGCGATCGAGACCCACCGCCGGGACAGCCTGGCCCAGGACGCCTTCGCGGAGCACTTCGTGCGCGCCGCCCCGGCCTCCGCGGGCTGGCCGGTCCGGGGGCGGGAGGCCCCTGGCGGGGACGCGAACCCGCTCTGGGGGCGGTTCGCCCGCTACTTCGGTCTGCGAACGAGGGTCCTCGACGACTTCCTGCTCCGCTCGGTCCGCGCCGACGCCCGCCAAGTGGTGCTGCTCGGAGCCGGGTTGGACGCCCGGGCGTTCCGGCTGGACTGGCCGCCCGGCTGCGTGGTCTTCGAGATCGACCGGCCCGGGGTGCTGGCGTTCAAGCACCGGGTCCTCGACGGGCTGTCCGCCGTCCCGAGGGCGGCGCGCGTACCCGTCCCGGCCGATCTGCGCGCCGACTGGGTCGGGGCGCTGACCGGCGCGGGCTTCGACCCGGCCGCCCCGAGCGTCTGGCTGGCCGAGGGGCTGCTGTTCTACCTGCCCAGCGCCGTCGAGTCGCACCTCGTCGGCGCGGTGGACCGGTTGAGCACCGGCGGCAGCGCCCTGGCGTACGAGGCCAAGCTCGAACCGGACCTGCTGCGGTACCGAGACAGCCCGCTCTACACCGCGACGAGGGAGCAGATCGGGATCGACCTGCTCACCCTGTTCAACCTCGAACCCCGGCCCGACTCGGCGGGCGCCCTGGCGGACCGGGGCTGGACCACCTCCGTCAGCACCCCCTTCGAGTTCACCCACCGGCACGGCCGCGGCCCGCTGCCCGAGCAGAACGACGCGCTGGCGGGCAACCGCTGGGTGTTCGCGCACAAGCCCCGGCGCTGACCTGCCCACCGGGCCGGGCCTCCGGGCCGGTGCTCGGACCGGAGCACCGGCCCCGGGCTCGGGCCCGACCGCGGGTCACGCGCCCGGGCCCGGGCCCGGGCGCGGGCCCGGGCCCGGGCCCGGCTCCCGCTCCTCTCGCGCCGGTCGACGAGGACGGTCCGGACCGCGGGCCCGACGAGGCGGTCGCCCACCCGCGCGCCGAGCGTGCCCGGACGCCAGGTCGCACCGACTCCCAGCCCGCGCAGCGGCTCCTGGGCGGCCGACAGGACGACGACGGTGGACAGGGCCCGGAAGAGCACGTCCTGCCACGGGCCCGGGGGCGCCCTCGGGCAGGGGCCAGGAGACAGCTGCGGACCACACTCGGCACTCCCCCGGGGTGGGTGACCACTAGTCCGTCCAGGATCGGGCCTGCCGGGGGATCCGGACAGCCCTCCGCGAGATGTCCCGAATAGAGGGCTCATCACACCAAGGCCGGTCAGCGTCCGTTCCCGGCACCCGCTGAACGGCTGCCGCGCCCGAGCGGGCCCCGTGCACCGGGCGCCCCGGGCACCGGCGACCCCCCGGGGCGACGGGGCACCCGCCCGCCGCCGGTGCGTCGCGGGCGGGTGCGGCCGCGCCCCTGGCATGCTGCTGAGCGCGGCTTCGGCTTCGTCCGGCCCCACCCGACCGGGCCTCACGACCGGCCTCCCGACCGGTGAGCCGCCCGGTGGGCCTCCCGGTGGGCCTCCCGGTGGGCAGCGGCAGCGGGCGCCCTGGGGCCCGGGGGACCGGAACGGCGGAGAGGAACGGAAGGGGTGCGCGCATGGACCCGGTGACGAAGGCGCTCAACGAACTGCACCGGCGGATCAGCGGGCTGACGGACGGCGAAGTCGCCTCCTACATCCCGAAGCTCGCCCAGGCCGACCCCGACGACTTCGGGATCGCCATCACCAGCATGGGCGGCCGCCGCTACCAGGCGGGCAAGGCCGACACCGAGTTCACCATCCAGTCGGTCTCCAAGCCCTTCGTCTACGCACTGGCCCTCACCGACCTCGGGCCCGACGAGATGCTCCGACGGGTCGGCGCCGAGCCCAGCGGCGAGGCCTTCAACGCCATCAGCCTGGAGCCGGTCACCGGGCGCCCGGCCAACCCGATGGTCAACGCCGGCGCGATCGCCACCACCGCCCTGGTCGCGGCGGCCGACCCCGAGGCGCGGTCCGCCCGGATCCTGGACTGCCTGTCCGCGTTCGCCGGCCGCCGACTGGGCTACGACGAGGAGGTGTACGCCTCCGAGGCCGCCAGCGGCGACCGCAACCGCGCGCTCGCCTACCTGATGCGCTCGGCCGGCTCGTTGACCGACGACCCGTACGCCGTGACGGCCACCTACTTCCGCCAGTGCTCCGTCCTGGTCACCGCGGCCGACCTCGCGGTGATGGCCGCGACCCTGGCCAACGGCGGCCGCAACCCGGTCACCGGCGAGCGGGTCGTGGAGCGGAGCGTGGCGGTACGGACCCTGGCCGTCATGGCCACCTGCGGGATGTACGACGGCGCCGGGGAGTGGCTGCTGAACGTCGGGCTGCCGGCCAAGAGCGGGGTCGCCGGCGGGCTGATCGCGGCCAGCCCGGGCCGGTTCGGGGTCGCGGTCTACAGCCCGCCGCTGGACCGGGAGGGCAACTCCGTGCGGGGCGTGGCCGCGCTCACCGCGATGTCCGAGCGGCTCACCCTCCACCTCATGCACGCACCGGTGCACCTGACGGCCACCGTCACCGACACCGGGCACGGCGCGCGCTCCTCCCGCACCCGCAGCCCGGAGCAGACCGCGCTGCTCAACCGCAGCCGGCAGCGCATCATCGCCGTCGGCGCCCAGGGCGAGCTGGAGTTCACCGAGACCGAGCAGCTGCTGGGCGCCGTCGAGGGGGCCGTCCCCGCGACACCCGGCTGGCTGGTGCTGGACCTGATGGCCGTCACCGGCATCCGGCCCGGCTCCGCCGCGATGCTCGCCGCCGGTCTGGCGGACATCGCCCAGCGGGGCCACCGGATCGTCGTCGCCGCCCAGGAGCCGTTCCTGGCCGCGGCCGACGGGCACCCCGACTGGCAGGCCTTCACCAGCCGCGACGACGCGGTGGCCTGGTGCGAGGACCGGCTCCTGGCCGGCGAAGCGCCCCTCGCACCGTCCGCCCCGAGCTGACCTCGTCGGGGCGTGCTGCCGGGCTGCCCGGTGCGACCAGAACGCACGGAGCCCGGTCACCGCCGACGACGATCGGGGCGACCGGGCTCCATCGGGCCCGCCGGGCGGACCGGCCCGCGGTCAGGACTCCTTGACCACCACGGTCTTGGCCGCTTTGTCGTGGAAGCACTGCTGGAGCGGCTTGTCCCAGAGCAGCGACAACACGTTCACCAGCGAGAACACCGAGCCGACGCAGTAGACCGCCTGGGGCAGGCCGTAGACCGCGCTGCGGGTCCACAGCTCGTTGTCGCTCGGGCGGCCGCCGTGCGTCGCCGAGACCACCCGCAGCTTCATCGCCTTCTTGCCGACGGTCTGCTGGCCCTGGCTGAGCATCATCGCCGCCTCGTAGGCGAAGACGATCAGCGCGCCGATGACGGCGGCCAGGATCGAACCCGCCACGGTCGTGAAGGCCAGCTGGAGCACGATCAACGGGATCAGCAGCACGCCCAGGTCGATCAGACGGGCCAGGAAGCGGTCGGCCGGGGTGGCCAGGGTCCGGCTCCCGGGCGGCGGCGGTCCGTACGGACCCGCCGGGCCGACCCACGGCGGGAGCTGGCCGCCGCCCTGCGGGTAGCCCTGCGCGGGCGGCGGGTAGCCGGGAGCGCCCTGGGCGTAGCCGGGCGGCGGGTAGGCGGCGCCGGGCTGCGGGTCGTAGGGGCCCTGCGGGGCCCCGTAGCCCGGCTGCGCCGGCGGCGGCTGCTTGCCGTACGGGTTCTCGTCCGACGGGTAGCCGTAGCCGGGGGGTGGGTTCGTCATCGTCCTGCTCGTTTCGTCGTGGCTTGTCCCTCGGGTCTAGTGGCTCCGACGATCGTTTAGGAAGACCCTGGGGCCAACCGTTACGTGAATACCCCGGACCTGCCCCCTCGTCACCCGCCGACCGGCGGGTTCGTCAGGAGCTTGCGGTGTGGACGAACCCGAGGGTGGCGAGCCCTTCGGCCTGACACAGAGCATCGGAGGCGCCGTCGAGCTCGGTCTGCAGAAGTTGGTAGGAGGCGCCGTGGTCCTGTCCCCACTGCATGGCCGCACGCCACAGCCGACGGCCGATGCCGCGGCTGCGGTGGTCCGGCAGGACGCCGAAGTACTGGGGCAGCAGCCGCGGGTCGCCGCCTGAGTCCTTCATGATCTCCATCGGGCCGATCGCCCCGGCCACCTTGTCGTCGACGACGACGGCGAGGATCGGTCCATCCAGGGCGCCGGCCTGGAATGTGTTCCACAGGAAGGCGAAGCCATCAGCGGCCATCACATCGGCGAACTCGGCGAAGGTGGCGGCTACGGCCACCGGGAGGTTCTGGAGTTCGTCCACTCTCGGTCCGAGCTGCTCGAAGGGGCCGAACGTCTTGAGTTGGACCCGGGTGCAGGTGGCCCCGGCGGGCGGGACGGCGTCGGCCGGCTGGAACCAGAGGACGCGGGCCGCCCCGGCGCCGTACTCGGCCTGCAAGTCGGCGGCTGCGTCGAGTAGGCGGGGCAGATCGGGCGCGGCACGGCTGTAGGAATGGAGCTTGATCGCGCCCCGGCCTCGCCGGGTGAGGGTGGGAATGAGGGTGTGGCCGCCGTACTGGGTGATTGCCTCGACCAGGACGGTCTCGTCCTTCGTGGTGGACCAGCGCTGGTCCTTGTCGTGCGGCAGAAAGCAGCCTGTACCGGCCACGGCCAGGACGTCGGCGAACAACTCGGCGGTGAGAGCGTCGGGGTGGACCGGGCCGAGGGTGGGCACATACGGGACGGTCACCAGGGGGCTCAGCCGGTCCCATTCGAATCGCATGGCGGCACCCTACTCACGGGCACCGTATGCCGCAGGCTCCGGCGCGAATGAGCCGGAGCCTGCGATGACCGGACCGGTCAGGATCTAGAACGGGTTGTCGTCGCCCGCGTTGCAGGAGCACTTCGTCGACTCGGCGAGGTCGTCCAGGTCATCGACCATCTCGATCTCGACCGGGCCGACGCGTGACCTGCCGAGCTGGACCAGGGCCACCGGATTCATGCTGACACCTCCTTTCTCTTCCGTCCGTGCCGGCAGTAACTTGCGAGTGGTGCCTTCGCCTCCTGGTAGAGCTTGGCCAGCGGCCGACAGACCCCGCAGGAGCCGGAGAGCCGGCAGCCGGAGCAACCACCGGTGCGAAGCATGAGGGAGTCGGCGATGGCGCCAAGCCTGCGGAGACCGTCGACGCCTTCGGCCATCAGGTCCACGCTCGGGTCGCGGCCGACCTTGCAGATCGACGCGATGCCGTGCGGGTCGGAGTGGAAGAAGGTGTGGCCCGCGTTGCAGCCGGAGAACACCTTCCGCTGCCGCAGGTGCCGGGCGGACTGCGACGGCAGCGACTCGTCGCCACCGTAGATCGTCGGCGACATGTTGACGTAGGAGTTGTGCTCAAGGCCCCAGTTCTCGGCCATGGCGACCATCGCGGCTTCCTCGTCGGCGCTGTGCTCGGTGACGACGAGGTTGAGCCGCATCGGGATTCCGGCCTCCAACGCGGCGGACATGCCCTTCCGGAACATGGCGAAGGAGCCCTTGCGGCGTGTCAGGCCGTCGTAACTGGCGGCCGTCGCACCGTAGACGCTGACGACGACCCGGTAGGCGGGCAGCGTGGTGAGGACCTCCAGGATCTTCGGCTGCCACAGCCGGGAGCCGTTCGTGGAGATTGTGATCATCATGCCGAGCTCGGCTGCGAGCGCGTACGAGGCGGTGAAGTCCCGGTCGACGGTCGGCTCACCGCCAGTGATCTGGAGCCATAGAACACCGGCGTCACGCATGGTGTACAGGAGTTTCGCCTTGCCATCCATGGACAGGCCCTCGAACCTCTTCAATCCGAGGTAGCAGTGCTCGCAGTCGTAGTTGCAACCGAGGTTGATCTCCCACGACGCCCGGCTGTACCGCGGGGCGGCCTTGGTGCGGACCAGTAGGTAGTCCCGCGCCGGACTATCCGGTGCGAGGTCGAGCGCCCAACGCCGACGGGCACCTTCGACCAGCCACGCCGGGGCCGGTTCACCGGCCTCCGTGCACTGCTCCAGTTCGGCGAACTGTCGGGCCGGGACCTTGATCCCAGCCGTGCTACCGGGGCGGAGGACGAGGTAATCGTCCAGGAACCGGCTGGCGATGAGTTGATGCACGGCGGTGCCTCCTCGAAGGTGTCGCGCGGTCTCTGGTGGGCGTCGTTTCCTTGCAGTCCGCCGGGGCCCGCGAAGATTCGCCCGGGGCGCTTCCTCGCGCCCCCAATCCACCTACTGAGGATTTCGGGTTGTCGTCGGGTAGTGACGGTTCATGATCCCTGCGGTATGCCGTTGGTGTGAGGTATCCGGAGGGTGGGGGCCTGACCG
>NZ_JBVHHE010000044.1:0-44751 GCF_055561235.1 Kitasatospora sp. NPDC022856 | reverse complement strand
CCAGTACCGCCCCGATATCCTCGACGGCTTCCTCACCGGGGCCGGCCTCTCCCTCGACCTCCCACCGCCATCACCCTGAAGCGCCGAAGTCAGTATCTCCTCGTCCTGCGTACCGTGCCGGGCCTGCTCCCTGGCGCCGCGCAGGTCTACGCGAACCTCCTCCCACACGGAGCGGACGCTGGCATAGTCGCGCAGATCGGCGCGGGCGGCCAAGGCCAGGTTGATGCACTCGTCGATGCCGGCCTTCATGGCTCGCCCCCGGGCACAGCCGGCACACAGTGCGGCCTTGGCCTCGTTCGCGCGGCCGCAGTCCCCGCACGCAACAGTTGGCTGCACGGCAGAGGCGTCCGCCGTCCTGGTCCCACGCCCACCCTGGGTCCTGGCTCGGGGTCCGGCTGCCGTACCGCCAGCAGCCGGGCCCGGCAGCTCCCCGACCGGGCTACGTTGGCTACGTTGCTGCGACCTGCTGATCGCGCCCTCGACGAGGTACTGGCAGGGGACACACTCGCGACCCGTCACCACATCGACCGCGCTCTCGCATTCGACGCGCCCGCATTCGCTGGATCGGCGAAGCCCGATTCGGACCAGCCAGCCGTACGGGCTCTCCACCGAGCCCGCGGAGGCGAGCCGGAACCTCAGGCGCCGAACGACCCGGGCGACATCACCGGCGACGTCCCGGATGGCGGCGCCGGCGGCCCGGGCGGCTTCGCGTTGCTCCCAGGTGGTCATCAGCGGGAGCAGGGCTGCCGCCTCCGCGAGCACCTGGTAGGCCGCCCTCGACATGTTGAGCTGAGGCAGCGTTGCCCTGCTCTGCCGTGCTGCCGAAGGCACGGAATCGGGCGTGGAGCGGGTCGGGAAGGTGCCGGGATTCCTCGCGTGCGCACGCGTTCCACCGGCGACGGTGGGTACCCCGGTCTCGGCTTCGCCGGAAAGACCCAACGAGACATCAGCTGGACCAGTGGTGCGGAGGTGACTGGCGTGAGAGGCGTGAAGGGAATCAGCAGTGGCGTTCTCTGCGAACTCGGCGTTGGATGCCTCAGCCGGCCCTGCGACCTGTGTCGCCGTCCCGGCGGCGCGTGGGCGTGGCCGTCCTGCAGCAACTGCGGTGTCGCGCCGGGACGAAGCGGAGCGCCGGCGGGCGGCCTTCAGCGACTCCCAATCCTCTGCGACCGCGGGCACGAGGATGCCGCCGTCCTGGCGCAGCCGGCTTCCGGTCTCCTTCCTGACCAACTGGATCACCCCGGCGGCCTGGAGCCGCTGAAGAATCCCTGCCGCGCCCGCCGGCGTGCAGCCGTTGCCCAGGAGGCGGGCGAGTGTCGCGGCCGCCCGCCCGCGCCTGCCCACGCGGCCGGAGCACAGCCGCACCCTCCCGTCGGGGCGGGCCTCCAGCACGAGGAGGAGCAGGGCGAGCCTGTCGGTGGGCGCCCCGCGTCCCGTGCGGGGTGCGAGCAGCCCCATCGGGGTCATGCTGCCGTCCCGGTGGCGCCAGCCGGGAGCGAAGAGCCTTTCCACCAAGCGCAGGAGTGTGGCGAGCGCGGGCTTGTCGAGCGCGAGCGGGTGCCGGCTGTCGCCTGCCCGCAGCGCCTCGATTTGCTCCGGTATTCCGACGAACAGTCCTTGCACGGTCCCTGACTTCCGGATCCGCTGACGTGTGACGAGCGTGGAGGCTGTTCGCTGGCGACCGAGGGACTGGTGGATGGCGGAGGCGGACACACCGAGCCAGCGGCCGAGCTCCGGTGCGGCGGAGGTGGTCGCGTAAGTCCGTGCTCGCTCGGCCTTGGCGAGGGTGACGATCCGCAGCAGATGGTCGGTGTCGTTCAGATGTGCCGCGGTTGGCGCGTGGAGCGTGGTGTGCACGGCCGCTCTCAGGCGAAGCCTCATCGGCTCGTCCAGCCGCAGCGGCTCCAGACCCACACCGGAATCAAGAGGCTCGGTTCCTTCAGGGGCGGTACCGCGTGTTGACGAGGCATCACAACCGGTAGGTTTGGTAATGGGCGTGGTCGCGCCTGCGTGACAAACGGGAACGTAGTCAGGCATCATCGAGGTGTCTCTGCTGGAGGTGGAGGCAGCACGAACCCCTGGGGCCGGCTATCGCTCCAGGGCTGGCATCGCCTGTTGGACCCGCCCGTGGCCGGGCGGTACGCCGGGCGGCGAGTCCTCACGGAGGGCGGCCGCCCGGGTCGTCGCCGGAGATGACTGAGCGCGAACTCGGTCATGTGCCGGCGGTGATGGGATGGGCGTGCCGCCGACCCCGGTGCTGGTAACACCGGTATTCAGGCGGCAGCCCAGCGGCCCGTACTCCTCTGGAGCGGGCCGTACGGTGCGTCATCTCATGATCGACCTCTCATCTCGGTCCAACTCCTGGCGCGGGCCGTCCGGCCGACGTGTTCGGCAGGACGGGAGGTCAGTGCCCCATGGATACGCCGCCGCCGGCGGCGAGGAGCTGCCCCGTGATGGAGTCCGCCTCGGGTGAGGTGAGGAACGGAGCAGCCCGCGCGATCTCCTCCAGGCGGCCCAGCCGACCCGGCGGTACCTGCGCGGCCGACGTCTCGACCTTCTCGGCACTCAGCGCGCCGACCATCGCCGTGTCCGGCAGACCAGGGGAGAGGACGGCCACCCTGATTCCGCAGGGCGCGAGCTCGCCCGCCAGTGACCGGGCGAAGCCGACCAGGCCCGCCTTGGTCGCGGCATAGTTGGACTGCCCCGCCTGCCCGTAGAGCGCGGACGCGGAGGAGACGAACAGGATCCAGCCCTCACAACGCCGGATCATCCTGCACGCCGCCAAACTGGCGACCCGGCAGGCACCGGCAAGATCGGTGTCCGGCCCCGAGGCGAAGTCGGCCTCGGTCATCGCGACAAGCCGCCAGTCGCGGGTGGCTCCGGCGTTCGACACCAGCGCCTCTACCGGGCTGCGCTGCTCCTTCATCCTGGCGAACGCCGCACCGATGTTGTCGGGTTGCGCGGGGTCGCAGGGTATCGGGAGGAAGCCGGCGGGCGCCGGCGTCGAGCGGTAGGTGACCGCGACGCGATGGCCAGCGGCTTGGTATGCCTGGTCGATGGCAGGACCAGAGTCCCGGCTGGCGCCGGTGGTCAGTGCTGAGCAGCTCATTGACGTGTTCCCCCGAGGACTCCTGCTCAGCAGGCTTGCAGCAGGACCGGCATGATCTGACGCTGGGTACGGGCGTGCTCCAGGAGCCGGGACAGGGCGGCGGCAGTGTCCATCGTGGTGTCGGCGAGGCGCTCGGCGCGCCGCTGCAGGTACGCGTCGGGGGCGAGGAGGCTGACCGAGCCGACCAGGACCGAGCCGCGCCACAGCGGCACGGAGAGCATTCCCCCGACACGGGACTCCACTTTGTAGAGGATTCCCCTGCCGCCCACACGGACCGGCCCCTGGAAGGCGTATACCTGTGGGAACCCGAGCAAGTCCTCCACACCGACCGGACACGCCACCAACTCGTCATCATCGAGGCCGACGACCCGCGCCTGTCGGACTCTCAGCAGCTCACCGACCTCATGGCCCACCTCGCCGTCCGGCAAGCAACCGGGCTGGCCATCGCGGTCCGGGCCGCGAGCGAGATCACCACCGACGTGCGCAGCGCGGCCCACCGCCACGCAGTGCCGCTGCTCACCGTCTCCCCGCAGCCCGCCGCCTGGATGCGCCTGCACCGCGCGGTCACCGAGGACGTCCACCGCAGGATTCTGCGTACCGCTCGCCTGCACTCCCAGCTCATCGAGCAGGTACGCCACCTCGGCCGACCCGACGGCGCCCAGCGACTCATCTCCTGGCTCGCCTCCACCATGGACGCCGAGGCCACCCTGACAACGCCCCAGGGCGCTGTGCTGGCGGCCGCCCCCGAGAGCGCCCCGACCACGATGGCCCCGGCCGGCGCCCAAATCGCCGAACTGGCCGCCGCCGGCCGAGGCCGATCCGCCGCCATCGACCTACCCGACGGCCGCCGCCAGATACGCCTGTTCACCGTCGGCGCCACCCGCCCCGCCCCCGTCCTGGCAGTGGCCTGCGAGGCCTTCTGCCCGGAGAACAGCGCCGCCATGGCGCGCGTCCTGTACCTCCTCGCTGCCCGGCTGGCCATCGAAGAGGCCGACCGGGGACGGAGCCGACTGCAGTGCGGCGAGGAGGTGGTGCGCGGCGCGATCCTCAACCTCCTGATGACCGGCCAGGTCAGCGCCGCCAGGAGCGCCGCGATCACCCTGGACCCCGGAACGCTGGACGACGGAGTCGCCCGGACCCTCATCCTCAAGGTCCCCCGGGCACAACGGCTGGCGATCATCCAGCAGTGCCACCAGGCCATCGGAAACCGAGCGATCGTCAGCGGCTGCCCCACGTACGGCGACCGCATCGTCGTCCTGATCCCGAGCACGGCCGGCGACCTCGAGAGCAAGATGATCAAGGGCCTCGTCACCTTCACCCAGGCGGCGCCAGAGCGCTACCTCGGCGGCAGCTACCTCCACACCCTCGACGAGACCGCCAGCGCCTACCGGGACGCCGCCCGCGCCCTGGCAGTCGCCGAACACGCGACCAGCCGAGTCCACCTCTACGTCTCCGAGGTCCAACTTGCCCACGTCCTCGACCAGCGGCACGCCGGCGCCTGGGCCCGACACCAGCTGCGCCCGTTGCTCGACCTCCCCGAGAACCGCCGCGACCAGCTCCTGACCACGCTCGGCTTGGGACTGCTGTTCACTCCAGCCGCCACCGCCAGATCTCTGGGCACCCACCGCAACACCGTCGCGCGCCGCCTGGCCGACGCCGCTGTCCTGCTGGAAATCGACCTTCAGGACGTGTGGCAGCGTGCCCTGGTCGGCCTGGCCCTTGAGGTCTGGGCCGCGACCGCACACCTTCAGCAAGAGCCGGACGCACCCGTGGTCACGGACATCCTGGACACCGCGCCGGTGCGACAGTGGGCCGACCGGTTCCTCGGCCGCCTGGACAGCGACCGACGCCAGCTGCGCGACACTCTGGCGGCCTGGATTCAGGCCAAGGCCCGCATTGAGGATACCGCCCACCTGGTAGGCCTCAACCCGGCCACGGTGAGGACCCACCTGCGCAGTGCCGAGCAACTGCTGCAACGCCGCCTGCTGACCAACACAACCTCCGACGCGCCGGCCGGCTGCATCGTCCCGGGCGCCCACGACCTTGTGCTGGCATTCTTCGTAGTGGGGGGCGGCACCTCCCTAAGGTCAGCTGCCGGCCAGGCGGTTCCGTCCTGCGCCGGCTGAACCAGGATCCACCGCCAACGGGACAGCCAAGCAGGGTGACGGCCCGGAGACTGCCGTTCCGCCCACGCGCTACCCACTCCTGCAGCGCCCGCCGTCACCGAGACGCGCACCTTGCCACGAGGATGCGAGTAGGTGTGTCAGGCGGTGGTTGGACACGCTCCGTGCGGCCAGGAAGCACTCCCGCGCCGCCGCCGGCTGGCCGTGCTGGCGGGGGATGGCGCCGAGCAGGAGCAGCGGCCGGCCACGGTACCCGTAGGCGCAAGGAGGGCGGCGAGCGGCCGAGCGCCGGTCGGGCGGGCCCCTGCGCCCGTAGATGAGGTCGATCCACCCCAGGCCAGCCAGAGCCAACCAGAGTCATCGCATCACCGCGATCGGCGGTTAGCAGAGCCTTGGGTGAGGAGGGCGGCGAGGTTGCGGCGGAGCGACGAGCGTTGGACATGCAGGGCCCAGCATCTGGCCGCGTCCACGGTCTCCTGCTGTGACGCGGATCCCGGGAGCTGTGGCTGACGGTGGTAGCGGTTAGGGTCCGCTCGTCTGTCTCCTACTCCGTTGAAGGACGGTCTCAATGGCCCGCACTACCCCGGCGCGCCGCGTGGACATCGCTGCGGTCTTCCGGGAACTGGCGCTGCTGGCCCGGCAAACAGTCCGCCTGCACCCTCGGCTGGGCGTGCCGGCCGTTCACGACAGTTCGGTCGGCGGCCCGCTCCTGTGGCCCGCCGACGAGCCGTGGCCGGTCTGTGAGGGCCCGCACCCTGAGGTCGACCTGCCGCTGTCACTGACGGACGTCCGGCGTCGCCGCGAGCTTCACAGGACGGGCTGGGCCGGCGGGAGTCCCACCGCGCAGGAGCGGGCGGCGCTCGATGCGACGTACGTGGGTCATCCGTGGAGCCAGGAGCCGAATGCCCTGCTGCCGGTGGCCCAGCTCTACGCAAGAGACATCCCCGGGCTGCCGTGCCCTGCGGATTCGGACCTGCTGCAGGTGCTGTGGTGTCCGCTGGAGCACCACCCGAACTGGATGCCGGCTGCCCGGGTGGTGTGGCGCGCCTCCGCTGCGGCGGGCGCACTGCTGGTAGAACCGCCGCAGCCCGCGGACGTGTCGGGGCACGGCGACTACCTGCCCGAGCCGTGTGTGCTGCACCCCGAGGTGGTGACCGAGTACCCGGCTCTGCTGGAGCTGGAACCGGACCTCGCGGAGCGTATCGGGGATTGGTGCGAGGAGCAGTTCACCGGCACTGACCTGAGGTACCTGTACGAAGAGGAGTTCCGGGCCTACTACCAGTACGAGCTGTCCGTCGCCCCGGGGTGGAAGGTGGGCGGCTGGGGCCCGTTGAGTTTCAGCGATCCGTCGGTCATGCGGTGCACGACCTACAGGTGCGTTATGAGACCGCTGCTGACGATCAGTTCAGGTGCCCTGGACGGCAGCGGCTGGGATCCGGTCGAGGACCGGTATCCGGCGAGGACATCGGCATCATGATCGGACGGAGCTACGACATGCAGCTCTACTACTGCCCCGACTCCTTCGATCACCCGCACCTGGAGGTCATGCAGTAGACGGCTGACGCGTTCCACGCGGGGTTGTGGCGTTCGTTCGGGTCGGGCAACCCCCCCATGGGGAATCAAGGTGAGCAGGTCTAGCCAGCCCCGTAGCACGGGTGGCCGTTTTCGGGGAGCGTCATCACCCCGGGGATCGCCGCCGGCGGCATGCCGGACCTCGGCCTGGCCGCGGCCGCCGCCTACGGCATCGACCTGCGCCGCCTCCTGGTCGCCGACCACCCCGAAGAACACTTCGCCGAAGTCGTCACCGCGCTCGCCGCCGCCTGCCCCGTCGTCCTCGCCGCCGCCCCCACCGGTCTGCCAGCGCGCGCTGGACCGGCTCGCCGCGCACCTGCGCCGCACCGGCACCATCCTCCTCACCCCCGGCCCATGGCCCGGCGCCCAGCTGCGCCTGCAGATGACCGCAGGCCGCTGGTCCGGGCTCGGGGACAGCTGGGGGCAGCTGACGGGCCGGCGGGCGACGGTGTCGGTCACGGGCTGGGGGTCGGCGGTGCGGGCGCGGTCCGCCGAGCTGTGGCTGCCGGATGCGACCGGCGCCGTGGCACCGGCCGTCGCCGGGGCGGGGAGCGTGGTGAGAGAGGGGCAAGCCGAGGCTGTCGCCGCCATGGCGTAGCCGGGGGTGCGGGCGGGGCTGTGCGCCCGCACGCTGAAGGCGGTCGGTCCCGCGGCCCGAACCCCCGAGCGGGCCGCGGGACGGCCCTGGGACTTCGCGGCGAAGCCGGGCAGGCGGAGCCGCAGGGGCGTGCCCGCCGGGTCCGGTGCGTAGACGCTGCACCCGCCCGGGTGCCGGAAGCCGGCCCCCGAGACGATGGCCACCCAGGGGTAGGGGTCGCTGCTGTCGACCTGGGTCCGCATGTCGTCACCCCCTCTTCTGGGGGGCAACATGCTCAAGGCAGAGATCGCGGACGGCACCGACGACCGCTACGCCATCGGTCACGTCGGCTCGCCGCCTGCTTCCCTACCTCGCGGCCGGTGGCACCCTGGACGGCCCGTCGAAGCGCACCGGCGGCGACGCGGGTCCGGCGTTTCGGTACGTGGCTGCGCGAGCGGGACAAGGCTCGCACCGACGGCATGCTGACCGGTCAGCCAGAACTCCCGGACGCCGGTACGCCGAGGCCTTGGTTGGTGTCCATGGCTGGCCGGGCGTCAAAGGGCTGGGTGACGTCGGTGCAGGTGGTGTCGGGGTCGGGGGCGGTGGTGGTGAGGAGGTAGGTGGTGATGTGCCCGGCGGTGCAGGTGCTCTCGGCCGGGGAGATGGATCCGTGTCCGAAGGCGTCGACGGTGAGCAGCCGGGTGGCGGGGCCGAGTTCACGGGCTGCGTTCTGGGCGTAGGAGTACGGGGTGGCGGGGTCGTGGAGGGCGTTCACCAGGAGGATCGGTGTGGGGCCGGTGTAGGTGTTCCAGGGGCCGTGGTAGACGTCGTCGTCTGGGGCTGGTGTGTAGGGCCAGGTCGAGCACTGGCTGAGGCCGTTGAAGACCTGCGGGCGGCCGAAGGTGGGGGCGTCCTTCTCCCAGCTTTCGGCCAGGCCGGCGAGGCCGTTCACGTCGCGGGGGTAGGGCATGTCGCTGCAGTTGACCGCCGGGTTGGCGTTGTTCCCGGTGAACGGGGTGTCGGCGGTGCGCGGGCGGGCGGATGCTGCGCCGCTTGCCGGGGGCAGGGCGTCGTAGAGAGTCTGCCAGCGTTTGGCCAGTGCGTCGTAGGTGGCGGGGTCGGGGAGGTTGTTGTAGAGGTCGTTGACGAAGGAGTTGAGCGTGACGCTCGTGCCGTCGGCGGTCGTGATGGCGGTGTCGGCGTGGGCGCGCAGGTGGTCACGGATCGCGTCGAACTTGGCCCGCGGGTCCTTGTCCCCGAACGGGCAGGCCGGGGCGCCGGCCTTCTTGCAGCGCTGGAGCACCGCGCCGAGCACGGCCTCGTAGTTGAGCGCGCGGTCGTGCTCGTAGCGGGTCCCGTCGGAGGAACGCAGGGCCGGGTCGGTGTTGCCGGTGTTGACGATCGCGCGGACCTTGTGCGGGAACATGTTCGCGTAGGTGTCGCCGAGGAACGTCCCGTAGGAGACGCCGAAGTAGGTCAGCTCGTCGTCGCCGACCGCCTGCCTCAGTAGGTCCAGGTCCCGGGCCACGACGGCCGTGGACATGTGGGTGAGCAGCGGGCCGGCGTTGTCGCGGCACAGGTCGCCCTGGACGCGCAGGGCGTCGGCCTCGTCGGTGAGCTGCTGTTCGGTGACCGGGTCGCGCATGAGTTTGGCGTCGACCGCGTCGAACTGCTGCTGGGAGGTGTAGCAGCGCAGTGGCATGCTGCGGCCGACCCCGCGCGGGTCGAACGCGACCACGTCGAAGCGTTCCAGGACCGCGGGGGAGAAGAAGAACTCGGAGAAGACGGGCGCGCCCCAGCCCGCGGCGCCGGGGCCGCCGAAGTTCGTCAGGATCGATCCGATCCGCTTGCCCGGGTCCTTGGCGCTGCGCTTCATCAGGGCCAGCGGCACCGTGTCGCCTTCGGGATGTGCGTGATCCAGCGGGACGGCGTAGGTCGCGCAGCGCATCAGGGTCGGGTCGACGTCCTTCGGCAGGCCCGTGAGTGCGCCCTGCGGGCAGTCCTCCCACGCCACCGGCGGGATTTGCCGCCCCTGTGCCGGTGCGGCCGCCGCGCTGCCCGGGCACCCGGCCCACACCACCAGGGCGGTGAGCGCCACGGCGGTGCGCCGTGCCGGATGCCGTACAGCGACGTTGGTGCCCATGTGTATGCCCTCCGACTGGTCTGTCCCGCGTTTCTCGCGCTTGAGCCCTACCCACACTCGGCGGTCGCGCGACGTGCCCGCTGACGGTTCCACTGGACGGAGGTATGCGGACGACCGGCTGGTGGGGGCGGGAGCAGCGGTGGGTGGGCCGTCTCTCCGGTGGGCCGTACGCGGCTCCTACTCGCTGGCGCGCGTTCGAAGCAGTGTGCCCGCCGATGGATCAGCCGGTTCGCAGGAGTAGTCGAGCAGGTGGATGCTGTGGCAAGAGGACCACGATGGGCCCTGCCGGTGGTTGCGCGATCGGGCCCGGGCACACAGTTGGCGGGCGTTCTCGAGGTGCCTGCGGGTCGGCCCGGTCGGTCGGTGCTCGGGATTGATGGCCGAGAAGGCCGGCTGCTGAGCTGGACGGAATCGAGTGAGGATCTTCATGCGAAAGCGCGTCGTCGCTTCTTTCGGAGCGCTCGCCTTGGTCGGCGGTGTCGCGACTGCCCACGCCGCAGGGGTGCATGTGGCGCCCGATGGTGGCACGGTCACGTGCTATGTCAGTCCTGAGCAGTGGAAGGCTCTTGACGACCGGGGGGTGGGCTTTCGCGCCATGGCACCCGGCGTTCAACTCGCTGACCGGGAGCAGCCGGGGACGACCTTGACGGACCCGGGTGGGCGTTTGGATGTCCTCGGTCGTGGTCAGGTCACCTTCCGGGGCGGGTTCCGGCTGGAGAGCGAAGCGACCGGCGACTTCGTCGAGGTGACCGAGCCACGTACCGCGCTGCCCGCGGGCAACCCTGAGTTTCAGGTGCGAAGCAGCGTTGATCCGGTGGGTACGCGCACGGAGATCCTCGAGTACGCCGTCGATCCGACCGCTCTCCATCTGTCCTTGCTCGGTCTGACTCTGGGAATCGACGCTACCGATGTCGCGGTGAATCCCATGTTCGCCGCGGTTCTGACCCGCGCTTTCGGAGACGGCGCGAGTGAGACGGGCATGACGTTCGCGGCCTGCTCCGCTGATCTGACGGTCAGGCTCACCGCATAGGCCGGCCTGCCGCAGCCCTGCCGGCCTGCTCCGCGGATCGCTTCTGGAGCGTGCTGTGTGACGGCCCCTCCACGGACTCACACGTCGTGGCTGAGGCCTGGTCCCCTCCCGAGCACGGGAACGGAGTCGCGGCCGGTGGTTGCCGGCGTGAGCTTGTCCGGGTCGTAGAGGTTGGGCAGGCCGAGGCCGAACCGCTCGCGATCGGCCTCTTTGAGGCGCTCGAACTCCGCAGGCCGGTGGAGGCCCCCGAGGGCGCAGCGTGCCAGGGGGGAGCCGTCGGCGTCCAGGAGGGCGTTGACGGCCTGCCGTGCCGCGGCGTTGGCGCCCTCCATGGTGCTGACGTTGATGTCGGTACGGATCCAGTCACCGGCCAGGAACAGGTTGCGCAGTGCGGTCCTGGATCCGGGGCGGTCTCGCCAGGATCCCGGGTGCTGGACGAACAGCGGGCTGGTGTTGGCCACGGCGGAGGTGCCCGGCGCGGTGATGGACGGGTCGAGGAACCACGAATGGAGCATGGCGTCGGTCAGCACCTCCTTGCCATGGCTGTTGAGGTGGGCCTTGATCTGTTCCCAGGCCTCGCGGGCGATCTCCGCGGGCGTGCACTCGCGTGCGGTCTTCCGATCGAGCATGCCGGGTGCCGACCAGTCGGAGATGATCGTCGACAGGCAGTCCCGGACGGTGCCGTCGTGGTACTCGGTGAACGGGCGCTGCCAGAACTGGGCCTGACTGACCGAGGTGATCGCCCACGGGGAGTCCACGTAGTTGACGTGGCCGTGGATGACGGGCAGCTCTTTCCGGAGGTAGAACATCAGGCCGTTCATCCACTCGGTGCGCAGGCGCGTACAGCCGGCCAGGCCGGGGTCGGCGGCGAGCAGCTGGGGGTTCAGGAGGGCGGCGAATCGCTCGACCGGCAGAGCGGAGAGGACGTGGTCCGCGTCGAACCGGTGGAAGGCACCGGACCGGTCGGACACAACGATCGCGGTGACCGTGTTGTTCTCGACGGCCAGCTCCGTGACGGTCCAGCCCACTCTCAGGTCGACACCCAGCGCGCTCAGACGGGCGGTCCACGGGTCGATGAGCTTCTCACCGGTGCTTCCGTTCAGGACGCGGTCCACGGTCCCCCCTGGCTCGTTTCCCCGACCGAGTGAGCTCCAGATCGTGGATTCGAGGATCAGGCCGACGGAGTGGGCGCTGGCGTCCTTGGACTTCATGGCGGCCAGGTTGCGGACCATACCGTCGGCGAACCAACTCCTGAACGCGGGGGACATCCGTTCGGCCTGCAGGAAGTCGTTCCAGGAGAGCAGGTCCCACTGGCCCAGGCGGCGCTCGTCACAACTGGACCAGTAGGTGAAGTACTTGCGCGCGCCGTAGAAGGCCTCGCGGAACGGCACGTGGGCCAGGGTGCTGGAGGCGAGGGTGATGAGGGCGATCACTTCCGCCGGCCCGAACGCGTGACTGTCCGCCGGCAGCAGAGAGCCGGCCCGGAACGTCACCACCGTGTCGGCCTGCCCGTTCGCACGGGCCCCCCGATACGCACTGGCCCGCACCAGGTTGTCCCACGTTCCGTTCGAATTCCCGGCAAAGGGAATCCGGCGCATAGTGTCCGTCAGATTGCGATAGAACCCGGGAAAGAACCGGAACCCGTGCTCGCCCGGCAACCCACTGCCGGGTACAGGAATGCTCCGAGCCTTCCCGCCCAGCTCATGACACTCGAACACGGTCACGCTGTAGCCCCGCTCTGCGAGCTCCAGCGCCGCCGACAACCCGGCCACACCACCGCCGAGCACCGCGACCCGCCCGCCGAACGACACACCACGCCGCAGCTCCACGACTCGTTCCCTCCGTTCGCTGACCACACGAGACTGTCTCCGGCGGTCCACGCTCTGGTCCAGCAGGCACGGCCGGTGGCGAACAAGATCCGGCCCGCACTCGCGACGGCTGGCCGCCGCCCGGATACGTGTGGGCCGGAGCGGAACCCAGGTGCCCGGGCTTGACTCGTCGCCTACCTTCCCCATGCGCCGAGACGGGCAGCTCTGCCACGCGGCGCCCGGACCAGCTGGCCGGCCCGGGCGTCGGCACCTCCTCGATGCCGGCGTCGGCTAGATGATCGATTCCAAGGGGTCAGTCGGGCGCCGCCGATGCTAGCAATGGCGGGCTGAGCCGCGCTCCGTTGCGCAAGGCCGGGGGATGCCGACACGCCGCCGGTTCAGCGCGGCCGCAGCCCGTCGAAGACCACCTCGAAGATCCGTTCTCGGGCCGACACGTCGGTCCCGAGGTGCTCCATCGTCGTGCTGGTGCCGACCAGCAAGGCGATCAGCTCCGGCAGGCCCAGCTCCGAGCGGACCGCCCCGGCTTGTTGCGCCCCGGCCAGTAGCTCGGACAGTTGCGCCTGGATCACCTTGCTGGACTCCTGCAGGGCCGCGTGCGCGTCCACGCCGGCTGCGGCGAGTGCCTGGGCGAACTCGTTCTTGCCCGCGGACTGGTCGATCACCAGGCGGAAGCAGCCGAAGAAGGCGGCGGCGGGTTCGGCCTCGGCGGCCAGCTGCGCGGTCTGGGCCGCGATCGTCTCCAGCCTGCGCACCATCACCGCTTCCAGTAGGGCCTCCTTGGTCGGGAAGTGCCGGAAGAGCGTGCCGACCCCGACCCCGGCGGCCCGGGCGATCTCCTCGGTCGGCACGCCGACGCCGCGGGTGGTGAACACCTCCGTGGCGACGTCCAGCAGCCTGGCCCGGTTGCGGGCCGCGTCCGCCCGCAGCGGGCGTTCCTGAGCGTCGCTCATCCCTCCCACCCCACCCTTCCCCGCCGACGGCAGAGCCCTGGACAACCGGAGTCGCCAGTCCGTATCGTATGAAACCTGAGTCGCTAGTCCGATTCTAGCGACGGATCCGGCAGGGGGTTGATCATGTCTGAAACGCTGTCACCGCGCGAGGTCTTCCAGAAGCTCCTCGAGGGCATCACCGCGGGGCGGCTCCCGGAGCTGGCCGAGCTCTACGCCGAGGACACCGTGGTGGAGACCGCCTTCGAGCCGGTCGGGCCGCGCCGGTTCGAGGGGCGGGCCGCGCTCAAGGAGCGGTTCGCGGAGGTCTCCGAGCATTCGCCCGTGGAGCTGACCGCGACGAACGTGGTGATCCGGGAGACCGACGACCCGGAGGTGATCGTCGCCGAATGGAACTACCAGGTGCACCACCGGGTGACCGGGCGGAACTTCGAGGTCGCCAACATCCAGGTGCTGCGGGTCCGCGACGGCCTGATCGTCAGCAGCCGGGACTTCCACGACCACCTGGCCCTCATCGTGGCCGGCGGCGACCTGCCGCAGCTGGTCGCGGCGCTGGACGGCAAGTAGCGCGATCGCAGGGCCGCCCCCCAGGGGTCTCGGCCCGCGACGCGTTCCGCCGACAGCGGTCTCGGACGGACTCGCCGTGAGGAAGCCGCTCCGGCTTCCCGTCGTACCGACAAGCTGCTTCCGGGTCAGTGATCATAGGCGGTCAGTGACCGCATGACCGGCTGGCCGGTGTGCTGGTTGTGCCAAATCGCCGCGGTCAGCGCGAGGATCCGTTGGAGCACGCGGACGATCACACCGCCGGGAGTGCGACCGCGGTGGCGCTCCAGGTCGAGCTGTCCCTTGAAGGTCTCGTTGATCGACTCGATGACCTGCCGCAACGGTTTGAACAGCTGTGACGCGGCCCGCTCGGCCTCGCCCTTGCGTGCCGGACACAGTAGGTGGACGCCCAGCTCGGCGAGCTGTGTTTCGAACTCGCGGCCGAAGTAGTTCTTGTCGCCGATCAGCGTCTGCCCGCGACGGTCGTCGAGGAGTGCCGGCTCGGTGGCCAAGATGTCGAGCAGGGTCTCGCGCTCGTCGGCCTTCGCCCCGGTCAGCGCGAAGGCGATCGGCAGTCCGCCGAGGGGGCACACCAGGTGCAGCCGCAGTCCCCTGAAGTAGCGCGAGTGGCTGGCGCAGTAGCCGTACTGGGCCCAGCCGGCCAGGTCGGACCGCTCAACCGTTTCCCGGGAGCGGCCGCACTCGATCGGCGTGGAGTCCACCACCCACACGTCGTCGGTCCACAGCGTGGTGTCCGTGGCCAGTACGCGGCTGGTATGCCGGATGAGTCCGACCGCCTTGCGCAGGCGCTTGTTATAGCCAGGCTGCTTCGGCAGGTACGGGAACAGATGTCGCAGGTGCGTGTGCGCGTGACGCAGCCACTTGGCCTCGGAGGTGAAACCGAGCATCGCCTGCATCATGGCCAACGTCACGAGCTCGGCATCGCTGAGCTGCGGCGATATACCTACTGCCGGACGCCACGGAGCAAGCTGCGGCGAATCCTTCAACAGGTCGTCGGTCTTCACATAGAGTGCGGTCGCGAGGGAGTCCAAGTCTGGCGTCACACCCTGACTTTGGTCTCCCTCGTCTCATGTCCGCAGCCACCCCTTGGAATCGATCATCTAGCTGCCGCCAGTTCCCCCGGCGCAGGTCAGCGGCGGTGGGCCAGCAGCACCTCGGCGGTGACAGCGCCCTTCCAGTAGCCCTCGATCGCCTTCTTCAACTCCCGGCCCCGGCCCTGGCGGGGGTAGCCGTGGGCGGTGGCGAGGCCTGCCGCGGCTGCGGACTTCGTGGTCAAGGGACTCTCCTTCGCGAGTCTGATTCCTCAAGTGCCCGGCGACGGGACGAGGACGCGAAGGGACGACGGACCGGGCAGCGGCCGCCACGAACGTGCTGGCCCGGTCTGCCGGGTATGATCGCCGACCCGCCCTCGAGGTCACCGGATTGCCGCCCGCGAACGGTCGCGTACGGGCAGTGGCAGGTCTTCGGACTCGCGGGCACGCCCTCCCTCGTCGAGGGCGGACACCTACTGGCCGTCGCTTCCCAGACCCGACCCGGGCCCAGTGCGTATGACGGCGGTCGTTCCCACTCACCGCTGCGGGGCAGTCCCGGACTGGCCCGTTGAAAGGCGTCACCGGGTTCCCTCTTGCGACGCCCTGCCTGGCGGACGGCGCGAACCAGCTGCACGGCCGGCTTAGGGGCAGGACGGTGGGAGCTGAACAGTGAATCACTCAAGTTGTCCGAATGATGAGACGGAGTCGACGTCAGGACCGGTCGGAGGGCTCCGTGACACGCTGTAGCGCCTCTCGGATATCGGCGAGCAGTTCGGGCAGGCCTCGCCCGGGGCCAAGCTGTTTCTCCACCCGCTCGACCTGGTCGGCGGGGAGGCTCGCCAGCACCCGTTCGGCTTCGCTCAGCAGCTCTCGGATCCGGCCGAGGTCCAGCTTCATCCGGGAAACCTGGGCCCGTTGTCCGCCCAGCTGGCGGCGGGCGGACTCCAGGCCCGCGTGCTGTTGCGGTGTCAGGACGACGATCTCCGCACCGTCCATCGCCACCGTCCTGGGTTTGTCGGCCTTGGGCACGGTGGTGGACCTTTCGGAATCAGGAGGGCGCCGCTCCGGCCGGCCGTGCGGCATGTTCCTGAGCGGGTGGGGCGTCGGAGTAGTCCGCAGCCTCGAAACGCACCGTGGGCTCGAAGTTGGCGCGCCGGGCCGCGCGGCGGAAAACGGTCAGCACGGCCGGTCCGACGACGAGCACGGCGGTGAAGGTGGTGACGGCGCGGCCAGTGTCCCAGCCGAGCGAGGTGGCGAGGTCGAAGAGCAGGTAGCGGTGCCACTGTTCGGTGAAGGGCAGGCCGGGGAGGTAGGCGATGGAGCTGTTCGGGTCGGTCGAGAACGGCCAGAAGGAGAGGTTGAGCAGGAAGCCGAACAGGAAGCCGGAGAAAGCCCCGTAGGCGGCCAGCATCGGCACCTCCCAGCGGCGCCGGGCCGGTGGGAGCAGCCCGGCGAGCATGCCGATGAAGGCGCAGCCGAACATCTGGTAGGGCATCCAGGGGCCGACGCCTCCGGTGAGCAGGGCGGAGGCGAAGAGCGAGGCGCAGCCGAGGGTGAAGCCGAAGCCGGGGCCGAAGACGCGGCCGGCGAGGACGAGGATGAAGAAGACGGTCTCCACCCCGGCGGTGCCGGCGCCGAGGGGTCGGAGTCCGGCGTTGACGGCCGAGAGGACGCCGAGCATGGCGAGGGCCTTGGCGTCGATGCCGCCGGCCGAGATCTCGGCGATGACGACGGCGAGGACCAGGACGAGCAGGGCGCCGAAGATCAGGGGTGGGGCGTAGTTGGAGCCGAACGTCCCGGGTGCGACGACGAACGGCCAGGTGAAGGCGGTCAGGCCGATGAAGGCGGCCAGGGCGACGACGATGCGGGCCCGGCCGGGGATGCGGACGGCGGTCATCGGACGGCCTCCGCCACCGCGAGGGCCTCGGTCACCTGCCGGGTGGTCAGGTAGTCCAGCGGGGCGAGGATCTTGGCGGTCTGCGGGGCGAAGGTGGGTGAGGCGACGATGACCTCGGCGGTGGGGCCGTCGGCGACGATCTCGCCCTCGGCCATCACGACCACGCGGTCGGCAGCGGAGGCGACGAACTCGACGTCGTGGGTGGAGACGACGACCGTACGGCCTTCGGCGGCGAGGGCGTCCACGATGCCGGTGAGTGCTTCCTTCGCGTGGTAGTCGAGCCCCCGGGTGGGTTCGTCCAGCAGCACGACCCTTGGTGCGGCAGCCAGTTGGATCGCCAGGACGAGCGCCAGCTTCTGCCCCTCGGAGAGGTCCCGGGGGTGGGTGTCGTCGGGGATCCCGGGGGCGAGGCGGTCGAGGATCTGCCGTGCGGTCGGCCCGGCGGCCTGGCGGGCCTCCAGGTCGCTCTGGGTGAGCTCCTGGGCGACCGTCTCCAGGTACAGGAGGTCGGTGGGGGTCTGCGGGACGAGTCCGACCAGGTGCCGGGCCTGAGCCGCGGGGAGGCGCTTGGGGTCCTTGGCCGGACCGCTCTCGACGCCGGTGACCTTCACGCTGCCGCCCTGGCGGGGTCCGGAGCCCTGGAGGGCCCACAGCAGCGAGGACTTGCCGGAGCCGTTACGGCCCATCAGCGCGGTGACCTCGCCCGCCCGCAGTTCCAGCCCGACCTCCCGGACGGCGGCCACCGGCCCGTAGCGCACCACGACCCGCTCGGCGGACAGTACGGTCTCCCCTGCCGCCGGTGCGCGACGCGGTGCCGGTGCCGGGCGTGCGGCCAGACGTTCCCGCAGCGGTGCGGCGGCTCGGCGGGCGTCGCGGACGGACAGCGGCAGGGGCTCCCAGCCGGCCAGGCGGCCAAGGTCGACGACGGGCGGCGCGATCGCGGTGGTTCGGAAGACCTCGGCGGGCGGCCCGTGCACGACGGTGCCGTCGCCGGGCAGGTAGGCGACCCGGTCGGCGTACTGGACGACGCGTTCCAGGCGGTGTTCGGCCAGCAGGACGGTGACGCCGAGGTCGTGGACGAGCCGGGTGATCGCGGCGAGTACCTCCTCGGCGGCGGTCGGGTCGAGTGCGGAGGTCGGTTCGTCCAGGACCAGGACGCGGGGGTGCGCGGTGAGCACCGAGCCGATGGCGACGCGCTGCTGCTGGCCGCCGGAGAGCTCGTACAGGGCGCGGTGGCGCAGGTGGGCCAGGCCGAGCAGGTCGAGGGTCTCCTCGACGCGCTTGCGCATGACCTCCGGTGGGATCGCCAACTGCTCCATGACGTAGGCCAGTTCCTCCTCCACCGTGTCGGTGGTGAAGCCGGCCAGCGGGTCCTGGCCCACCACGCCGACCACGTCGGCGAGTTCGCGCGGCGGGTGGTGGGCGGTGTCGCGGCCGTCCACGGTGACCCGGCCGCGCAGGGTGCCGCCGGTGAAGTGCGGCACGAGGCCGTTCACGGCGCCGAGCAGGGTGGACTTGCCGGCCCCGGTGCGGCCGACCACGAGGCAGAGCTCGCCCTCCGGGATGTGCAGGTCGACGTCGCGCAGGACGGGCGTGGTCTCGCCGTCGTACACCACGCTGACCCGGTCGAATCGGATCACGTGCTCACCTCGGAGGTCGTGCGGTCGGTGCTGACGCCGACGCTGACGCTGACGTCGTTGCTGCTTCGGCGGGCACCGGTGGCGGTGTCGGTGGCCCGTTCGGGGGTACGGCCGGGCGGCGGGGAGACGATCCCGGCGGCGCCCGCCAGCAGCAGGGCGAGCACCGGGACGAGCGGCAGCGCCGGCCAGGTCAGCGGGTAGAGGGAGGGGTTGAGTTCGGTGGCGTCGTAGCCGACCGTGGCGCACAGCAGGACGGCGGCGGTCACCCCGCAGCCGGCGACCGCCCATTCGGCGGCCCGCCAGCGGTCCGGCCGGTAGGTGGTGCGCCGCACCCGCCGCCCGCCGAGGACGAGGCCCGCCACGCAGAGGACGGCACCCGCGAGGAAGGCGGGCAGGCCGAGCGCGGCGGGGGCCGTGCCGTCCAGCAAGCCGTACACCCCGGCGCACAGGCCGCACATGCCGAGCAGCATCAGGGTTCCGGTGAGCCGGCGGGAGCGCCGCGAGGCGGTGCCGGAACGCCCGTAGCCGCGCGAGTCCATCGCGGCGGCCAGGCTGAGCGAGCGTTCCAGCGCGTCCTCCAGGACCGGCACCACGATGCCGCGCAACGCGCGTACGCCCTTGCGCTGTCCGGCGCGCAACCGCCGGGCCCGGGCCACGCGTTGGACGCTCTGCACCAGCTGCGGCGCGACGCTCAGCGACACCGTGACGGCCACGCCGAGCTCGTACAGAGCCCCCGGCAGCACCCGCAGGGCACGCTTGGGGTTGGCCAGGGTGTTCGCCGCGCCGATGCAGCAGATCAGGCACGCCAGCCGCAGCCCGTCGAATGCCGCGGAGAGCGTGGCCTCCAGCGAGACCGGTCCGCCGATCCGGATGCCCGCGTACCAGGCCGGGGTGGGGATGTGCGGCAGGGAGAAGAGCAGGTGGTCGTGCGGGGTGATGCCGGTGGCGAAGACGCACCGGAAGACCACCCGGATCGCCACCACGGTCAGGGCCACCCACAGGTAGTAGGTGAACCCGCGCGCCCACGGGGCTTCGCTGCGGCGGGCGGTGACCACGTAGCCGAGCACGGCGAGGACGAGCAGGAGCAGCAGCGGGTTGGTGGTGCGGCTGGCCGCCGTCGCCAGGGCCAATGCCCACGTCCACCAGGCCAGCGGGTGCAGGTTCCGCGGGGCGCGTCGGCCCGCAGCGCCCAGGCCGGGGACGCGCTGCGGGGAGGCCGTGCCGCGCGTGTCGAGCATGGTCACCGGATCACTCCGCCCGGCGCCGTCGGCGGCGCGCGGCGACCAGGGTGGCCACCCCGAGCACCACGACGAGGATGGTTCCGAGTACGGCGGGGAGCATCGAGCCGGAGTCGTGCGGTGCGTCCGCCACCGGGTCGGCGTTCACCACTGCTCCCGGTACGGCGGGGGTGGCCGTCGGCGCGGCCGAGGCCTCCGCCGTCTGTGGGGTCGGCTGATCGGTCGGGGTGTCCGTCGGCGGCGCGGTGGGCGGGTCGACCGGCACCGGTGTGGCGGGCACCGGTGTGGGCTCGGGCGCCCCCCAAGGGGTGACGCCGTCCTCGGGGGTGCCGGCGGTGCCGGCCCCCGGCGGTGTGCCGGGCGTCGGCGGCCGGGCACCGCCCGCCGGGGGTTTGGCGGGCACCGGGGCCCGGCCGGTTCCGGCGCCACCGGTCGTGCCGGTGGCACCTGTCGAACTGCCGCTGGAGCTGCCAGAGCCTCCCGAGGCACTGCCGGAGCCGCCCGTGGTGCCCGTGGTGCCCTGGCCGCCGGGGTCGGTCGACTCCCCGCCGGGGCTGGAGTTGAGCGCCCGGACGCTGTCCGGCGAGAAGGCCGGGCGCCCCTCGGTGCCCTCGATGTTCGTACCGCCGAAGATCCACAGGTCCACGCTGCCGGGCTTCGGCTGGTACAGCATCGCGCCGAGCTGGCTGTACGACCACGTGTTCTGGCCCGGATCGGCGTGCCAGTACGACCAGTAGGCCGTGGCCGGGGGTGTCAGGACGCATTTCTCCTGGTCCGGCGTGGGGTACTGCTTGCCGCCCTGGAAGCCGCTGTAGCCGATCCGGCAGATGAACGCCGGACCGTCGTGCCCGGTGCCGGTGGTCTTCCAGCCGCCCTGGTTGAGCAGGGCGTAGCCGGTGGTCGGGGTGGTCCCGCAGGAGCGCAGCAGCGGGCCGCCCCACTTCCCGAAGTCCACCGCGAGTACGACCCCGGAGGTCGTGGTGCACTGATCCGTCGGCAACGGCGCCGCAGCAGCCGGGGCCGCGCCCACGGCGATGCCGCCGAAGGCGAGCGCGAAGGCCGGCGCCGCCGCCCCGAGCAGCCGGGCGAGCCGCTCACCGAGTCCGCGGCTCACCGGTGACGCCCCGGGGCGGCCGCGTTGCGGCGACGGGCGAGGATGACGGCCGCGGCGCCGAGGGCGGTCAGCAGACCGGCACCCGTGGTCAGGGCCAGCGCCGGGGTGCCGGTGCTGGCCAGGTTGCCGGAACCGGTCCGCGCCGCCACGTCCGCGGCGGGGGCACCGCCGTCTCCGGCCGGGGCACCGATGCCGTCGGCCGGCCAGGTGGTCGGGCCGCCGCTGGTCGCGGGAGCGGAGGTGGGCGAAGTGGACCCGGTGGGGGTGGGCGTGGCGGTCGGGCTCGGCGTGCCGGTCGGCGTGCCAGTGGGCGTGCCGGTCGGAGTCCCCGTCGGCGTGCCGGTGGGGGTGCCCGTCGGAGTCCCCGTCGGCGTGCCGGTCGGAGTGGGCGTCGGAGTGGGCGTGCCTCCGAGGTTCCTGGACAGCGTGCCGAAGGAGATCCCGGTGGCACCGCCGATCGCCTGGGTGGACGCGCGGACGTCCGAGCCCCGCTGCCCGGCGGACGCGACGTTGAACCCGCCGTCGCCGTTCTGCTGGCCGGCGAGGAAGTCGAGCGCCTTCGCGATCTGCCCGCCGTAGGCGGCCTTGCGCAGCGTCATGCCCTGGACGGCGAGGGCAGCCGAGTTGGTGGAGTCGCCGGCCGCGCCGGGGAAGCCGCCGTCGGGCAGCTGCTGGGCGGCGAGCCAGGTGAGCCCCGTGTCGACGGCTTGGGCCGCCTCGTCGCCGGGGACGAGGGCGAGGGCCATGACGGCCATCGTGGTGCTGTCCACGTCGGAGTCGCCGGTGGCGGGGATCAGGCTCGGCCAGGAGCCGTCCGGGTGCTGGAGGCTCCTGAGGTAGGCGATCGCGGGAGCGGCATTGGTGGAGTCCCCGGCACGGAGCTGGGCGGTGATGCCCAGCGACTGGGAGAATACCGAGGTCGCGTAGGTGTAGTTGCCGGGTGCCGCGCAACCGGTGTTCTGGTCGGCCCTGGCGCAGACGGCCTGGTCCAGGGCGGCGATCAGGTCGTGGCCGCCGAAGGCACGCGGGTCGCGGCCGACGATCTCGGCGAGCAGCGCCTCCTTGCCGATCGAGCCGCCACCCGCGTACTCGGTGCCGACGGCGGTCCAGTCGTTGACGGTCCGCTCGTTGGGGTCCTTGCCCTGCTGGTCCAGGAAGTCGACGATCTTGCGCAGCGCGGCGTCATCGGTACCGGTCGCCGCGAGGGCGTAGGCCCCGTCGATGGTGAGGCCGAAGTCGGCGAAGGCCGGGAAGGCCTCGTAGTAGTGACCGTCGATCAGCCGGGCCGGATCGGTCAGGTAGGTGCTGCCCTTGCCCGGGTCGGGGGTGCGCCCGGCGGGCGGGGTCGGTGTCGTGGTGGCGCCGTCGGGGTTGTGTCGGACGGTGGTGAGGTCGGTCCCGGTCAGGGCCAGGATCGCCTGTTCGGTGGCGGCCGCGTCCGGGTCGGGGGTGGACGCGTCGGGCCCGAAGCCGCCGTCCTTGCCCTGACGGGTGGCGAGCCAGGCCTTGGCGGTGGCCTGCCGGGCGCCCTGGCCGGTGGCCCGGAACGCCTGGGCGGCACTCGCGGTGCTGACCGTGTCGCCGGGGGCACCGAGGTACGGGACGAAGGAGCCGTCGGCCTGCTGGCTCGCCGCGAGCTGGTCCGCGGCCTTCTTCGCCGTCGTCTCGTACCCGGGGGCCGTACGCAGGGCGAGGACGGTGACGGCGGTGTTGAGCGGATCGGATTCGCAGGTGCCGCCGGCCACGATCATCGACCCGGCGATTCCACCGTCGGCGCACTGGAGGGCCGTGAAGCGGGCGAGGGCCGACGTGGGCGGCGCGGCACCGGCACGCTGCAGGGCGATGACACCCAGCGCCTGGACCCAGGGCGAGGCCGCGCCGAAGAAGTCCCCGGCAGCAGTGCAGTTCCCGTTCTCCCCGGCCGCCGTGCAGACGTGGTCGGTCAGCGTGGCGATCAGGTCACGGCCGCCGAAGGAGCGGGGATCGCCACCGGTGCTCTCGGCGACGAGCGCCAGTAGCGCGGCGGCCCGCGCATCGGGCTTGCCGGTCGGGCCGTCGGGCAGGAGGAAGACGTCGGTGCGGGTGGAGAGGAAGCCGACCACCTTACGCAGCGCCGGATCCTGGGTGCCGGCGGCGGCGAGCGCGATGGCGGTGAGGGTGGTCCGCGGGTAGTCCGGTCCCGGGGCGGCCCAGTTCTCCATGTGGTCGCCGCCGACGAGCTGCCCGACGAGCCAGGCGGCGGCAGTCGCCGGGTCGCCGGTGGCGGGCGGCGGGCCGGTCGGCGACGGGGTCGGGGTCGGGGTGACTGTGGGCGAGGGCGAGGGCGAGCTGGAAGACGAGGGCGAGTTCGAAGGCGAGGGCGAGGAACTGCCGTTCTTGGCCCGGACCGAGTCCGGGGTGAAGGTCGGTGCTCCGCTCGTGCCGCCGATGTCGGTGCCGCCGTACACCCAGGCCTCGACCTCGCCGGGCTTGGGCTTCTGCGTGCCGGCGCCGAACTGGCTGTAGGACCAGCTCTCTTGGCCGGGTGCGGCGATCCAGTACGACCAGTACGCGGTGGCCTGCGGGGTGTTGACGCACGGCTCCTCGGCCGGCGTCGGGTACTGGACGCCGCCGTTGAAGGTTCCGGTGCCCAGCCGACAGATGAAGGCCGGGCCGTCGTGCTCGGTTCCGGTGGTGGTGAACCCCGCGGTGTGCAGCAGGTTCATCCCCGTCGTGGGGTGGGCGTCGCAGCCCCGGACGACACCGCCGCCCCAGTGGCCGAAGTCGACCGCGACGATCGCGCCCGTCGTCGCGGTGCACTGCTCGATCGGGTCGGCGGCAGCGGTACCGGGGTGTCCGAGCAGGACCGTTCCGCAGGCGGCGGCCGCGACGGTTCCGGCGACCATCAGGGACGCGAGGTCCCGGTTTCTGTGACGTGTGCGACTGCTGCTGACCCTCACGACGACTCCCTCGTCGGTCGACGCAGGAGACCACGGCGCAGCCGACGGCCCTCCGGAGTCGCGGGGCCGTCAAGAGCTGCGTCGTAGTCCGCGACGACGCAAGTGCTGTGTGAACTGACCCCCGGTCCAGGCATTCCGGCTCACCCACCGAGGTGGGTCTACGGTTGCGGGTCAGCGCCGGAGTCGGACCGGCTTCCCCTGAATGCCGAGGGTGAAAAACCGGTTCATCAGACCACGCCGGTCAATGGGGAGTCAACGGTTCGTCAGGTAGGTCACACCACCTCGTCGACCGGTCCGCCGTGCGGTAGCGTCCGCGGTGGCCGAGTGGGGGAACCCGGTGCGAACCCGGGGCTGACGCGCAGCGGTGTGGGGTGGCGGTCGAGCCGTCCCGAGCCCGAATGCCCGCCCGACCGTGCACCACGGCGAAAGCCGGCCCACGCGATCCGGGCGGCGGCCGCTCCGGCAGGCGCGCTTCCGAACGGACGCCCGGACTCCGGGGCAGGGTCGACGCCCGCCACCCCAAGGAGCCCGTCCCGTGTCCTTCCCGGCCCCCTCGCGGACCACCGCGACCCGCACCGCCACCGCCGTCACCGTCGCGCTGACGGCCGGAGCCCTGCTGCTCTCAGCCGTTCCCGCCCACGCGACGGCCAGTCCCACCCAGATAGCCACCTCCAAGAGCACCGGCGTCACCTACCTGAGGTCCCTTCAGGCCGCCGACGGCAGCTACGTCACCGGCGGCGGACTCTCGAACGAGTGGGCCTTCAGCGCACTGGCGGCCGCCGGCACGGCCGCCGCGGACGTCACCCCCGGCGGCGACCCCACCAAGAACGCCCGCCTGGTCTACCGCAACCAGCTCGCCGCCCCCGGCTGGCCGAGCGCCTCGCCGGTCGTCACCGACTACGAGCGCGGCATCCTCAACGCCTACGCCGCCGGCATCGACCCCGCCCGGGTCGGCCCGGGCCGCAACCTCCTCGCCGACCTTGCCGCCTACTGGCAGGCCGCCGAACCCGGCTACTACGGCCCGTCCGCCAACTTCAACGGCACCGTCTTCGGTCTGCTCGCCCTGGCGGGCGCCAAGACCCAGGCGGGCACCCGGCGCGCCCCGCGGGCACTGCTGAACGCCTCCGGCGCCGTGGTGCGCGCCAACCAGCACAACGACGGCGGCTGGAACTACAGCAAGGCCGCCGGCGACCCGACCGCGCTCGCGCAGGGCAGCGACATCGACATGACCGGCGCCGCCATGGCCTCGCTGTGCACCGCCGGCGTGCCTAACACCGATCCCGCGATCGTCGCCGCCAAGAACTTCCTCAAGGGCAAGCTCGCCTCCTCCGGCGCCTTCAACGCCATGTTCGGTGTGAACACCGACTCCAACGGCTGGGCCGTGTCCGGCCTCAACGCCTGCGGCATCAACCCCCAGGGAACCGATTTCACCAGCGGCACCGGCAAGACCCCGGTCGACTTCCTCATCGCCCAGCAGTTCAAGCCCGGCGGCGGCTTCAAGTACCTGCCCACCGACACCACTCCGTCCCCGTACGCCTCCGTCGACGGTCTGCGCGCCGTCGCCGGCGCCGGGTTCACCGCCGCCCCGCCCGCCCCGACCGCCGCCGGCGAGCCGACGTGGGCCGCCGCCACCGGCTTCACCGCCGGCACCGCGGCGAAGCTCACCCTGGTCGTCGACGACGGTACCGGCGCCCTCAAGGTCTGTGCCGTCACCCTCGCTCCGACCGCGACCACCGCGACCCTCGGTGACGTCCTCGACGCGGCGGCCACCGCTGTCCCCAGCGGCTGCGTCACCGCCGTCACCCCGTCCTCCGGCGGCGGAACCGTCACCGCGCTCAACGGCACCGCCAACAGCGGCTCCTCCACCTGGAAGGTCAGCCTGGACGGCACCACCGCCACCGCCGCGACCCGGGCCACCACCGTCCACCTCGGCGACGCCGTGTCGCTGAGCTACGGCAGCTGAGCTACGGCAGCTGACCGCACGGGCCCGGCCGACCGCCGGTCGTTCCGCTTCGGTACCGGACGAATCACTGCGGCCCGGGGCTCCGCGCCCGGGCCGCACAACAGGGGCTGCTGAACGGGATCGGTGGGCTGTTCGCCCGTCACCTCCTCCGACGACGGCAAGCGTCCCACGACGGATGAGCCCTGGGCGCCGGCGCCCAGGGCTCATCCGTCGCGGAGGACGGGCGCCGGCCTGCTCACGTTCAGGGCGCCGTGATGCCCGGCTGGGTGCCGGCGCCGAAGGACCAGCCCTCGACGTCGCCAGGGGCCGGGTTGTAGTTGCCGGCGCCCAGGCTGCTGTAGGACCAGGGGCCGCCGTGCTGGGCGTGCCAGTACGACCAGTAGGCGCTGCCGGTCGGGTTGGTGCAGGTGGCGGGCAGTGCGTTGATCTTGCAGACGAAGCCCGGGAAGCGGGGGTGGAAGGCGTACGAGAACCCGGCGCCGGTGAGCGCGGCGAGCCCGCTGGCGGGGTCGCCGGGGGCGCAGCCGGTCTCGATGCCGCCGCCGACGGCGGTGAAGTCGACCACGACGGTGACGCCGGTGGTTCCGTTGCAGGCCGCCGCCTGGGCCTGCGGGGCCTGGGCGGCGGAGACGCCGAGCAGGCCGGCGGTGAGGGCCGCCGCGGCGGCGATCGACCCGAGCATCCGGCGGACGGGGCGGGACGGGGTGAGGGTATCGGTCATCGGAACTCTCCTCGTGGGATCAGGGTTCGGCGTCTCAGCGGGTGGCCGGGGCCGGGCAGGCGAGGGTGGGGGCGCCGGGGCGGGACCCGGCGGCGGAGAGGGTGGCCAGCGGGGTGCCCGCCAGGCCGAGGACGGCCTGCGCGGTGGCCCGGGCGCCGTTGCCCGCGGTGAAGCCCGACGCGTCGTAGGCGACCGCGCCGCGCACCGCCGGGTCGGCGGAGCAGCCCTGCTGGAACTTCACCAGCCGGCTCCAGCCCTTGAGGCCGGCACCGAGGCGCCCACCGGAGAGCAGTGCCTGGGTGGCCAGGCCGGTGGTGTTGGCGTTGGAGGCGGTCGCCCCGGCGGCCGCGAAGCCGCCGTCGGCGTTCTGGTGCGTGGTCAGCCAGCCGAGGCCCGCGTTCGCCTCGGCGTTGCGGCCGTTGACGGCGAGCGCCTGGACGGCGAGGGCGGTGGCGTCGGCGTCACTGGTGCAGGTGGGCTGGCCGAAGGCGGACGGGTAACCGCCGTCCGCGCACTGGCTGTTCGCCAGGAAGTCGACGGCCGCGGCGGGAGCGTCGCCGGGGGTGCGGTGCAGGGCGATCAGGGCGAGGGACTGGCCGAAGGCGTTGCTGTAGTCGCCCCACTGCGACCGGTCGGAGAACCGTCCTTCGGCGGTCTGCAGCGAGCGCAGCCGGGCTGGCAGGTCGACGCCCCCGAAGGATGCCGGGTTCCCACCGCGCACCTCGACGGCGAGCAGCAGCTTCGCGGTGGCGCCCGCGTAGGCCTCGGTGGCGCCGTCGCCGAGGTAGCCGGAGATGATCTCGGGCTTCGCCAGCCAGGCGGTGGCCTTCGCGGCGGCCTCGTCGGAGCTGTGCGAGGCGGCGAAGGCCAGCACGGCATCGACGGTCAGACCCTGGTCGGGGTAGGCGGTGCCGTTGAAGACGGACTCGAAGTGGTCGCCGTCCACGAGCTGGCGGGCCAGCCAGCCGCCAGCGGCGGCGTCGGGACGAACGGTCCGGGAGGACGTCGTTTCGGCGTGGGCGGCGGTGGCCACCGGGAGCGCGGTGGCGAGCGCCAGGGCGGGTATCGCGAGCAGACCGAGGGTGCGGCGGAGCGTGGGCATGAGTGCCTTTCCGGGCCTGGACGCAGGGGCCCGGAGGACGCCGGGCAGCACGCCGGGCAGCCCTCGGAGCTCCGGCCCGCAGACCACGACGGGAGGAGGGGACGACACATCCCCGCCGACGGGTACTCGGGCTCGCCGCCGACATGCCGTCGGCGGCCTACCGTTGCGGGTCAGCGCCGGATTCGGACCGGACTTCCCCCGTCGACGGAGTCACAACGTGACGGCTCATCATGGCGAAACGGAAAAGATCGGGTCAAGGGATCGTGCGTCACATCACGCAGGCACCAGCGGGTTCCGCCGGCACACTACGCCTGGCCGACGGGACCGCAGCGGACCGGGCCCGCGAGCGCGAGGGCTGGATCACGGACACCTACCTGCTCCGGCGGTCCGAGAGCTGACGGGCGGTGCGCCGCCCCGGACGAGGGGCGGCGCACCGCGGGCGCCGTCAGCGGTTGCGGAACTCCGGCGGGCGCTTCTCCGAGAAAGCCGCCATGCCCTCCTTCTGATCAGCCGTCGCGAAGACGGCGTGGAAGAGGCGGCGTTCGAAGCGGACGCCCTCGGCGAGGGTCGTCTCGTACGACCGGTTGACGTCCTCCTTGAGCATGATCGCCGCCGGGGTGGACATCGCCGCGGCGGTCTCGGCGGTGGCCAGGGCCTCGGCCGGCAGCCGGTCGGCGGGGACGATGCGGGAGACCAGTCCGGCCCGCTCCGCCTCCTCGGCGCCCATCATCCGGCCGGTCAGACAGAGGCCGCGAAGGCCTTCTCCGAGTCGGTGACCACCAGGCAGCCGATGTCCGGGTCCCGGTCGAACTCCGTCGCCGCGGAGACGACTTCGCTCATCAGGAGCGTGTTGAGCGCGTTGAGCGCCTTCGGCCGGTCGAGCGTGATCAGCCCACCCGGCCCCTGCGCTCGACCAGGATCGTCTCGTAGGTCTCGGTCATTTGCCGCCCTCCCTCAAAGTGGTGATGATCGCCGAGAAGTCCAGGCCCGCACCCTCGTCCGCCGCGAAGTCCGCGTACAACTGCGCCGCTCTGCGACCGAGCTCGGTCGGCAGGCCCGCTGCGTCGGCGGCCCCGGCGGCCAGTCCGAGGTCCTTGGCCATCAGCGCGGCGGCGAACCCGGCCGCGTACTCGCGGTTCGCCGGACTGGCCGGCACCGGCCCGGGGACCGGACAGTTACTGGTGAGCGCCCAGCACTGGCCGGAGGCCGTCGAGGCGACGTCGAACAGCGCCTGGTGGCTGAGCCCCAGACTCTCCCCGAGCACGAACGCCTCGCTGACCGCGATCATCGAGATGCCGAGGATCATGTTGTTGCAGATCTTCGCCGCCTGCCCCGCACCGGGCGCGCCGCAGTGCACCACCTTGCGGCCCATCGCCTCCAGAACCGGGCGGGCGCTCTCGAAGTGCTCCTTCTCCGCGCCGACCATGAAGGTGAGGCTCGCGGCCGTCGCGCCGACCACCCCGCCGGAGACCGGCGAGTCCACCGCGCGGTGCCCGGCGTCCACCGCGAGATCGTGCACCGCCCTGGCATCCGCGACGTCGATCGTCGAGCAGTCGACGAAGAGCGTTCCCGGGCCGGCGGCGGGCAGCAGCTCCGCGTAGGCGGCCAGGACGTGGCGGCCGGCCGGCAGCATGCTGATGACGACGTCGGCCTCGCGTACGGCCTCGGCCGCGGACCGCGCAGGGCGGATGCCCACCTCCTCGGCGTGCCGCAAGGCCTCCGGCACCAGGTCGTAGCCGGTCACCCGGTGCCCGGCCTTGACCAGGTTGGCGGCCATCGGGCCGCCCATGTTGCCCAGTCCGATGAATCCGATGCTGTGGCTCACCAGCGCTCCAGGGGTGTGGTGGCGGCGAGGCCGAGCTCGTGCTCGCCGAGCGGGGCGAAGTAGCGGGCCACGGCAGCGGGTTCGACGGCGCTCAGCGTGTCCGGGCTCCACTGCGGCGAACGGTCCTTGTCGATCACCTGGGCCCGGATGCCCTCCGCGAGGTCCCGCGTGGCGAGCGCCGCGCAGGAGCTGCGGTACTCCTGGTCCAGCACCGCTTCCAGCGGGCCCAGCGCCCGGGCCCGGCGCAGCGCCGCCAGCGTGGCCTTCACGGCGGTGGGCGAGTTGGCGGTGATCCGGTCCACGGCCTTCTTCGCCTCGGGTTCGCCGCTGTCCCGCAGCCGGTCGAGGATCTCCTCGACGGTCCCGGCCGCGTAGCAGCCGTCGATCCACGCACGCTGCCCCTCCAGCCGGCCCGGCGGTGCGGGTTCGACGTGCCGTTCGAGGGCGTCGTGCACGGGCAGCTCGGCCAGGTCGTCGAGTAGGGACGGGAGGCGCTCGGCCGGCACGAAGTGGTCGGCGAGCCCGCAGAGCAGCACGTCCGCGGCGCCGACGGAACCCGCGGTCAGGGCGAGGTGGGTACCCAGCTCGCCCGGGGCGAGGGCGAGCAGGTAGGTGCCGCCCACATCGGGCACGAAGCCGATCCCCGCCTCCGGCATCGCCACCCGGGTGGTCTCGGTGACGATCCGGACACTGCCGTGAGCGGAAACCCCGACCCCGCCGCCCATCACGATGCCACTCATGACGGCGACGTAGGGCTTGGAGTACCGGGCGATCCGGGCGTTGAGGCGGTACTCGTCGCGCCAGAACTCCTCGACGGCGCCCGGGTCCCCGCCGGTGGCGGCACGGTGGATGGCGACGATGTCGCCACCGGCGCAGAAGGCACGGTCGCCGGCGCCGGTGACGACGACGGTGTCGACCCGCTCGTCCTGCTCCCACGCGTCCAGGGCCTCCGAGATCGTCCGCACCATGCCGTGGGTGAGGGCGTTCAGGGCGGCGGGCCGGTTGAGGACGATCAGCCCGGCGCGGCCATCCCACTGGACGAGGACCTCCTCGGTGTCGTTCCCGGTCATCAGGCGGCTCCGGTCAGGCCGCGGGCGACGATGACGCGCATGATCTCGTTGGTCCCTTCCAGGATCTGGTGCACCCGCAGGTCGCGGACGATCTTCTCGATGCCGTACTCGGCGAGGTAGCCGTAGCCACCGTGCAGTTGGAGCGCCTGGTTGGCGACGTCGAAGCCGGTGTCGGTGGCGTGCCGCTTGGCCATCGCGCACAGCTGAGGTGCCCGCCGGTCGCCCCGGTCCAGGGCGGCCGCCGCGCGCCACACGAGCGCTCTCGCCGCCTCCAACTCCGTCGCCATGTCGGCGAGTCGGAACTGCAGTGCCTGGGCGTGCAGCAGTCGGGCCCCGAACGCCTCACGGTCGGCGAGATAGGCCACCGCACGTTCCAACGCACTCTGGGCGCCGCCCAGTGAACAGGCCGCAATGCCGAGCCGCCCGCCGTTGAGGCCGCCCATGGCGATGCGGAAACCCTCGTCCTCCGCCCCGAGCAGGCGGTCGGCGGGCAGCCGGACGCCGTCCAGCAGCACCTGCCGGGTCGGCTGGGCGTTCCAGCCCATCTTGTGCTCGTTCGGACCGAAGGACAGCCCACGGTCGTCGCGGTCCAGGAGGAACGCGGAGACGCCGTCCGGCCCCGGGCCGCCGGTCCGCGCCATCACCACGTATACCTGGGATGTGCCCGCGCCGGAGATGAACTGCTTGACGCCGTCCAGCACCCACTGGTCGCCGTCGCGCACGGCCCGGGTGGTGAGCGCGGCGGCGTCGGAGCCGGCGCCGGGCTCGGTGAGGCAGTAACTGCCCAACTGTTCGGCCGTGCAGAGTGCCGGAAGCCAGCGGGCACGCTGCGCCTCGGTCCCGTAGCGGTCCACCATCCAGCCGACCATGTTGTGAATGGACAGGTAGCCGGCGATCGACGGGCAGCCGGTCGCGAGTGCTTCGAAGGCGACCACCCCGTCCAGTCGGGAGAGCTCCGATCCGCCGACGTCCTCGCGCACGTACACACCGGCCAGGCCCACGTCCGCCGCCTTGCGCAGCACCTCGACCGGGAAGTGCTTGTCCCGGTCCCATGCCACCGCGTGCGGGGCGAGGTACTCGTCGGCGAAGGCCCGGGTCGCCTTCGCGATGGCGCGCTGGTCGTCCGTCAGGTCACTTGCGTGCACGGTACTCATCCCATCGTCGGCATGGTGAAGCTCGCGCCCTCCTTGACCCCGGAGGGCCAGCGCGAGGTGACGGTGCGGGTGCGGGTGTAGAAGCGGATCGAGTCGGGGCCGTGCTGGTTGAGGTCGCCGAAGCCGGATCGCTTCCAGCCGCCGAAGGTGTGGTAAGCGATCGGCACCGGGATCGGCACGTTGACCCCGACCATGCCGGTGTTCACCCGGCGGGCGAAGTCCCGGGCGGTGTCGCCGTCCCGGGTGTAGATGGCCACGCCGTTGCCGAACTCGTGCTCACTCGGCAGCCGCAGCGCCTCCTCGTAGTCAGCGGCGCGGACCACGGCCAGGACCGGGCCGAAGATCTCCTCCCGGTAGATCCGCATGCCGGGAGTGACCCAGTCGAACAGCGAGGCACCGAGGAAGTAGCCGTCCTCGTGACCGGGCAGGCGGAAGTCCCTTCCGTCCACGACGAGTTCGGCTCCCTCCTGGACCCCGAGGTCCAGGTAGTCGCGGACGCGCTCCAGGGCGTCGCGGCCGACCAGCGGACCGAAGTCGGCCGCCGGGTCGTCCGAGCGGCCGACCTTCAACGCGGCGATCCGCTCGACCAGCTTCGCCACCAGGGCGTCCGCCGTCTCGTCCCCGACCGGGACGGCGACCGAGATCGCCATGCAGCGTTCGCCGGCCGAGCCGTAGCCGGCGCCGACGAGGGCGTCGGCGGCCTGGTCGAGATCGGCATCCGGCATCACGATCATGTGGTTCTTCGCTCCGCCGAAGCACTGGGCGCGCTTGCCGTGCGCTGCCGCGGTCGCGTAGACGTGCTGGGCGATCGGGGTCGAGCCGACGAAGCCGAGCGCCTCGACCCGGGGGTCCTCCAGCAGCGTGTCCACGGCCTCCTTGTCGCCGTTGACGACGTTGAGCACGCCCGGGGGAAGCCCCGCTTCGAGGAAGAGCTCGGCCAGGCGCAGCGGCACCGAGGGGTCGCGCTCGGAGGGCTTGAGGACGAAGGCGTTGCCGCAGGCCAGCGCGGGCGCGGCCTTCCAGAGCGGGATCATCGCCGGAAAGTTGAACGGCGTGATGCCCGCGACCACGCCGAGCGGCTGGCGCATCGAGTAGACGTCGATTCCGGTGCCGGCGTTGTCGCTGAACTCGCCCTTCAGCAGGTGCGGGATCCCGGCGGCGAACTCCACGACCTCCAGGCCGCGCTGGATGTCGCCGTGGGCGTCGGCCACGGTCTTGCCGTGCTCGGCGGACAGCAGCCGGGCCAGCTCCTCCTTCTCCTGCTCGACCAGCTGCAGGAAGCGCAGCAGCACCCGCGCCCGCCGCTGCGGGTTCCAGGCGGCCCACTCGGGCTGGGCCTGCGCGGCGTCGGCGATCACCGCCTCGACCTCGGCCCGGTCGGCCAGCGGCACCCGGGCCTGAACCCGGCCGGTGTTGGGGTCGTACACGTCGCCGAAGCGCCCGGACGTCCCGGCGATGCGCTTGCCGCCGACGAAATGGGTCAGTTCACGAACCATCGTTTCCTTCTCTCATCGTGGATGGGGAGAGGAGGAATGGAGAGACCACCGCCGCCGTCCGGGCACACGGTCGTGCGCGCCTACGGCGGTCCGGCGGTTGACGTCAGCGTCGGGGGCGGAGTTGTGCCCCGACGGTCAGCACGGCAGGGCAAGGGGCAGCGAAACGGGAAAGGCGGCCCGGAGTCATGCGTGTCGTCTCCATCCTCGTGGAAAGCACGGACCACCCGCGGCCGGTATCCTGACTCCCGGATCCACGCCCGCCCCCAGGCCTTCCCGGCTGGCTGCCAGCGGCCGTCATCCACGAGGACGAACTCCCCGGTCACAGTGGCGGGACCGTGCCGGACTCACACCGGCTTCCCTGACACCGCGGACCTGGCATCGACCATATAGTTGGACGTCCTAGTAAGTCCAGAGGCCCGGGCGCCGCGGCGCGCCCTGGGAATCCCCGCCACTGCGACCGAGGGCGACCGCCGACCCGGGCCGCCTCAGGTGCGCCCGTAGCGGACCGCCTGGCCGGCGAACTCCCGGGCCATCTCCTCGGTCACGGTCGGCCGGGTGCGCCGGATGGCGTCCAGGTAGTCCTCGGTGCCGGGTTCGGTGCGTTCCCCCGTGTCGAGGGTGTGCTCGAAGACGGCCTGGGCGACCGCCATGGCGACCTGCCGGATGTCGGCGGGGGTGAAGCCGCTGCTGGCGCCGGCCAGCACAGCCGTGTCGGCCGCCGTGCCCGTCCTGGCGGTGTAGCCGGCCCAGAGGGCGTTGCGGGCCTCGTGGTCCGGCGGCCCCACCGGCAGGACGTAGTCGAACCGGCCGTGGCGCAGGAACGCCGGGTCCAGGGCGGCCACCGAGTTGGTGGCGCAGACGAGCAGCCGGCCCTCCCGGTCGCGGAACCGCACGATCGACTTGAGGAGCTCGTTGACCACGCCTACCGACGCGGGATCGGCGAGGCTGCGGGTGCCGGCGACCTCCTCGACTTCGTCGATGAAGACCAGCACGTGGTCCAGCTGCGCCATCTCCTCGAAGCGGCGGCCGAGCCCCGTGGCGAGCCCGTCCTCCGAAGCGATCCGCGAGGGGAAGAACTCTACGAACGGCCAGCCGAGCCGGCCGGCCACGGCCTTGGCGAAGGTGCTCTTGCCCGTGCCCGGCGGGCCGAACAGCACGACCGCGCGCGGCGGTTCCACCCCGTGGGCGTCCGCGAGTTCGGGATTGGCCAGCGGCAGCACCAGCCGCCGTTCGATGAGCCGCTTCTCGTCGGCCATCCCCGTGAGCTGCCCCCAGAGGCTGGCCTCGGGCACCACCGCGCCCAGCGAGGCCAGCACCGTCGTGCCCTGGCCAGTCACCGCCTGCGGTTTCTCGAAGTAGGTGAGCCCCCGGTGAGGACGGAACCCGGAGTTGCCCAGCGCCGCGGCGCCGGTCTCCTCCTCGGGCAGCAGGGCCGCGACGACTCGCGCCCCGGCATCCTGCAGTCGGTGCTCCAGCGCGGACAGCAGCGCCGTCCCCAGCCCGAGGTTCCGCCAGGCGGGGTGCAGCGCGATCCGCAGCACCCAGGCCCGGTCCCCGTCCACCCGGCCCACCGCCGTGCCCACCAGACGCCCGTCGGCCACCGCGACGACGCTCGGATTCTGCGCCTGCAGCGCGGCGACGAGCTCGGAGAGCCGGAAGACGGCGGGTCGGTCCGTGGTGGCGCTCTCACCGTCGAGCCGCACCACCGCTTCGAGATCGTCGGGAGTGAATTCCCGAACGTGCCACACCGCCATACCGAGCCTCGAACGCCACGATTCCGGGGCTTCCATCATCGTCCCTCCACCGCCCACCCGCTCGCCCGGAGGGCGGCACCGCGGGTGCGATCCGTCGGCCAAGGGGCCCTGGCGCCCCTCGGTCGCCTCGGTCGTTCCAGGCCGCTCAGGATCACGTCCAGCGCGAACTCGAACTTTCCGGGAGTCGGGGGCGCTTGCGGCCGCTCGACCGCTACCAGGCTCTGGAACGTCACCGACGGCAAAGGCACCGTGTACACGTTCGACTCGCCCACCACGGCGGGTCTCGCCGCCAGTACCGACTTGGGCACCCTCAAAGCGTCGAAATTCCTTTCACCTGCCCGGGCGGCAACTCCACCGGAAGCGGACGGGTCACGTGGTCTGATCCCGGCACCACCCCCTCCGACTTCCCCATCACCGGCGGGGGCGGTACGCCCCGACGGCGTGACCGTCCTGCCCCTGTCCGGCAGTGTGGCGGCCGGCCGTCAGGCGCCCGGCGCACAGATCGGCGCCTGGCGCACCACCGAGCCCCACGCCGTGCGTCACCACCGTTTCACGCCCGATTCACTCGGTGCCCGGCTCGTGTTAGCGTCCGATGATCCTGATCCGAGCTGCGTCCAGGCCCGTCGGCCGGAGCGCAGCTCCATGGGGCGATCGGCGAGGGGGCACCACCATGGCAGCACCGGAGACGAATCGGCGGACGGCGGAGCAGCGGACCGGGTGGGCTGCCGGGCGGACGATCACCGCACCACCCCGAGCAGGACGTTCGGCGAGGGTCCTGGTCACCGATCTGGACGGCACGCTGCTCGGCGGCGACCGGGCCGACCGCCGCCGGCTGCACGATGCCCTGGCCCGGCACCCGGAGGTGACCGTGGTCTTCGCGACCGGCCGCGGGCTCTCCTCAGTACGCGAGGTGCTGCGGGAGCCGCTGGTGCCCAGACCGCGCTGGATCATCGCCGATGTCGGGGCGAGCGTCATCGACGGCACCGACCAGAGCCCGGTCGCGGACCTGCAGCACCGACTGCGCAGCGGCTGGCCCGGGGCCGAACGCGTAAGGGCCGCGCTGCGGCGCTTCCCGGCGCTGGTCTACCAGCACGGCGTGGCTCAGGACGGCCGCTGCTCGTTCCACCTGCGCCCGGACCAGCTGACCCCGGAACTCACCGAGACCGTCCGAGCGCTGGGCTGCGGCTGGCTCTACTCGGCGGACCGCTACTTCGACGTGCTCCCGCGCGGTGCGAGCAAGGGCGGCGCGCTGGCGGCGCTGGCCGCCCAGCAGAACTGGCCGATGAGTTCCGTCCTGGTCGCCGGTGACTCCCTCAACGACCTGTCGCTGTACGGGCTCGGCGCGCACGGTGTGATCGTCGGCAATGCCGAACCCGCCCTGCGCGCCGCCGTCCCCGACGACCGAGCCGTCCACCGGCCCGACCGGCCCGGCGCCGCCGGCATCCTGGCTGCCCTGCAAGAGCTCGGCTGGATCGAGCGCGACTACCCACTCGTGGTCGGCTACCACCGCCCGCCCGTCCGCCTGACACCCGGCGGATGGCGCCCGCCGGCGAGCCCGAACGGCATCCTGCCCACCCTGCGCAGCCTGTTCGCCGCCAACCCCCAGGCGATCTGGGCCACCGCCGCCGTTCTCGGACCGCACGCCCGTGCCGGCCGCCTGGACGGGCACGACACCGGTCTGCCGCTCTCCTTCGTCCCGCTGACTCCCGCCGAGTGGGCCGCCTACTTCCACCGAGCGTGCAAGGAGACGCTCTGGCCGGTGCTGATGTCGCAGCCCCGGCGGCTGCGCTTCGACCCGGAGACCTGGACCGGTTACCGCGAGGTGAACGCCCGCTTCGCCGACCACATCGCCGCCCGCGCGGCACCGGGCGCCACCGTATGGCTGCACGACTACAACCTGTGGCTCGTCCCCGGGCTGCTCCGCCCGGTCCGCCCCGACCTGCGGATCGGCCTGTTCCACCACACCCCGTTTCCCGCGCCCGAGGTCTTCGCGGTCCTGCCCACCGCCGCCGAGATCCGCGCCTCGCTGAGTCACCTGGACTGGGCCGGCTTCCACACCGAGACCTTCGCCGAACACTTCCGCCGGACCCTCGTCGCAAGCCCGGGCGCGGCCCGCGTCGACGTTCCGCGCATCGGCGTCCACCCGCTCGGCATCGACCGCGAGGCCATCGCCTCGGCGGCCCGGGCCAGCGTCCGTACCCGTTCCCCGGCCCGAACGAAGGCCCCTACCGACCCTCCCCGTGCCGGCTCGGCCGACGGGCCGCTCGTGCTCTCCGTCGAACGGCTCGACTACGCCAAGGCCCCCGTGCAGAAGGTCGATGCCGTCGCGGCCCTGCTCGCCCGGCGTCCCGAGCTGCGGGGACGACTGCGGTTCCGGCTGGTCTGCCCGCCTCCCGAGCCCGGCATCACCTCGTACGACGTGACCCGGCAAGTGCTGGAGAGCCGCATTGCTGAGGTCAACCAAGCCTGGAGCAAGAGGAGTTGGAAGCCCATCGAGTATCTTCCGCGCAGCCTGCCCTTCACCGAGGTGATCGACCACTACCTCGACGCCGACGTGCTCTGGGTGACCTCCCTGCAGGACGGGATGAACCTGACCGCGAAGGAGTTCATCGCGTCCCAGCGGGCTGTCGGCCGCTCCGGGGTGCTGGTGCTCTCCCGCCACGCGGGAGCAGCCGCCCAACTCGGAGCCGCCGCGCTGCTCACCGACCCCCACTCACCCGAGGACCTGGCGGACACCCTGCACCGGGCGCTGACCCTCGGGTCCGACGAGCGCCGTCGGCGATTGGAACGCCTCGCCGACCTGCTCGGCGACGACCATCCCGCCGTCTGGGCCGCTGGTATCACCGCTGCCATCCGCGGCGACGACTCCCCGGATGCCTCCCGTGATGCCTCCCGGGAGGGCTCCGACGCCATGTCGGTCGCCGAGCGGTGACGGCGCGCGGAGCCCGCCGTCGGCGCTCGTGCGCCGGAACCGGCGGCGCAGGCTGGTGGAAGGGCCCCACCGGTGTGACGTCGCCACGTCCCACCCGCATGCGTGTGCGGTGTTCACGACCTGCGACGGGCCGCCCGGGCTGGCCCCGCCCACCGGTCGGCCGTCTACCGCATCGTGCAGGAGACGTTCGGCCGGCGGTACTACGCGAAGGACGGCCGCCGGCCGAAGGGGCGGCGCCGCAGGCGGGTGGCGGTCGTGGCGTCGTCACGCTTCGCCATCCCGGCCAGCCGGTCCGCCTGGTGACCGGTCAGCCGGGGCGGTGGGCCCGAGCCGTTGTCGGCGGTGTGGAGCGGGATCAGGGCGGTGACGAGTGCCAAGTAGTCGCTCATTCCAGGGTTCCCTTCGGTCTTCATCCTCTGACCTCAAGGGTGACGTACCGTCATGACGATAGTTTTGCAGGCGTGTCTCGTCCTGGTGGCCGTGGGGTGGACGTCGGGCCCTGGATGTTGCCGGGGGCCGCGCGAGTGTTACGGCGCGACGGAGGAGGCTGGAACGTCGACGAAGCAGGCAGGCGGCACGGCCGTGCGGATCCGCACTGACGTGACCCGGCGGGACGACCTGCGGGCTTTGGTCGGGCCGACCGGTGAGTGGAACGCGACGACGCGGCTGTCGACGAGCAGGTCCGACATGCCGCCCTGCTCCACCAACCTCGCCGGAGGGCAGCGGTCACCTTCCCCGGTCGTAGCCGGACACCACCCCTGCCCCGTCCGGCGCCGCATCACCGACGTCACCGCCGGCCAGGTGGCACCGTCGGTTCTGTCGGGTCAGTGGCCTGCGGCACGATGCGGGGCATGTGACGGCCCATGGTGGCCGGGCATCGTCTCTGCCTTGAGCGGATGACGCTGCGTGCGACGACGTCGCGGCGCCGCTGGAGCCAGCGGCCGGATGTCGGTGCCGACGGCCGTCGCTTCCGCGCCGCAGCCGGTTGGCGATCCGGTCCGCCCGCTCGGAGCGGACACCCTCTCAGGCACCCGGGGTGATGAGGGGGTTGTGGCGCAAAGAGGCCGCCCCCGCATCTCTGCGGAAACGGCCCACGCCCTGCATAGAAGCTGAGCTGAACAACAGGATTTGTACCTGCACCCCCGACGCCCAAGCGATCCCGCTATCCCCCGACCGAGAGGCCGGGGCGAGATTTCGCGATCACGAGCCGCAGAATCAGGGCTCCTGTTTCTCTGATCTGCATCTGCACCTCCTCGTGATCGTCCTGCCGGTAAGTCCTCCGGCGCTGTCCAGGTTACTCCGGGAAGGCGCGAATTGGGGCAATTCGGATGCACGAAGGCCCCGAATACCGTCGCGCCAGTTCACCAGCGCGGCTGTCGGCCGATCGAGCCGCCAGGGCAGGCACCGGCCGTGCGGCCGAACGGCCCACGGGCATCCGGACGAGCCGTTCCCTGGAGCGAGCCCGTTGCTCTGCGCGGTGCTCTGCCGGTGGTGGGCCGCAACGCGGGCCGGAGCCGCGGCCGATGCTTACAAGTCGGTCTGGCTCGGGTGTCGCGGGGCGCGGGGTGAGAGCCAGGGCGATGCTCAGACGACAGCACGCCAGTGCGGTGTGGAGCTCGCGCGGCCGCGTCGGGCAAGCCGGGAGCGCCGGCCATGAGGGGGCTCGTTGGTGGGATGGAGGTGCCCGGGCGGAATCGGCACAGGAGAACCGCACGGCCGCGGCGGACCGGTCGGAGGCTTCGGCGAGCGGCTGCCGGGCCAGCTGTCGACCGTGTTCAACGGCACCCCGCGTCGGCGCACCGGTCCGCAACGGCTGCAGGGTTGGCTCTTTCGGATGGCGCAAGGGTATGTCGGTCGGAACCTCCGATTGGCGTGTTCACACCCGTGCCACTCTGGGATTTCCAGTGAGGATGTCTCCGAACGAGAGGGAATCGGTGCCATGAGGAGAATCGCGCGCGGGCTGGCGGTACTCGGGGTGGTCGCGGCGACGGTTGCGCCTGTGCCAGCGCAGGCGCAGGCGCAGATCCGGCTGTTCCATCCTGCGGAGCTCGGAATCCGGTTCAACCCCGATGGCGTTCCCGGCCAGTGCGGCGGAAGGACGGGTGATCAATGGGTCGAGGAAAGAACCTGGACCGACGCCATCCGTTTCGATACCGACAGTCGTCCGGGCGGCTGCCAGCTGGCGTTCGGCGTTTACGACCCCGACAGCGACCTGGAGGGCGTGTCTCTCGCTTACGACCTCCGCTCCACCCCCGGCGGGGACCCGGCACAGTGCGGCAACCAGGGCACATTCAGGATGCCGATCACCAGGGATGCCCGAACCTTCGGTCCCGCCGTCCGGATCGACACCGACAGTCGTCCGGGCGGCTGCAACCTCACCTTCGCCGTGCCGCAGATCAAGCAGACGTACGTCGCCCTCGACATCCAGTACGACCCGGACGGCGACCCCGCCCAGTGCCACAACACCGGGCGCAGCTGGGCCGAAACCGACCGTGGCCCGGTGACGATCGGCATCGACACCGACGACCGTCCCGGAGGGTGTCGGCTCCAACTCCGGCTCAGGGTAGGAACGGGCTGACCGCAAAGAGGCCGCCCAGGCGGCCGTCACCTACCAGTACGTGTTCTGCGACAACCTCCCGCTTCCCCGCGCGGCAGGAAGGAAGTGCCCGGGTGACGGCGACTGTGAGAACGATCAGAAGGGCAGCCGCAGGGCGAGGGTCTCCATCGAACCTGGTCGGCGTCGCACAGGTGGCCTGCATGGCCTCCTGCGGCAGCGCGTCCCCCGAACGAGAGGAATCACCGATGAGACAGGGCGGCACGTCCTGTCGGCCGTCCGATTGTGAAGCTCCCTGAGCTGCGGCCTAGGTCGGCGAGCGTGAGAGACCTCAACTGCGCATGACCTTGGGGGGCCGCGGCCGCCGGCTACGGCCTCGACCTGACCCGCGTCGTACTCGCCGACCATCCCGGCGAGCACCACGCCGAGGTGATCACCGCGCTCGCCGCCGCCTGCCCCGTCGTCATCGCCACCGCCCCCACCGGCCTCCAGCCTCGCGCCCTCGAACGTCTCGCCGCCCAAGGCGTGGAGCAGGGTGGCGCGTTGGTCGAGTGGCTCCAGGTACTGGCGGGCGAGGGCGATCTCCTCGCCGGCCCGCTGTGGGTCGGCGAACGCGGTGACCAGGGCCAGGCGGCTCTGCGCGATGGCCCGCTCACCGGGCGCGTCGTGCTGCTCGGCCTCGGCCCGTCCGTCCCGCAGGGCCTGGGCGGCCGCGGTGAAGTCGCCCTGCGGCCACAGGATGTCGCCTCGGACGCGGTGGCGGCGGCTCTTCCACGTCAGCGTGGAGGCGGCGGCCAGCGCGGCGGGGAAGTCGCCGTGGACGGGGGCGAGGTTGGCGATGCCGCGCTGTGCCTGCGGGGCGAGGCGTCCGCCTTGGGCGGCGACGTGGTGCATGCCTTCGAGGGCGGCGGTGGTGCGGCCGAGGTCTTTGTCGGCCCTGGCCCGGTAGTAGCGGGCCAGCTGGGCCAGCTCGTCGGTGTGCAGGCCGCTGTCCAGGACGGTGGTCAGGCGGTGGGCGGTGTGGGCGCGGTGTTCGTGCTGGTGGTGGCTGATGGCGGTCAGCAGGTCGGCCAGGGCGTCGGCGGGTGTGTCCGCGGCTCGGCCGTCGCCCTGCGCGGGCGGGGCGATGGGCTCCCACACGGAGTTGTCGACGTAGGCGAACGCGGCGTCCGTCGGCCAGGACAGGTCGTTCAGGTGGTGGTCGCGGGCGAGGCGCAGGCCTTGGCGCAGGCACGCGACGAGCCAGGCCCGGCCGGGCGCGGGGGAGTGGTCCCGCCACTGCTCGCCGAGTGCGGCCAGGGCCCGCTGGGCGGCCTGGTGCCAGTCGGTGGGGGTCCACCGGTCGGCCGCCTGGGTTTCGTCGGTGCGCAACGCGGTGCGGATGGCACCGTGCAGGTGATAGGGCCACGCCGCGTAGGGGTCTTCGCTGATCATGGGGCGTTCGACGAGGCGGCGGGCGGTGGCCTGGTGGGTGAGGCCGGCGGCCTGGGTGGCCCGGTCGAGGTCGAAGGCGGTCGCTGCCGGTGGAGGCGGACCAGGAGAGGTCGATGCGGATGGGCGGCAGCCGCTCGCCCACGCAGACGTTTGTGCCCCACTGCTGTGGCCGCTGACCGCCGGCGGCGAGGGAGGCTTCGAGCTTGCGCAGCAGGGTGGACTTCCCGACGCCGCCGACGCCGTGGAAGGTGATCACGTTGGTGCGGGGCGTCTCCAGATCCTCGACATCGAAGGTGGGCGAAGCGATGGTGCGCAGGTGTTCCTCGACGGCGGTGGCCACCAGGGACCACTTCGCTCTCGGTTGGTGAACGCCTCGTCCGCGTCGACGGGTCGTTGGAGCTGAACGACGCGCGAAGGTCGGCCACGAAAGTCCCCCAGAACATGTCATCTGAGGCCGATTTAGGTGATGGGCCAGGTCAAGGAGCAGGATCGAACGGAAATGGGCCGCGAACGGGCCACTGGCCGGCCTGTCCGGGCGGTCGGCGGTGACGTCCCGGCCGAGACCGTTCGAAGCCCTCGAGGTGGTTCGCCGTGCACACTCCCCCGTCCCCAGGTCGATCGGGGTCGCGCCGACGGCGGTGTGACTTTCCGTGGGAGGTGCGCGGAGCCGGCTGGACTCGTCGCTCGGTGAGCTACGCCGCCGGGATTTCGGTAGTCGGCTACGTGGATCCCTCGATGTGGCCGGCCCGTCGCGGGGGGAGCGTGGGAGGGCAAGCCTGCGTTGCCCCCGGATCCCATTGGCAGGTGAACGACATGCTGATGCGCCGACCACGCGACATCCGTCCCCCGCGGACCGCGCTTTACCTCCGGTGCTACCCGTTCGACGTCACCGGGATGGAGTGCCAGCGCCGTGCGCTGGAGTGCCTCGCTCAGCGGCATGGCCTGCCCGAGCCGTTCGCCTACCTGGACAACGGACGCCGGTCCGGGGGCCGGCTGCCTCGGCTGGAGTGTCTCGTGCGGGCCATCGAGCAGGGCTGGATCGACCAGGTGCTGATTCCCGGCCCGTTCGTGTTCGCGCTGGACGACCGCGAGGCCGAGGCTGTGGCACTGCGGCTGCGGCGGCTCGGTTGCCGCTTGGTCGAGCTGCCCGTTGGCGGGGGCGCGCCCCCGGTGGCGTAGGTGCGCCGGGCCGGTCCGCGGCCGGGACACGGTCCGATCCCGGAAGACGGGCCGGTTGTGCCCGCCGTGGCCCGGTGCTACGCGTGCGGCGGGTGGTCCGGCCGTGTGGGGCGTGCGGGGCGGGGGGTGTCGGCGGCGAGGTTCTGTTCGGTGATCAGGAGGGCGGCCTGGGTGCGGGAGGTGCAGCCGAGTTTGGTGAGGATGTTGGAGACGTGGGTTTCGGCGGTGCGCTGGGCGATCACCAGGCGGTCGGCGATCTCCTTGTTGGACAGTCCCTCGGCCAGCAGGCCCGCGACCTGTGCCTCCCGGCGGGTGAGCTGTGAGGCGGGCCGGTCCGGTTCGGCGGTGGTCGGCGGCGGGGTCTGGGGCTCGCCGAGGGCGTAGGCGACGGCCTCGTCCGGGGTGAGTTCGAGCCCGCTCTGGTAGGCGTGAGTGAAGGCCGGCTGGCCCAGGGCTTGCTTCGCGGCCCGGAGCAGGTCGCCCCGGTCGTGGCCGCCGGCCGACTGGTTGCTCTTGACGATGTCCTCGTAGTCGATGAAGCTGTCGATGTTGAGCCCGAGCGGCTTCAGGAACGCGTTGCTGGCGCCGAACAGGCGCGCGCCGCGTTCGTGGTCACCGGATGTCACCGCGCACCAGGCGAGGGCGTCCGTTGTGGCGCAGAGGCCCAGCAGGTCGCGGAACGGATGTTTGAGCCGGACGGCCTCCTTGAGCTGTCCTTCCGCGTCCCCGTCCGGCCCCTGGTGCGCGGCGGCGAACATCCCCATGGCGTAGAGCGTCCATGACTGGATCCACTGGTCCCCGTGCTCGCGGCAGGCGGCGAGGCAGTCCCCGCCGACGGTGCGGACCACGTCACCGAGGTTCCCCATCGCCGCCGCGATGGTGAGCTGCATCTGGGCGTGGCGCAGGTGCGGGTTGGCGTCGCCGAGGGCGCGTTCCAGCTCGATGCCCTCGTGGAGGAGGAGAAACCCACGGGCCGGATCGTCTCCGAGGAGTTGCGTGAATCCCGACAGGCAGGTGGCGTGGGCGAGGCGGGCCGGATCGTCCAGGTCGGCGGCCAGCCGGCGGGACTCGTCCAGCATGGCGATGGACTGGCGGACGGCGGGCCCGCCCGGATCTCCGGCGGAGATCTTGATCATGCTGGCGGCCCAGAGGGCGTCGGCCCGCTGTGGGCCGGGTTCCGGGCAGGCGGCCAGGGCCCGGTCGAGCCAGAGCATGCCTTCCCGGTGTGGGCCGGCCATGGTCCAGTAGGGCCACAGGGCGGCGGCCATGTGGAGGGCGGCCGGTGCCTGGTCGGGTTGGGTGAGGCTGTACTCCAGGGCGGTGCGCAGGTTGGCGTGCTCGGCGCGGGTGGCGGTGAACAGGTCGACCTGGCCGGGGCCGAACCAGTGCTCCTCGACGTGTTCGGCCAGGTGCAGGTAGTGGTCGCGGTGGCGGCGGCGCAGCGTGTCCTCCTCGCCGGCGGAGCGCAGGTGTTCGTGGCCGTACTGGCGCAGGGTTTCGAGCATGCGGTAGCGGGTGTGTCCGTGGTCGTCCTCTCGGGTGAGGACGGATTTGTCGACCAGGGCGGTGACGGTGTCGAGGACGTCCTCGCGGGTGAGGTCGTGGTCGGTGCAGACGCTCTGGGCGGCGGTGAGGTCGCAGCCGCCGGCGAAGACGGACAGGCGGGCCCACAGGAGGCGCTCCTGGGTGGAGCAGAGTTCGAAGCTCCAGTCGACGGTGGCGCGCAGCGAGTGGTGGCGGGCGGTGGTGTGGCGTTGTCGGCGGGTGAGGAGGTGGTAGTGCTCGTTCTGGCGTGTGAGGAGTTCTTCGACGGA
>NZ_JBVHHE010000043.1:0-45068 GCF_055561235.1 Kitasatospora sp. NPDC022856 | reverse complement strand
CCAGCCCCGACACCAGCTCCTCACGACCGCCACCGACCACCACCGCCCGGTGCTCGAACACCGACCGCGTCGCCGCCAACGACCACGCCACACCCACCGGATCCACCGACGACCGCGCCGACACCCACTCCCGAAGCCGATCCGCCTGAGCCGCCAACGCCTCCGACGACTGCGCCGACACCGGCCACGCCACCGGCCCGGCCGGCTCCAGCACCGCCACCGCCCCGGCCTCACCGGCCGGCTCGTCCAGGGCGTCCGCCTCCTCGGCGACCGCGGCCGGCGCCTCCTCCAGGATGACGTGCACGTTGGTACCGCTCATCCCGAAGCCGGACACACCGGCCCGGCGGACGTGCTCGCCGGTGGGCCACGCCACCGGCTCGGTCAGCAGCCGCACCTCGCCCGCCGACCAGTCCACGTGCGGGGTCGGCTCGTCCACGTGCAGCGTCTGCGGGAGCTGCTCGTTCTGCAGCGCCAGCACCATCTTCATCACCCCGGCCACACCGGCCGCGGCCTGGGTGTGCCCGATGTTCGACTTCACCGAGCCCAGCCACAGCGGCCGGCCCTCCGGCCGGTCCTGGCCGTAGGTGGCGATCAGCGCCTGTGCCTCGATCGGGTCGCCCAGCGTGGTCGCCGAACCGTGCGCCTCGACCACGTCCACGTCGGCGGGCGACACCCGGGCGCTGGCCAGCGCCGCGCGGATCACCCGCTGCTGGGAGGGGCCGTTGGGGGCGGTCAGACCGTTGGACGCGCCGTCCTGGTTGATCGCCGAACCGCGGATCACCGCGAGCACCTTGTGCCCGTTGCGCCGCGCGTCCGACAGCCGCTCCACCACGAGCATGCCCGCGCCCTCGGCGAAGCCGGAGCCGTCGGCCGCCGCGGCGAAGGACTTGCAGTGCCCGTCCATCGAGATGCCGCCGGCCTTGGCGAAGGCCACGAACACCCCGGGGGTGGCGGTGACGGTGGCCCCGCCGGCCAGGGCGAGCGAGCACTCACCGGAACGCAGCGCCTGGGCGGCCAGGTGCAGCGCCACCAGCGAGGAGGAGCACGCCGTGTCCACCGTGACCGCCGGGCCCTCCAGGCCGAAGGTGTAGGACAGCCGGCCCGAGAGCACGCTGGTCGCGTTCCCGGTCACCAGGTGGCCCTCGACGACCTCGGTGCCCTCCAGTTGGACGTCGGTCGCGTACCGGGAGCTGTAGCCGCCGACGAAGGCGCCGGTCTGGCTGCCGCGCAGCGTCGCGGGGTCGATCCCGGCCCGCTCGAACGCCTCCCAGGAGGTCTCCAGCAGCAGCCGCTGCTGCGGGTCCATCGCCAGCGCCTCACGCGGCGAGATGCCGAAGAACCCCGCGTCGAAGGCGCTGGCGTCCTGGACGAAGCCGCCGGCCTGGGTGTACGACTCGCCGTGCGGGTCGGTGTCCGGGTAGAGGCTCTCCAAGTCCCAGCCGCGGTCGCGCGGGAACGGGCCGATCGCGTCCGAGCCCGAGGCCAGCAGGCGCCACAGCTCCTCCGGGCTGGCCGCGCCGCCGGGGAAGCGGCAGGCCATGCCGACGATCGCGATGGGCTCGTCCGCGGCGCCGGTGGCCACCGGCGCCGCGGGTGCCGCGACGGCGGGCAGGTCGCCCGCCAGCTCGCCGCGCAGCAGCGTGGCGAGCGCGGTCGGGGTGGGGTAGTCGAAGACCAGCGTCGCGGGCAGCCGCAGGCCGGTCTCGGCGTTCAGGCGGTTGCGCAGCTCGACGGCGGTCAGCGAGTCGAAGCCGACGTCGGTGAACGGGCGGCCGGTGTCGATCGCGTCCGCCGAGGCGTGCCCCAGCGTGGCGGCGACATGGGCGAGGACGAGGTCCAGCAGCACCCGGTCCCGCTCGGGGCCGGAGACCGCCGCGAGCCGGCGCCGGAGCGCCTCGGCCGCGTCGGCGCCGGTGCCGGTGGCGGCGGCCGAGACGGCCGTGCGCCGGACGGACACCCCGGCCAGCGTGCGCCACAGCGGCGGGACGTCCGCGCTGCCGGCGGCCTGCGCCCGCAGCGCCGCCAGATCGAGGCGGGCGGGCATCAGCACCGCCTCGTCCCGGGCCAGCGCCACGTCCAGGACGACCAGGCCGTCCTCGGCGCCGAGCGGGACGAAGCCGCGGTCGATCCGCGACAGCGAGGTCCGGTCCAGGTTCCGGCCGATGCCCGCCTCGTGCATCCACGGGCCGAGCTGCAGCGACATCCCCGCGAGGCCGGCGGCCCGGCGGTACCCGGCCAGGGCGTCCAGGAAGGAGTTCGACGCCACGTAGCTGGCCTGGCCGGCCGCGCCGAAGGTGGAGGCCGCGGACGAGAACAGGACGAAGCGCTCCAGGTCCAGCCCGGCCGTCAGCTCGTGCAGGTTCCAGGCCGCGTCGACCTTCGGCCGCATGACGGCCGTCAGCCGCTCCGGCGTCAGCGACGCGATCACGCCGTCGTCGACGACGCCCGCCGAGTGGACCACGGAGCCCAGCGGGTTCTCGGCCGGGATCCGGTCCAGCACCTCGGCCAGCGCGTCCCGGTCAGCCGCGTCGCACGCGACGATCCGGACCCAGACGCCCAGCTCCGCCAGCTCGGCCGCCAGCGCGGCGGCTCCGGCGGCGGCCGGGCCGGAGCGGCTGGTCAGCACTACACCACCGGCCCGGCCGGTCGCCACCAGGTGCTTGGCGACCAGCCCGCCCAGCGTCCCGGTGCCGCCCGTCACCAGCAGCGAACGCGCCGCCGGGTCGGCCACCGGGTCGGCCGGCCAGATGACCGGCTCCAGCTCGCCCGAGGGGCGGGTCAGGCGCCGGCCGTAGGCGGCCTCGCCGCGGATCGCCAGCTCGGGCTCGTCGCCGCCGACCACGGTGGTCAGCAGCGCGCTTCGGGCGCCGTCCTCGACGGCCGGGAGGTCGGCCAGGACCAGCCGGCCCGGGTTCTCGGCCTGGGCGGACCGCAGCAGCCCCCGTACGGAGGCCGCCGCCAGGTCCGTCACCGCCTCGCCGCCGGCGTCCACGGCGCCCCGGGTGACGACCACCAACCGCGCGGTGTCCAGGCGTGGTTCGTCCAGCCACTCGCGCACCAGCCGCAGTGCCTCGGCACCGGCCCGGCGCACCGTGTCCGGGAGGCCGGCGCCCTGGTCCGCGTCCCCGCCGAGCAGGGCGTCCGCGCACAGCAGGACGGTGCCGGGAGCGGCCTCGCCCGTCTCGACGGCGGCGGCCAGCTCGGCGATGCCGGCGAAGGCGCGCACCGGCACAGCGGCGGCGCCCAGCTCGTCGACCAGCCCGAAGCGGTCGGCGCCGATCAGCGCCCACTCGCCGGCCGGGGCGGCGCCGGCGGGCACCTCGGTCCACTCCTGGACGAACAGCGAGTCGTTCAACTCGTTCTGCGCGGAGCGCAGCTGGTCCATCGCGACGAGTCGCTTCACCAGCGACCCCACCGACACCACGGGTGCGCCGGTGGCGTCCGCGGCGGTCAGCGACACACCGCCCTGGGCGTCCTGGCGCAGCCGCACCCGCAGCACCGACGCGCCACCGGCGTGCAGCTCGACGCCGGTCCACGCGAACGGCATCGGCACCTGGCCCGGCTCGGCCTCGACGACCGGCTCCGCCAGCAGCGAGGCGTGCAGGGCGGCGTCGAGCAGCGCCGGGTGCAGGCCGAACGCGCCGGCCTCGGCCGCCGCCTCCTCGGGCAGCGCCACCTCGGCGAAGACGTCCTCGCCCCGGCGCCAGGCGGCCCGCAGGCCGTGGAACGTCGGGCCGTACACCTCGGCGAGGTGCACCGCGTACACGTCGGTGATGTCCACCGGTGCGGCGTCCTTCGGCGGCCACACCAGGAAGTCCTCGTCGGTCCGCCCGGCCGCGGTGGCGGGGGCGACCACACCGCTCGCGTGCAGGACCCAGGCCTGCGGGGCGGCCGTCTCCTCGGGGCGGGAGAACACCTCGACCCCGCGGCGGCCCTCGGCGTCGGGCGCGGCCACGACCACCTGGAGCTGGACCCCGCCGCGGTCGGCGGGCAGCACCAGCGGTGCGTGCAGCGTCAGTTCCTCCAGCAGGCCGCAGCCCACCTGGTCACCGGCGCGCACCGCGAGCTCCACGAAGCCGGTGCCGGGCAGCAGGACGACGCCGCCGACGGCGTGGTCGGCCAGCCAGGCGTGCGTGCGCAGCGACACCCGGCCCATGCACACCAGGCCCGCGCCACCGGCCAGTTCCACCACCGCGCCGAGCATGGGGTGGCCCACCGCGCCCAGGCCGAGCGACAGCGCGTCGCCGCCTCCCGGGCGCGCGGAGCGCAGCTCGCCCAGCGTGCCCTTGGGCCAGAACCGTTCGTGCTGGAAGGCGTAGGTCGGCAGGTCCACTCCCGGTCCGGCCGGGAGCACGGCGGCCCAGTCGACGGCCGCGCCGCTGACGAAGGCCTCGGCGAAGGAGGTGACCAGGCGGGTCGCACCGCCGTCGTCACGGCGCAGGGTGCCGCAGACGGCGGCGGGCACCGCGCCCGGCCCGGCCTCCTGGGTGACCTCCTCCAGCGACTCCGTCATCGCGCCGAGCAGCACCGGGTGCGGGGAGACCTCGACGAACACCCGGTGCCCCTGGCCGGCGAGCGTGCGCACCGCCCGGTCGAAGTGCACCGTGGCGCGCAGGCTGCCGTACCAGTAGGCGGCGTCCAACTCCTCACCGGTGAGCGTCTCCCCGGTCATCGCGGACACCATCGGGATCCGGCCCGGGCGCGGTTCCACCGCGGCCAGCACGGACGTGATCTCCGCTTCCAGCCGCTCGACCTGCGCACTGTGCGAGGCGTAGTCCACCGCGACCATCCGGGCGCGCACGCCCTCGGCCTCGAACTCCGCCTTCAGCTCCTCCAGCGCCTCGGGCTCGCCCGAAACCACCACCGCCGACGGCCCGTTGACGGCCGCCAGCGCCAGCCGCTCACCGAACCGGGCGATCCGCTCCTCGACCACCGCGGCACTCCGGCTCACCGACAGCATCCCGCCGAGCCCGGCCAGCACCTTCAACGACTTCGAACGCAGCACCACCACCCGGGCGCCGTCCTCCAGCGACAGCATCCCCGCCACGGTCGCCGCGGCGATCTCGCCCTGCGAGTGGCCGACCACCGCCTCGGGCGCCACCCCGGCGGCCTCCCAGACCGCCGCCAGCGAGACCATCACGGCCCACAGCGCGGGCTGGACGACATCCGCCGCCTTCAGCTCCGGCGCGCCCTCGGCGCCCGCCAGGACCTCACCCAGCGACCAGTCCACATACGGCGCCAGCGCCGCCTCGCACTCCGCGAGGCGCGCCGCGAACACCGGGCTCGACCGCGCCAACTCCTGGCCCATGCCGAGCCACTGCGAACCCTGACCGGGGAAGACGAAGACCGGCCGCGCGTCGGCCCGGGCCACGCCCGCGACGACGGCGCCGCTGGGCACGCCGTCGGCCAGGCTCTCCAGCCCGGCCGCCAGCTCCTCGCGGTCCCCGCCCACGACCACGGCGCGGTGCTCGAAGGTCGCGCGCATGGTCGCCAGCGACCACGCCACGTTCGCGGGCTCCGCCTCCGGCCGCGCCGCCACCCAGTCCCGCAGCCGGCCGGCCTGCGCCGCCAGCCCCTCGGCCGAGCGGCCCGACACCGGCCAGGCGCCGGCGCCCGAGACGACCCGCGGCGCGGCCTCCACCGGCTCGGCCGCGTCCTCCTCGGCGGGTGCCTCCTCCAGGATCAGGTGGGCGTTGGTGCCGCTGCCGCCGAAGGACGACACGCCCGCGCGGCGGACCCGCTCGCCGGCCGGCCACGGGACGGACTCGGTCAGCAGCTCCACCTCACCGGCGGACCAGTCGACGTGCGGGGTGGGCTCGTTGACGTGCAGCGTCCGCGGCAACCGGCCGTTGCGCAGCGCCATCACCATCTTGATCACGCCGGCCACCCCGGAGGCGGCCTGGGTGTGTCCGAGGTTGGACTTCACCGACCCCAGCCAGAGCGGCTGCCCGCCGCCGCGCTCCTGGCCGTACGTCGCCAGCAGCGCCTGGGCCTCGATCGGGTCGCCGAGCTTGGTGCCCGTGCCGTGGGCCTCCACCGCGTCGATGTCGGCGGCGGACAGCCGGGAGCTCTCCAGCGCGGCGCGGATCACCCGCTGCTGCGAGGGGCCGTTGGGGGCGGTCAGACCGTTGGACGCGCCGTCCTGGTTGATCGCCGAGCCACGGATCACCGCGAGCACCTTGTGCCCGTTGCGGCGCGCGTCGGAGAGCTTCTCCACGACGAGCATGCCGGTGCCCTCGGCCCAGCCGGTGCCGTTCGCGTCGTCGGAGAAGGCGCGGCAGCGGCCGTCCACCGACAGGCCCTGCTGGCGGGAGAACTCGACGAACATGCCGGGCTGCGCCAGCACGGTCACACCGCCGGCGAGTGCCATCGAGCACTCCCCGGCGCGGATCGCCTGGCAGGCCAGGTGCAGCGCGACCAGCGAGGAGGAGCACGCCGTGTCCACCGTGACGGCGGGGCCCTCCAGGCCCATGACGTAGGAGACCCGGCCGGAGAGCACGGCGGTCAGGTTGCCGGTCATCATGTGGCCTTCCAGCCCGGCCGTGCCCCCTTCCGCCAGCTCCAGGTTCACCAGGTAGTTCGAGGTGAAACCACCGACGAAGACGCCCGTCCGGCTGCCCTTCAGCGTTCCCGCGTCGATTCCCGCGCGCTCCAGCGCCTCCCAGGCGACTTCGAGCAGCAGGCGCTGCTGCGGGTCCATCGCGACGGCTTCCCGCGGGCTGATCCCGAAGAACGCGGCGTCGAATCCGCTGGCGTCCTTCACGAAGGCCCCGGACTGGGTGTACGACCGGCCGGACTTCTCCGGGTCCGGGTCGTAGATGCTCTCCAGGTCCCAGCCGCGGTCGGTGGGGAACTCGCCCACCGCGTCACCGCCGGCCGCCAGCAGCTCCCAGAGGTCCTCCGGGGTCTCCACGTTGCCCGGGTAGCGGCACGCCATGCCGACGATCGCCAGCGGCTCGTACTCGCCGGCCTCCAGCTTGTGCAGGCGCTTGCGCGTCTCCTGGAGCTCGGCCGCGGTCTTCTTGAGGTAGTCGAAGAGTTTCTCTTGGTTATCCACAGTGACCCCTTACCAAAACATGCCGTCAATTAGCGCGAAGTAACTAGTTGGACAGACCAAGTTCCTTGTCGAGAAACTCAAACACCTGGTCGGGTGTCGCCGATTCGAGTTCAACCTCGCCGCTGCCGGATTCCGCTTCGCCCTGCTTCTCGATCCACTTCGACAGAATGCTCTGCAGCCGCCTCGTGATTCGCTCGCTCGTGTCCTGGTCGGGTGCCGGACCGGACAGGCTGGATTCGAGCCGGTCGAGGTCGTCGAGCACCGGCACCGAGTCCGCCTCGTCCGGGGCGAGTTCGGTGCGCAGCCAGGCGGCCACCGCCACCGGGGTGGGGTAGTCGAAAATCAACGTAGCGGGCACCCGCAGTCCGGTCGCGGTGTTCAACCGGTTGCGGATCTCCACCGCGGTCAGCGAGTCGAACCCGAGGTCCTTGAAGGCCTGCTGGGCCTGGACGCCGTCCGCCGACACGTGGCCCAGGACCACGGCCGCCTCGGCCCGTACGAGGTCCGACAGCAGCCGCTCCTGCTCGGCCCGGTCCAGGCCCGCCAGCCGCCGGCCCAGCTCGCCCTCCCCCGCGCCGGCCGCCTCGGCGGGCCGGGCGGCGGCGGCGGTGGCGATCCGGCGGACCTCCGGCAGGTCCCGCACCAGCGGGGCCTTCGGCAGGTCCACCGCGGTCTGCGCCAGCAGGGCCCAGTCCACGTCCATCACCGTCACCACGGCGTCGGGGCCGCGCAGCGACTCGTCCAGGGCCCGGACCGCCAGCTGCGGGTCCATCGCCGACATCGGGAGCTTCTTCATCCGCTCCCGGATCGCCTCCTTGGACTCCGCCAGGCCGCCGCCGCCCCACTGACCCCAGGCCACCGACAGACCGGTCAGCCCGCGGGCCCGCCGGTTCTCGGCCAGGGCGTCGAGGTGGGCGTTGGCGGCCGCGTAGTTGCCCTGCCCGGCGGAGCCGAGGGTCGACGCCGCGGAGGAGAACAGCACGAAGGCGTCCAGGTCCAGGTCGGCGGTCAGCTCGTCGAGGTGGGCGGCGCTCGCGGCCTTGGCGGCCAGCACCGTCTCCAGTCGGGCCGGGGTGAGGCGGTCGACCACGCCGTCGTCCAGGACGGCGGCGGTGTGCAGCACCGAGGACAGCGCCGGACCGGTCTTCCCGATCCGGTCCACCAGCCCGGCCAGCGCCGCGCGGTCGCTCACGTCGCAGGAGACGACGTCCACCGCGGTGCCGCGCTCCGCCAGTTCGGCGACCGTGGCCGCGACCCCGGCGGCCGCCGGGCCGGAACGGCCCGTCAGCACGACGCGCGGCGCGCCCCCTTCGGCCAGCCAGCGGGCCACGTGCCCGGCGATGGCGCCGGTGCCGCCGGTGATCAGCACGCTGCCGCGCGGGGTCCAGCGGTCCTCACCGGCCCGCACCCCGGCGGCCCGGCTCATCCGGCGGCCCAGCATCCCGGCCGGGCGGATGGCGACCTGGTCCTCGCCGCAGCCGGCGAGCACCGCGACCAGCCGGGCGCCGGCCCGGTCGTCCAGCACCTCGGGCAGGTCGATCAGACCGCCCCAGCGGTCCGGGTGCTCCAGGCCGACGACCCGGCCGAGGCCCCAGACCTGTGCCTGCGCCGGAGCGGTCGGCAGCTCGCCGGGCGTGGCCGCGACCGCGCCGCGGGTGGCCGGCCAGAGCGGTGCCTCGATCCCGGCGTCGCCGAGCGCCTGGATGAGGGTCAGGGTGGCGGCCAGCCCGCCGGTCACCACCGGGTGGTCCGGCAGCGGTGTCCCGTCCAGCGCCAGCAGCGACAGCACGCCGGTCACGCCGGACGGCTCCGCGCCCGCCTCCCGGAGCGCCCGGGCGAGCAGCGCGGACAGGACGGCACGGTCCGTCGTCCCGGCCGGGACCTCGACCGGCACGACCTCGGCCCCCCGCACACCCAGCGCGACCGCGCAGCCCTGCGCCAGGTCGCCGGCGGTGTCCGCCTCGGGCACCGCGACGAGCCAGGTGCCGGTGAGCACGCCCGGGTCGGGCTCGGCGACCGGTGCCCAGCCCATCCGGTAGCGCCAGCTCGCGGTGGTCGAGCGGTCCAGGTCGTGGCGCCGCCACGTCGTCAGCGCGGGCAGCAGTTCGCCGAGCAGCTCGCGTCCGTCCTCGATCGCCAGGGTGTCCGCGAGCTGCTCCAGGTCGCCGCCCTCGACGGCCGCCCAGAACGCGGACTCGGCCGGTGTGGCCGCCCCGTCCCGGCCGGTGGCCGGGCCGCCCGCCGGCAGCGCCGACGGGACCTTCGGCCAGAAGCGGTCGTGCCGGAAGGCGTACGTCGGCAGGTCCACCCGCCGGCCGGCCGGGAGGACGGCCGTCCAGTCGACGGCCGCGCCGTTCACGAAGGCCTCGGCGAGCGAGGTCAGCAGGCGCTGGGCGCCGCCGTCGTCACGCCGCAGGGTGCCGCAGACGGCGGCGGGCACGGCGGCCGCGCCCGCCTGCTGCGCGACCTCCTCCAGGGACTCGGTCATCGCGCCGAGCAGCACCGGGTGCGGGGAGACCTCGACGAACACCCGGTGCCCCTGACCGGCGAGCGTGCGCACCGCCCGGTCGAAGTGCACCGTGGCGCGCAGGCTGCCGTACCAGTAGGCGGCGTCCAACTCCTCACCGGTCAGCGTCTCCCCGGTCATCGCGGACACCATCGGGATCCGGCCCGGGCGCGGTTCCACCGCGGCCAGCACGGACGTGATCTCCGCTTCCAGCCGCTCGACCTGCGCACTGTGCGACGCGTAGTCCACCGCGACCATCCGGGCGCGCACGCCCTCGGCCTCGAACTCCGCCTTCAGCTCCTCCAGGGCCTCGGGCTCGCCCGAAACCACCACCGCGGACGGCCCGTTGACGGCCGCCAGCGCCAGCCGCTCACCGAACCGGGCGATCCGCTCCTCGACCACCGCGGCACTCCGGCTCACCGACAACATCCCGCCGAGCCCGGCCAGCACCTTCAACGACCGCGAGCGCAGCGCCACGACGCGGGCGCCGTCCTCCAGCGACAGCATCCCCGCCACGGTCGCCGCGGCGATCTCGCCCTGCGAGTGGCCGACCACCGCCTCGGGCGCCACCCCGGCGGCCTCCCAGACCGCCGCCAGCGAGACCATCACCGCCCACAACGCCGGCTGGACGACATCCGCCGCCTTCAACTCCGGCGCGCCCTCGGCGCCCGCCAGGACCTCACCCAGCGACCAGTCCACATACGGCGCCAGCGCCGCCTCGCACTCCGCCAACCGTGCCGCGAACACCGGGTTCACCGCGGCCAGTTCACGGCCCATCCCGACCCACTGCGAGCCCTGGCCGGGGAAGGCGAACACCGGCCGCGCGTCGGCCCGGGCCACCCCCGACACCACCGACCCCGCGGACACGCCCGCCGCCAGGCTCTCCAGCCCGGCCGCCAGCTCCGCGCCGTCCCCGCCCACGACCACGGCCCGGTGCTCGAACAGCGACCGGGTCGCGACCAGCGACCAGGCCAGATCGGCCGGCTCCGCCCCGGGCCGGGCGGCCACCCACTCGCGCAGCCGGCCCGCCTGGCCCGCCAGCGCCTTGGGCGAGCGGCCCGACAGCACCCACGCGCCGGCCCCGGACGGCGCCGGCGCCGCGGGCTCGACGGCGTCGGCCGCCCCGGCCGCCGGTGCCTCCTCCAGGATGATGTGCGCGTTGGTGCCGCTGATCCCGAACGAGGAGACGCCCGCCCGGCGCGGCCGCCCGTTCGCCCGCCACGGCACCGGCTCGGTGAGCAGCCGCACGTGCCCGGCCGACCAGTCGATGTGCGGAGACGGCTCGTCCACGTGCAGCGTCCGCGGCAGTTCCTCGTGCTGGAGCGCCAGCAGCATCTTCATCACCCCGGCCACCCCGGCGGCCGCCTGGGTGTGCCCGAGGTTGGACTTCACCGACCCCAGCCAGACCGGACGGTCCTCGGGGCGGTCCTGCCCGTAGGTCGCCAGCAGCGCCTGGGCCTCGATCGGGTCGCCGAGCTTGGTGCCCGTGCCGTGCGACTCGACCGCGTCCACGTCGGCGGCCGTCAGCCCGCCACTGGCCAGCGCGGCCCGGATCACCCGCTGCTGCGAAGGCCCGTTGGGGGCGGTGAGGCCGTTGGACGCGCCGTCCTGGTTGATCGCCGAACCGCGCACCACCGCGAGCACCGGGTGCCCGTTGCGGCGCGCGTCGGACAACCGCTCCACCACGAGCATGCCGACGCCCTCGGCCATGCCCATCCCGTCGGCGGACGCGGCGAACGCCTTGGACCGGCCGTCCACGGCCAGCCCGCGCGCCTGGGAGAAGGCGATGAAGCCGTCCGGGGCCGCCATGACGGTGATGCCGCCCGCGAGCGCGAGCGAGCACTCCCCCGCCCGGACCGACTGGCAGGCCAGGTGCAGCGCCACCAGCGACGAGGAGCACGCCGTGTCCATCGTGACGGCGGGCCCCTCCAGGCCGAAGGTGTAGGACAGCCGGCCCGAGAGCACGCTGGTCGCGTTCCCGGTCATCACATGCCCGTCGATGCCCTCGAACTCGGACTCGCCTTCGAGGCTCATCCCGGCGTACCCAGACCCGTAGCCGCCGACGAAGGCGCCGGTCAGGCTGCCGCGCAGGGCGGCCGGGTCGATCCCGGCCCGCTCGAAGGCCTCCCAGGACACTTCGAGGAGCAGCCGCTGCTGCGGGTCCATCGCCAGCGCCTCGCGCGGCGAGATCCCGAAGAACGCCGGGTCGAAGCCGCTGACGTCCCGGACGAAGCCGCCCTCGCGGGTGTAGGACGTCCCGGCGTGCTCGGTGTCCGGGTCGTACAGGGCGTCGAGGTCCCAGCCGCGGTCCTGCGGGAACGGGCCGATCGCGTCCCGGCCCGAGGCCAGCAGCTCCCACAGCTCCTCCGGGCCGGCGGCGCCGCCGGGGAACCGGCAGGCCATGCCGACGATCGCGATCGGCTCGTCCGCCACCGCGGCGGACGGCCGGACCGTCGGGGCCGCGGCGGGCAGGCCGCCCGCGAGCTCGCCGCGCAGCAGCGCGGCCAGCGCGACGGGGGTGGGGTGGTCGAAGACCAGCGTGGCCGGCAGCCGCAGCCCGGTCTCGGTCCGCAGCCGGTTCCGGAGCTCCACCGCGGTCAGCGAGTCGAAGCCCAGGTCGGTGAAGGCCCGGGTGGGCTCGACCGCCTCGGCGGAGGCGTGCCCGAGCACTGCGGCCACGTGCGCCCGGACCAGGTCCAGCAGCGCCCGGTCACGGTCCTGGCCGGAGAGCCCGGCCAGCCGATGCCGCAGCGCCTCGCCGGCCTCGGCCCCGGTCCCGGCCGCGGCGGCGGCCCGCCGGACCCGGCCACCGGCCAGCGCCCGCCACAGCGGCGGGACGTCCCCGCTGCGGGCGGCCCGCGCCCGCAGGTCCGCCAGGTCCAGCCGGGCCGGCACCAGGACGGCCTCGCCGCGGGTGAGCGCCTCGTCCAGCACGGCCAGGCCCTCGTCCGCGCCCAGCGCCGCGACCCCGGACCGGCTGATCCGGGTCAGCAGCCGCTCGCCCAGCTCCCGGCCGATGCCCGCCTCGTGCACCCAGGGGCCCCAGGCCAGCGACAGGCCCGCCAGGCCGGCGGCCCGGCGGTACCCGGCCAGCGCGTCCAGGAAGGAGTTGGCGGCGACGTAGTTGCCCTGCCCCGGTGCGCCGAAGACGGCGGCGGCCGAGGAGAACAGGACGAAGTGCGCCAGGTCCAGGTCCCGGGTGAGTTCGTGCAGGTGCCAGGCGGCATCGACCTTCGGCCGCATGACCGCCGCCAGCCGGTCGGCGGTGAGGGTGCCGATCACGCCGTCGTCGATGATCCCGGCGGCGTGGAAGACGGAGCCCAGCGGGCGGTCGGCCGGGATCGTGGCCAGCAGCGCGGCCAGCGCGTCCCGGTCCGCCACGTCGCACGCCACGATCCGGACCGGGGCGCCCAGCTGCGCCAGCTCGGCCGCCAGTGCGGCCACGCCGGGGGCGGCGGGGCCCGAACGGCTGGTCAGCACGACGCCGTTGACCTGCCCGGTCACCACCAGGTGCCGGGCCACCAGGCCGCCCAGGGTGCCCGTCCCACCGGTCACCAGGAGCGTCCGCGGGCCGTCGGCCGCGCGGCCCGCGAGGCGTTCAACCGCTGCTCCAGCGCCGGACGGACGGCCCAGCCGCCGGCCCAGCACGGCCGTGTCACGGAGGGCCAGCTCCGGTTCGCCGGTGGCGAGGGCGCCCGGGAGAACGGTGATCCGCTCGGCCGTACCGGTGGCGGGCAGGTCCACCAGGACCAGCCGGCCGGGGTTCTCCGACTGCGCCGAGCGCAGCAGACCCCGGACGGCGGCGGCGGCCAGGTCGGCCACGGCCTCGCCCTCCCCGGCGGCCACGCCGCCCCGGGTGACGACCACCAGCCGGGCGTTCTCCAGGCGCTCCTCGGCCAGCCACTCCTGGGCCAGCGCCAGCGCGTCGGCGGTGCGGCGGCGGGCGGCCCCGGCCACGTCGCCGTCCTCGGCCTCCTCGGCCCCCGCACAGACCAGCACGACCTGCGGCTCGGCCTCGGCCGCCTCGGCCGGACCGGTGAAGGACCGGACCGGCACACCGGCCGCGGCCAGCGCCTCGACCAGACCGAACCGGTCGGCGCCGATCAGCGCCCAGTCCCCGGTCGGCACCTCGGCCACCGGGACCTCGGCCACCGGGGCCCACTCCTCCACGAACAGCGCGTCCGACACCCCGCTGTCGGCGGCCCGCAGCTGCGCGGCCGACACCGGCCGGCTGACCAGCGACTCCACCGACACCACCGGGGAGCCCGCCGGGTCCACGGCCGTCAGCGCCAGCGCGCCCCGGGCGTCCCGCCGCAGCCGCGCCCGCAGGACGGTCGCCCCGCTCGCGTGCAGCTCGACGCCCGTCCAGGCGAACGGCATCCGGACCTCGCCCGGCCCGCCGTCCGCGTCCGCCGGGGCCGTGTCCTCCAGCAGCGCGGCGTGCAGGGCCGCGTCGAGCAGCGCCGGGTGCAGCCCGAACGCACCCGCCTCGCGCGCCACCGGCTCCGGCAGCGCCACCTCGGCGAAGACGTCCTCACCGCGCCGCCAGGCGGCCCGCAGCCCGTGGAACGCCGGACCGTACACCTCCGCCAGCCGGACGGCGTACACCTCGCCGACGTCGAGCGCGGTCGCGCCCTCCGGCGGCCAGACCGACAGCTCCCCGGGGGCCGGCCGCTCCGCCGGGGCCGGGGCCACCGCTCCGCTCGCGTGCCGCGTCCAGTCCTGCTGCGGGTCGGACACGTCGGGGCGGGAGAACACCTCGACCGCGCGGCGACCCTCGGAGTCCGCGTCGGCCAGCACCACCTGGACCTGGACCCCGCCGCCGTCGGCGGGCAGGACCAGCGGGGCCTGGAGCGTCAGTTCCTCCAGGAGGCCGCAGCCCACCTGGTCACCGGCCCGGACCACCAGCTCGACGAAGCCGGTCCCCGGCAGCAGCACCGTCCCGCCCACCGTGTGGTCGGCCAGCCAGGGGTGGGTGCGCACGGAGAGCCGCCCGGTGCAGACCAGGCCCGCGCCGCCGGCCAGTTCGACCGCCGCGCCCAGCAGCGGATGGTCCACCGCGCCCAGGCCCAGCGACGCCGCGTCCCGGCCCGCACCCACCGGCGACAGGGGCAGCATCCCCTGCGGCCAGTACCGCTCGCGCTGGAAGGCGTACGTCGGCAGCTCGACCCGCTCGGCGGCGGGGAGGACGGTGCGCCAGTCCACCGGAGCGCCCTGCACGAAGGCCTCGGCGAGCGAGGTGACCAGCCGGGTCACGCCGCCCTCGTCACGGCGCAGCGTGCCGCAGACCGCGGCGGGCACGATGCCCGGGCCGGCCTCCTGGGCGACCTCTTCGAGCGTGTCGTTCATCGCGCCCAGCAGCACCGGGTGCGGAGTCACCTCGACGAACAGCTGGTGCCCCTGACCCGCCAGCGTGCGCACCGCGCGGTCGAAGTGCACCGTCGCCCGCAGGCTGCCGTACCAGTATGCGGCGTCCAGCTCCTCACCGGTCAGCGTCTCACCGGTCATCGCGGACACCATCGGCACCCGGCCCCGACGCGGAGCCACCGCCGCGAGAACCTCGGTGATCTCCGCTTCGAGGCGGTCCACCTGCGCCGAGTGCGAGGCGTAGTCCACCGCGACCATCCGAGCCCGGACGCCCTCCGCCTCGAACTCCGCCTTCAACTCATCCAGCGCCTCGGGCTCACCCGAAACCACCACCGCCGACGGCCCGTTGACAGCCGCCAGCGACAGCCGCTCACCGAACCGGGCGATCCGCTCCTCGACCACGGCCGCCGACCGGCTCACCGACAACATGCCGCCCAGGCCCGCCAGGACCTTCAGCGACCGCGAACGCAGCGCCACCACCCGGGCGCCGTCCTCCAAGGAGAGCATCCCGGCCACCGTGGCTGCCGCGATCTCGCCCTGCGAATGCCCCACCACCGCAGCAGGCGTGACACCGGCGGCCTCCCAGACCGCCGCCAGCGACACCATCACCGCCCACAACGCCGGCTGGACGACATCCGCCGCCTTCAACTCCGGCACACCCGCCAGGACATCGGCCAGCGACCAGTCCACATACGGCGCCAGCGCCGCCTCGCACTCCGCCAACCGCGCCGCGAACACCGGGCTCGACAGGGCCAGTTCACGGCCCATCCCCACCCACTGCGAACCCTGCCCCGCGAACGCGAACACCACCCGCGCACCCGGCCGCGCCACACCCGACACCACCGACCCCGACGGCACACCGGCCGCCAGACTCTGCAGGCCCGCGACCAGCTCCGCGCGGTCGGTACCGACCACCACCGACCGGCGCTCGAAGGCCGACCGCGTCGTCGCCAGCGACCACGCCATCTCTGCCGGCTCCACCGACGGCCGCACCGACACCCACGCGTGCAGCCGCTCCGCCTGCGCCGTCAGCCCCTCGGCCGACTGGCCCGACACCAGCCAGGCACCGGCCCCTGACACCACCGGCGCCACGGCCTCGACCACCTCGGCGGCCTCGACGACCGCCGGCGCCTCCTCGACGATGACGTGCGCGTTGGTCCCGCTCATCCCGAACGAGGAGACCGCCGCCCGGCGCGGCCGCTCCCCCACCGGCCACGGCACCGACTCGGCCAGCAGCCGCACCTCACCCATCGACCAGTCCACGTGCGAGGAGGGCTCGTCCGCGTGCAGCGTCTTCGGCAGCTCCTCGTACTGCAGGGCGAGGATCATCTTGATCACGCCCGCCACGCCGGCGGCCGCCTGGGTGTGCCCGATGTTGGACTTCACCGAGCCGAGCAGCAACGGCCGCCCCTCCGGCCGCTCCCGGCCGTAGGTGGCCAGCAGCGCCTGCGCCTCGATCGGGTCGCCCAGCGTGGTCCCCGTCCCGTGCGCCTCCACCACGTCCACGTCCGCGGCGGTCAGCCGGCCACTGGCCAGCGCCGCCCGGATCACCCGCTGCTGCGACGGACCGTTCGGCGCCGTCAGACCGTTGGACGCGCCGTCCTGGTTCACCGCCGAGCCGCGCAGCACCGCGAGCACCTTGTGCCCGTTGCGGCGCGCGTCCGACAGGCGCTCGACCACGAGCATGCCCGCGCCCTCGGCCCAGCCGGTCCCGTCGGCGTCCTCGGAGAACGCCCGGCAGCGGCCGTCGGCCGACAGCCCCTGCTGCCGCGAGAAGTCGATGAACATGCCGGGCGTGGCCATCACCGTGGCACCACCGGCCAGCGCGAGCGTGCACTCGCCCGAGCGCAGCGCCTGGGCCGCCAGGTGCAGTGCGACCAGCGAGGACGAGCACGCGGTGTCGATGGTCACCGCCGGGCCCTCCAGGCCCAGCACGTAGGAGACCCGGCCGGACAGCACGCTGGTCGCGTTCCCGGTCAGCAGGTGGCCCTCGACACCGGCCCCGCCCTCACCCGCCAGGGTGAAGCCGTACCCGGACGCGTAGCCGCCGGCGAAGACGCCCGTCGCACTGCCGTGCAGCGCCGCCGGGTCGATGCCCGCCCGCTCCAGCGCCTCCCAGGAGGTCTCCAGCAGCAGCCGCTGCTGCGGGTCCATCGCCAGCGCCTCGCGCGGCGAGATCCCGAAGAACCCGGCGTCGAACTCCGTGGCGTCCCGCACGAAGGCGCCCTGCGCCACGTACGAGGTGCCCTCGCGTTCGCCGTCCGGGTCGTAGACACCGTCCAGGTCCCAGCCGCGGTCGGTCGGGAAGGCGCCCACCGCGTCACCGCCCGAGACCAGCAGCTCCCAGAACTCCTCGGGGCTGCCGGCCCCGCCCGGGAAGCGGCAGGCCATGCCCACGATCGCCAGCGGTTCGTCCACGGCCGCGGCCGCCACGAGGACCGGCCCCGGTCCGGCCGCGTCCCCGGTCAGTTCGCCCCGCAGGTAGCCGGCCAGCAGCAGCGGGGTGGGGTAGTCGAAGACCAGGGTGGCGGGCAGCCGGATGCCGGTCGCCACGCCCAGCCGGTTGCGCAGTTCGACGGCGGTCAGCGAGTCGAAGCCCAGGTCCTTGAACGACCGCCGGTCCTCGACCGCGTCCGCGGAGGCGTGCCCGAGCACGACGGCCACCTCGGCCCGGACGATGTCGGTGAGCGCCCGCTCCTGCTCGGCCCGGGTGAGCCCGGCCAGTCGCCGGGGCAGTTCACCCTCGGTCCGGGTGCCGTCCCCGCTCCCGGCGCCCCGGGCGGTCAGCCGGCGGACCTCCGGCAGCTCGCGGAAGAGCGGTGCCTCCCGCAGGTCCGCCGTGCCCTGCGCGGACGCCAGCTGGGCCCAGTCGACGTCCATCACGGTGACGACGGCGTCCGGCCCCTCCAGTGCCCCGCCCAGGGCGCGGGCGGCGAGCTGCGGGTCCAGCGGCGGCATCGGGCCGCGCTCGACCCGCGCCCGGGCCGCCGCGCTGGACTCGGCGAACCCGCCGCCGCCCCAGGCGCCCCACGCGACCGACAGGCCCGGCAGGCCGCGGCCGCGGCGGTTCTCGGCGAGGGCGTCCAGGTAGGCGTTGGCCGCCGCGTAGTTGCCCTGACCGGCGGCGCCCAGCGTGGACGCGGCCGAGGAGAACAGCACGAAGGCGTCGAGATCGAGGTCCGCGGTCAACTCGTCGAGCAGCAGCGCGCCTTCGGCCTTCACCCCGAGCACGGACGCCAGGCGCGCTGCCGAGAGGCGGTCGACCACGCCGTCGTCCAGCACCGCGGCGGTGTGCAGCACCGAGGACAGCGCCGGACCGGTCTCCCCGATCCGGGCCAGCAGCCCGGTCAGCGCCGACCGGTCGCCGACGTCGCACGCCACGACGTCCACTCCCGTACCCCGGGCGGCCAGTTCGGCGGCCGTGGCCGCGACCCCGGCGGCCGCGGGGCCGGAGCGGCTGGTCAGCACCAGCCGCTCGGCTCCGCGCTCGGCCAGCCACCGCGACACGTGCCCGGCGATGGCGCCGGTACCGCCGGTGATCAGCACGCTGCCGCGCGGCGACCAGCGGTCCCGGTCGCGAGTCTGCCCGGCCCGCTTGAGCCGGCGGCCGAGGATCCCGTCGGCCCGGATCGCGACCTCGTTCTCCTCGGCACCGGCCAGCACCGCGACCAGCCGGGCACCGGCCCGGTCGTCCAGCACCTCGGGCAGGTCGATCAACCCGCCCCAGCGCTCGGGGTGTTCCAGACCGACGACCCGGCCGAGCCCCCAGACCTGCGCCTGCACCGGGTGGGGCAGCGCCTCGCCCGGACCGGCGGCCACGGCTCCGCGCGTCGCCGGCCAGTGCGGCGCGCCGATCCCGGCGTCGCCCAGCGCCTGGACGAGCGCCAGCGTGGCCGCCAGCCCGGCGGTCACCCCCGGGTGGTCCGGCACGCGCGTCTCGTCCAGGGCCAGCAGTGACAGCACACCGGAGACGGCGGAAGGCTCGACCGCCGCGGCCAGCAGCGCGGCCACCTCGGCCCGGTCCACGGCCCCGGCCGGGACCTCGACCACGACGACCTCCGCACCACGGGCGGCCAGCGCGGCCGCGCACGGCTGCTCGCCCGCGCCGGCCGGCACCACCACCAGCCACGTCCCCGACAGCACCCGCGCGTCGGGCTCCGCCACGGCCGACCAGGCCGTCCGGTAGCGCCAGTCCGTGGTCACCAGGCGGTCCAGCTCGCGGCGCCGCCAGGACGCCAGCGCCGGCAGGACCTCGGCGAGCTGCCGCTGGTCCTCGATGGCCAGCGTGTCGGCGATGCTCGCCAGGTCCCCGTCCTCGACGGCCGCCCAGAACCGCGCCTCCCCCGCCGTTCCCGCACCGTCGCCGCCGCCCGCCGCCGGCGGCGTGAGCGGCACCACGCCCTCCGGCCAGAAGCGCTGCTGACGGAAGGCATAGGTGGGCAGCTCGACAGGCTTCCCGGCCGGCAGAACCGAACTCCAGTTCACCGGCACGCCGTGCACGAAGGCGCGGGCGAGACCCGTGACGAAACTCGCGACGCCCTCCGCGTCACGGCGCTGGAGGGGGACGAACACGGGCTCGTCCCCGTCGATCCCCGCCACCGCGTCCGGGCCGAGTGAGGAGAGCGACCCGTCCGGGCCGACCTCGACGAACACCGAGACACCCTGGCGGGCCAGCGTCGCCACCGCATCCGCGAAGCGCACCGCCTGGCGGGTCTGCGCCGGCCAGTAGCCCGCCTCGGGCTCGGTGACCAGCTCACCGGTGAGCGCGCCCGCCCACAGCACAGCCGGCCGGTGGTACTCCAACCCATCCGCCACGGCCGTGAGTTCCTCCAGCACCGGGTCCATCGCCGGGGAGTGGAAGGCGTGCGAGACCCGCAGCCGCCGCACCCGGCGACCCCGCTCCCGCCACAGCTCCACCACCTCATCGACGGCCTCGACCGAGCCGGAGACCACCACCGACTCCGGCCCGTTCACCGCGGCGATCACCACCCCGGGCACCAGCTCGGCCAGCACCTCGGCCTCCGGCGCGTTCACCGCCGCCATCGCCCCGCCCGCCGGCAGCGCCTGCATCAACCGCGCCCGCGCCGCCACCAGCCGCACCGCGTCCGGCAGCGCCAGCACCCCGGCCACATACGCGGCCGCGACCTCACCCACCGAATGACCCACCACCGCGTCCGGCGTCACACCCGCGGCCTCCAGCACCGCCGCGACGCCCACCTCGAAGGCGAACAGCCCGGCCTGCGCGTACAGCGTCTGCTGCGCCAGCGCCTCGTCCACACCCTCGGCGCCGAGCACGACGTCCCGGACCGAGACGCCCAACTCCAGCTCCAGCAGCCCGCACACCCGGTCGAAGCTCTCGGCGAAGACCGTGCTCGCCGTGTACAGACCCCGACCCATGCCGACCCACTGCGAACCCTGACCGGCGAAGACCAGACCCACCCGGGCACCCGGCCGCGCCACGCCCGACACCACCGCGGCCGAGGAGACCCCGGCGGCCAGGCTTTCGATGCCACCGACCAGTTCGGCCCGCTCGGTGCCCACCACCACGGCCCGGTGCTCGAACGCCGAACGCGTCGCCGCCAGCGACCACGCCACGTCCACCGGCGCCAGCTCCGGACGCGCCACCGTCCAGGCGCGCAGCCGGCCTGCCTGCGCCGTCAGACTCTCGGCCGTCCGGCCCGACACCAGCCACGCACCGGCACCCGCCAGCACCGGTGCCACGGCCTCGGCCCGGGCCGTCTCGGGAGCCGGCGCCTCCTCCACGATGACGTGCGCGTTGGTGCCGCTGATCCCGAACGAGGAGACCGCCGCCCGGCGCGGCCGCTCCCCGGCGGGCCACGGCACCGGCGCCGTCAGCAGCTCGATCTGACCGGCCGTCCAGTCCACGTGCGAGGACGGCACCTCGGCGTGCAGGGTCTTCGGCAGCTCCTCGTGCTGCATCGCCAGCACCATCTTGATCACGCCCGCCACCCCGGCGGCCGCCTGGGTGTGCCCGATGTTGGACTTCACCGAGCCCAGCCACAACGGCCGGCCCTCCGGCCGCTCCCGGCCGTAGGTGGCCAGCAGCGCCTGCGCCTCGATCGGGTCACCCAGCGTGGTCCCCGTGCCGTGCGCCTCCACCACGTCCACGTCGGCGGCCGACAGCCGCGCGTTCGCCAGCGCGGCGCGGATCACCCGCCGTTGCGAAGGCCCGTTCGGCGCGGTCAGACCGTTCGACGCGCCGTCCTGGTTCACCGCCGAGCCGCGCAGCACCGCGAGCACCCGGTGCCCGTTGCGGCGCGCGTCCGACAGCCGCTCCACGACGAGCATGCCCACGCCCTCGGCCCAGCCCGTGCCGTCCGCGTCCTCGGAGAACGCCCGGCACCGGCCGTCCGCCGACAGCCCCTGCTGCCGCGAGAACTCCACGAAGGTCCCCGGCGACACCAGGACGGTGACACCGCCGGCCAGGGCCAGCGTGCACTCGCCCGAGCGCAGCGCCTGGGCCGCCAGGTGCAGTGCGACCAGCGAGGACGAGCAGGCGGTGTCGATGGTCACCGCCGGGCCCTCCAGGCCCAGTGCGTAGGAGACCCGGCCGGACAGCACGCTGGTCGCGTTGCCGGTCATCAGGTGGCCCTCGACGCCGGACCCGGCCTCGGCGGACCAGGAGACCCCGATCCCGTAGTTGGACGCGAAGCCGCCCGCGAACACCCCGGTCGCGCTCTCCCGCAGGGTCGCCGGGTCGATGCCCGCCCGCTCCAGCGCCTCCCACGAGGTCTCCAGCAGGAGCCGTTGCTGCGGGTCCATCGCCATGGCCTCGCGCGGTGAGATGCCGAAGAACCCGGCGTCGAACCGGGTCGCGTTCCGCAGGAACGCCCCCTGCGCCACGTACGAGGTGCCCTCGCGCTCGCCGTCCGGGTCGTAGACGCCGTCCAGGTCCCAGCCGCGGTCGGTCGGGAAGGCGCCCACCGCGTCACCGCCCGAGGCCAGCAGCTCCCAGAACTCCTCGGGGGTGTCCGCACCCCCCGGGAAGCGGCACGCCATTCCGACGATCGCCACCGGCTCCGCCGTCTGCTCCTGCACCTCGCGCAGTCGGGCGCGGGCGTCCTGGGCGTCTGCGATGGCCCGCTTCAGGTAACTACGGAGCTTGTCCTCGTCGGACACGGTCATCTCCCAGCAATGGTGTTTTTCGGCAGAGTCAGGGGCGGGCTGCCCCGCACGGCGTGTGCGGGGCAGCCCGGGTTCGAACGGAGCCCGTCAGGGCCTGGCAGGCGTCACTCCAGTTCGTCGACGAGAGCGAACAGCTCGTCGTCGGTCGCTTCCCGGAGTTCCGCTTCGCGCCGTTCCTTGCTCTTGTCGGCGGCCTGGTCACCGATGGCGTCCAGCAGCCGGCGCAGCCGGTCGGTGGCCTCCTCCCGCACCTGGTCCGCCATCGACCCGGTGCGGAGGGCGGCTTCGAGCCGGTCGAGCTCCGCGAGGACCGGCACCGACACCGCTTCGTCCGAGACAACCTCGGTTCGCAGCCACGCGGCAAGGGCGTTCGGGGTGGGGTAGTCGAACACCAGCGTGGCGGGCAGCCGGAGCCCCGTCACACCGTTCAGCCGGTTGCGCAGTTCGACCGAGGTCAGCGAGTCGAAGCCGAGGTCCTTGAACGCGCGCCGGTCCTCGACCGCGTCGGCCGAGGCGTGCCCCAGCACGACGGCCACCTCGGCCCGCACCACCTCGGTGAGCACCCGCTCCTGCTCGGCCCGGCCGAGCCCGGCCAGCTGCCGGGCCAGTCCGCCCTCCTCGCGGACCGCGCCGCCGCTCGCACCCGCCGCGGCCAGCCGGCGGATCTCGGGCAGGTCCCGCACCAGCGGCATCTCCCGCGGGTCCACCGGGCCCGGCGAGGCCACCAGCTCGGCCCAGTTGACGTCCATCACCGTGACCACGGCGTCCGGGCCGTCCAGCGACTCGCCCAGCGCGCGCACCGCGAGCTGCGGGTCCATCGCCGGCATCGGGGCCCGCTCGACCCTCGCCCGGACCACCTTGCTGGACCCGGCCATTCCGCCACCGGCCCAGGCACCCCAGGCGACGGTGAGCGCGGCCAGGCCGCGACTGCGGCGGTTCTCCGCCAGGGCGTCCAGGAAGGCGTTCGCCGCCGCGTAGTTGCCCTGCCCGGCGGCGCCCAGCGTGGACGCGGCCGAGGAGAACAGCACGAAGGCGTCCAGGTCGAGATCGGCCGTGAGCTCGTCCAGGTGGACCGCGCTCGCCGCCTTCGCGGCCAGCACCGTCTCCAGCCGCTCCACCGACAGCCGGTCCACGACACCGTCGTCCAGGACGGCGGCCGTGTGCAGCACCGAGGACAGCGCCGGACCGGTCTTCCCCGTCCACTCCACCAGCCCGGCCAGCGCCGAGCGGTCGGTCACGTCGCAGGACACCACGTCGACGTCCATGCCCCGGGCGGCGAGGTCCGCGACCGTCGCCGCGACCCCGGCGGCCGCCGGACCGGAACGACCGGTCAGCACCAGCCGCTCCGCCTCGCGGCCGGCCAGCCACCGCGACACGTGCCCGGCGATGGCGCCGGTGCCGCCGGTGATCAGCACGCTTCCGCGCGGTGTCCACCGGGCGGTGCCGCGGGGCTGGGCGGCCCGGGTGAGCCGGCGGCCGAGGATCCCGGCCGTCCGGATCGCGACCTGGTTCTCGCCGCAGCCGGCGAGCACCGCGACCAGTCGCGCACCCGCCCGCTCGTCGACGGTCTCCGGCAGGTCGACCAACCCGCCCCAGCGGTCGGGCTGTTCCAGGCCGACGACCCGGCCCAGCCCCCAGACCTGCGCCTGCACCGGGTGGGCCAGCGCCTCACCCGGACCGGCCGCCACGGCGCCGCGCGTCGCCAGCCAGAGCGGCGCGCCGATCCGGGCGTCGCCCAGGGCCTGGACCAGCGCCAGGGTGGCGGCCAGACCGCCGGTCACCGCGGGGTGGCCGGGCACCGGCGTCTCGTCGAGCGCCAGCAGCGACAGCACGCCCGCCACCGCCGACGGCTCGACCGCCGCGCCCAGCAGCCCGGCCACCTCGGCCCGGTCCACGGCACCCGCCGGGACCTCGACCGTGACGACCTCGGCACCACGGTCGGCGAGCGCGGCAGCGCACGCCTGCTCGGCCGCTCCGGCCGGCACGACCACCAGCCAGGTGCCGGACAGCACCCGGGCGTCGGGCTCGGCGATCGCCGCCCAGCCGCCGCGGTAGCGCCAGTTCGCGGTCATCGACCGGTCCTGCTCCCGGCGCCGCCAGGACGCCAGCGCCGGCAGCACCTCGCCGAGCCGGTGCTGGTCCTCGATGGCCAGCGTGTCGGCGATGCTCGCCAGGTCGCCGTCCTCGACGGCCGCCCAGAACCGGGCCTCCGCCTCGGTGCTCGTACCGTCCCCGCCGACCGCCGGCGCGGCCGTCGGCAGTGAGAGGACGCCCTCCGGCCAGAACCGCTGGTGCCGGAACGCGTAGGTGGGCAGCTCGACCGGCGTACCGGCCGGCAGCACCGAACTCCACTCCACCGCAGCGCCGTTGACGAAGGCCTGGGCGAGACCGCCCAGCAGGCCGGTCACCCCCTGCTCGTCGCGCCGCTGGAGCGGGACGAACACGGCCTCGTCACCGTCGACGCCTGCCACCGCGTCCGGGCCCAGCGAGGAGAGCGACCCGTCCGGACCGACCTCGACGAACACCGAGACACCCTGGCGGGCCAGCGTCGCCACCGCATCGGCGAAGCGCACCGCTCCCCGCGTCTGCGCCGGCCAGTAGCCCGCCTCGGGCTCGGCGACCAGTTCACCGGTGAGCGCGCCCGCCCACATCAGGTTCGGCCGGTGGTGCTCCAACCCGGTCGCGACGGCGGTGAGTTCGTCGATCACCGGGTCCATCGCCGGGGAGTGGAAGGCGTGCGACACCCGCAGTCGCCGCACCCGGCGACCCCGCTCCCGCCACAGCTCCACCACCTGATCGACGGCCTCGACCTCACCCGAAACCACCACGGACTCCGGGCCGTTGACCGCCGCGATCACCACACCGGGCACCAGCTCCGCCAGCACCTCGGCCTCCGGGACGTTGACCGCCGCCATCGCCCCGCCCGCCGGCAGCGCCTGCATCAACCGCGCCCGCGCCGCCACCAGCCGCACCGCGTCCGGCAGCGACAGCACCCCGGCCACATACGCGGCCGCGACCTCACCCACCGAATGACCGACCACCGCGTCCGGCGTCAGACCGGCGGCCTCCAGCACCGCCGCGACAGCGACCTCGAAGGCGAACAGGCCCGTCTGGGCGTACAGCGTCTGCTGCGCCAGCGCCTCGTCGACGCCCTCGGCGCCCAGGACCACGTCCCGGACCGAGACACCCAACTCCAACTCCAGCAGCCCGGACACCCGGTCGAAGACCTCGGCGAACACGGCGCTGCCCTCGTAGAGCCCCCGGCCCATCCCGACCCACTGCGAACCCTGACCCGCGAAGACCAGACCCACCCGGGCACCCGGCCGCGCCACACCCGACACCACCGAGGCCGACGAGGCCCCGGTGGCCAGGCTCCCCAGCCCCGCCATCAGCTCGCCGCGCTCGGCTCCGAGCACCACGGCCCGGTGCTCGAACGCCGAACGCGTCGCCGCCAGCGACCACGCGACATCCGCCAGGTCCACCGACGGCCGCGCCACCATCCACTCGCGCAGCCGACCCGCCTGGGCCGTCAGCCCCTCGGCCGTCCGGCCCGACACCAGCCACGCACCGGCGTCCGAGAGAACCGGCTCTGACACCGTCTCGGTAGCCTCGACGGCCGCCGGTGCCTCCTCGACGATGACGTGCGCGTTGGTACCGCTCATCCCGAAGGCCGACACACCCGCACGACGCGGACGCCCGTCCGACGGCCACGGCACCGGCTCCGTCAGCAGGCTGACCTCACCCGCCGACCAGTCCACGTGCGAGGACGGCACCTCGGCGTGCAGCGTCCGCGGCAGCTCCTCGTGCTGGAGGGCGAGGATCATCTTGATCACGCCCGCCACACCGGCGGCCGCCTGGGTGTGCCCGATGTTGGACTTCACCGAGCCGAGCAGCAACGGCCGCCCCTCCGGCCGCTCCTGGCCGTAGGTGGCCAGCAGCGCCTGCGCCTCGATCGGGTCGCCCAGCGTGGTCCCCGTCCCGTGCGCCTCGACCACGTCGACGTCGGCGGCGGTCAGCCGGCCACTGGCCAGCGCCGCCCGGATCACCCGCTGCTGCGACGGACCGTTGGGCGCCGTCAGACCGTTGGACGCGCCGTCCTGGTTGACGGCGGAGCCGCGCAGCACCGCGAGCACCTTGTGCCCGTTGCGGCGCGCGTCCGACAGGCGCTCGACCACGAGCATGCCCGCGCCCTCGGCCCAGCCGGTCCCGTCGGCGTCCTCGGAGAAGGCCCGGCAGCGGCCGTCCGCCGCCAGACCCTGCTGCCGCGAGAAGTCGATGAACGTCCCCGGCGTCGCCATCACGGTGACACCGCCGGCCAGCGCGAGCGAGCACTCGCCCGAGCGCACCGCCTGCGCGGCCAGGTGCAGCGCCACCAGCGACGAGGAGCACGCCGTGTCCACCGTCACCGCCGGGCCCTCCAGACCCAGCACGTAGGAGACCCGGCCGGACAGCACACTCGTCGCGTTCCCGGTCATCACGTGGCCCTCGGAGCCGGAGTCGCCCTGGCTCGCCAGCGTCACCCCGAAGCCGTAGCCCGAGGCGAAGCCGCCGGCGAACACACCGGTCGACGATCCCCGCAGTGAGGCCGGATCGATGCCCGCCCGCTCCAGCGCCTCCCACGAGGTCTCCAGGAGCTGCCGCTGCTGCGGGTCCATCGCCAGCGCCTCGCGCGGCGAGATCCCGAAGAAGCCCGCGTCGAACTCGGCCGCGTCCCGCAGGAAGGCACCCGACCGGGTGTAGGACGTCCCCGCGTTGCCGCGCTCCGGGTCGTAGAAGCCCTCCAGGTCCCAGCCGCGGTCGGTCGGGAAGGCGCCCACCGCGTCGCCGCCCGAGGCGAGCAGCCGCCAGAACTCCTCCGGGCTGCCCGCACCCCCCGGGAAGCGGCAGGCCATCCCGACGATCGCCAGCGGCTCGTCCGCCGCCGCGACCGCCACGGCGGTGGACACCGGAGCGGCGGAGTCCGCCACCCTCCCGGTCAGCTCGCCGCGCAGGAACTCGGCGAGGACCACCGGGGTCGGGTAGTCGAACACCAGCGTGGCGGGCAGCCGGATGCCGGTCGCCACGCCCAGGCGGTTGCGCAGCTCGACCGCGGTCAGCGAGTCGAAGCCCAGGTCCTTGAAGGCGCGCCGGTCCTCGACCGCGTCGACCGAGGCGTGCCCCAGCACGACCGCGACCTCGGCCCGCACCACCTCGGTGAGCACCCGCTCCTGCTCGGCCCGGGCGAGCCCGGCCAGCCGGTGGGCCAACTCTCCCTCGGCGTGGACCACGGCCGCCGCGCTCCCGCCGGCCGAGGCCAGCTGCCGGATCTCCGGCAGGTCCCGGACGAGCGGGCGCTTCGGCAGGTCCGCCGCGCCCGGCCCGGACGCCAGCAGCGCCCAGTCCACGTCCATCACCGTCACCAGGGCGTCCGGGCCCTCCAGGGCCTCGCCCAGGGCGCGGGCGGCGAGCTGCGGGTCCATCGCCGGCATCGGGCCGCGCTTGACCCGGGCCTGCACCACGCTGCTGGACTCCGCCATGCCACCGCCGGCCCAGGCACCCCAGGCGACGGTGAGCGCGGCCAGCCCCCGGCCCCGGCGGTTCTCCGCCAGGGCGTCCAGGTAGGCGTTCGCCGCCGCGTAGTTGCCCTGACCGGCGGCGCCGATCGTCGAGGACACCGAGGAGAAGAGTACGAAGGCGTCCAGGTCCAGGTCCGCGGTGAGCTCGTCCAGGTGGGCCGCGCTCAACGCCTTCGCGGCCAGCACCGTCTCCAGTCGCTCGACCGAGAGCCGGTCCACGACACCGTCGTCCAGCACCGCCGCGGTGTGCAGCACCGAGGACAGCGCCGGACCGGTCCCGCCGATCCAGCTCACCAGCCCGGCCAGCGCCGAGCGGTCGGTCACGTCGCAGGCGACGACGTCGACCGCGGAGCCGGCCGTCGCGAGCTCGGCGGCGAGCGCCGCCGCCCCCCTCGCGGCGGGGCCGGAACGGCTGGTCAGCACCTGGCGGGGCGCGTCGCGACCGGCCAGCCACCGGGCGACGTGCCCGGCGATGGCGCCGGTGCCGCCGGTGATCAGCACGCTTCCGCGCGGTGCCCAGCGGTCCTTGCCGCGGAGCTGGGCGGCCCGGGTGAGCCGGCGGCCGAGGATCCCGGCCGTCCGGATCGCGATCTCGTTCTCGCCGCAGCCGGCCAGCACGGCGACCAGTCGCGCACCCGCCCGCTCGTCGACGGTCTCCGGCAGGTCGACCAACCCGCCCCAGCGGTCCGGCTGTTCCAGGCCGACGACCCGGCCCAGCCCCCAGACCTGCGCCTGCACCGGGTGGGCCAGCGCCTCACCCGGACCGGCCGCCACGGCGCCGCGCGTCGCCAGCCAGAGCGGCGCGCCGATCCGGGCGTCGCCCAGGGCCTGGACCAGCGCCAGGGTGGCGGCCAGACCGCCGGTCACCGCGGGGTGGCCGGGCACCGGCGTCTCGTCGAGCGCCAGCAGCGACAGCACACCCGCCACCGCCGACGGCTCGACCGCCGCGCCCAGCAGCCCGGCCACCTCGGCCCGGTCCACGGCACCCGCCGGGACCTCGACCACGACCACCTCCGCGCCCCGCGCCGCGAGCGCGGCAGCGCACGCCTGCTCGGTCGCACCGGCCGGCACCACCGCCAGCCACGTCCCCGACAGCACGCCGGAGTCGGGCTCGGCGACGGCCGACCAGGCGGTCCGGTAACGCCAGTTGGCGGTCAGCGAGCGGTCCTGCTCCCGGCGCCGCCAGGACGCCAGGGCCGGCAGCACCTCGTTGAACGGACGCCCGCCGTCGAAGGCCAGCGTGTCGGCCAGCTGCGTGAGGTCCCCGCCCTCGACGGCCGCCCAGAACCGGGCCTCCGCCTCGGTGCTCGTACCGTCCCCACCGGCGACCGGCAGGGCCAGGATGCCCTCCGGCCAGAACCGCTGGTGCCGGAACGCGTAGGTGGGCAGCTCGACCGGCGTACCGGTCGGCAGCACCGAACTCCACTCCACCCCGGCGCCGTTGACGAAGGCCTGGGCGAGACCGCCCAGCAGGCCGGTCACCCCCTGCTCGTCGCGCCGCTGGAGCGGGACGAAGACGGGCTCCTCGCTCCCGATACCGGCCACGGCGTCGGGGCCCAGCGAGGAGAGCGATCCGTCGGGGCCGACCTCGATGAACACCGAGACGCCCTCGCGGGCCAGCGCGGCGACCGCGTCGGCGAAGCGCACCGCCTGGCGGGTCTGCGCCGGCCAGTAGCCCGCCTCGGGCTCGGTGACCAGTTCACCGGTGAGCGCGCCCGCCCACATCATGTTCGGGCGGTGGTACTCCAACCCGGCCGAGACGGCGGTGAGTTCGTCGATCACCGAGTCCATCGCCGGGGAGTGGAAGGCGTGCGAGACCCGCAGCCGCCGCACCCGGCGACCCCGCTCCCGCCACAGCTCCACCACCTGATCGACGGCCTCGACCTCACCCGAAACCACCACGGACTCCGGGCCGTTGACCGCCGCGATCACCACACCGGGCACCAGCTCGGCCAGCACCTCGGCCTCCGAGACGTTGACCGCAGCCATCGCCCCGCCCGCCGGCAGCGCCTGCATCAACCGCGCCCGCGCCGCCACCAGCCGCGAGGCCTCGGACAGCGACAGCACCCCGGCCACATACGCGGCCGCGACCTCGCCCACCGAATGACCCACCACCGCGTCCGGCGTCACGCCCGCGGCCTCCAGCACCGCCGCGACAGCGACCTCGAAGGCGAACAGCCCGGCCTGCGCGTACAGCGTCTGCTGCGCCAGCGCCTCGTCCACACCCTCGGCGCCGAGCACGACGTCCCGGACCGAGACGCCCAACTCCAACTCCAGCAGCCCGGACACCCGGTCGAAGACCTCGGCGAAGACCGCGCTGCCCTCGTAGAGGCCCCGGCCCATGCCGACCCACTGCGAGCCCTGACCGGCGAAGACCAGACCCACCCGGGCATCCGCCCGCGCCACACCCGACACCACCGACCCCGAAGAGGCCCCGGTGGCCAGGCTCCCCAGCCCCGCCATCAGCTCGTCGCGCCCGACCCCGAGCACCACGGCCCGGTGCTCGAACGCCGACCGGGTCGCCGCCAGCGACCACGCGACATCCACCGGCGCCAGGTCGGAGCGCACCGACATCCATTCGCGCAGGCGGCCCGCCTGGGCCGTCAGCCCCTCGGCCGACCGGCCCGAGACGATCCACGCACCGGCACCCGACACCACCGGAGCCGACACCGTCGCGGAAGCCTCGACGGCAGCCGGCGCCTCCTCGACGATGACGTGCGCGTTGGTCCCGCTGATCCCGAAGGCCGACACACCCGCTCGGCGCGGACGCCCGTCGGACGGCCACGGCACCGACTCGGTCAGCAGCCTGACGTCACCGGCCGTCCAGTCCACGTGCGAGGACGGCACCTCGGCGTGCAGCGTCCGCGGCAGCCGCTCGTTCTGCAGCGCCAGCACCATCTTGATCACGCCCGCCACACCGGCGGCCGCCTGGGTGTGCCCGATGTTGGACTTCACCGACCCCAGCCACAGCGGCTGCCCGCCGGCCCGCTCCTGGCCGTAGGTGGCCAGCAGCGCCTGCGCCTCGATCGGGTCGCCCAGCGTCGTACCGGTGCCGTGCGCCTCGACCACGTCGACGTCGGCGGCGGTCAGCCGGCCACTGGCCAGCGCCGCCCGGATCACCCGCTGCTGCGACGGACCGTTCGGCGCGGACAGGCCGTTGGAGGCGCCGTCCTGGTTGATCGCCGAACCGCGGATCACCGCGAGCACCTTGTGGCCCTTGCGCTGCGCGTCCGACAGCCGCTCCACCACCAGCACGCCGGCGCCCTCGGCCCAGCCCGTCCCGTTGGCGTCCTCGGAGAACGCCCGGCACCGGCCGTCCGTCGCCAGACCCTGCTGGCGCGAGAACTCGACGAAGGAGAACGGCGTCGCCATCACGGTGACACCGCCGGCCAGCGCGAGCGAGCACTCGCCCGAGCGCACCGCCTGGGCCGCCAGGTGCAGCGCCACCAGCGAGGACGAGCACGCGGTGTCCACGGTCACCGCCGGGCCCTCCAGGCCCAGCACGTAGGAGACCCGGCCGGACAGCACGCTCGTCGAGTTTCCGGTCATCAGGTGGCCCTCGACGCCCGAGGAGTCCTGGCCCGTCAACGCCATGCCGATGGCGTAGCCGGACCCGAAGCCGCCGGCGAACACACCGGTCGACGATCCCCGCAGCGAGGCCGGGTCGATGCCCGCCCGCTCCAGCGCCTCCCACGAGGTCTCCAGCATCAGTCGCTGCTGCGGGTCCATCGCCAGCGCCTCGCGCGGCGAGATCCCGAAGAAGCCCGCGTCGAACTCGGCCGCGTCCCGCAGGAACGCGCCCGACTGGGTGGACGACGTCCCCGCCGTCCCGCCGTCCGGGTCGAAGAAGCCGTCGAGGTCCCAGCCGCGGTCGGTCGGGAAGCCGCCCACCGCGTCGCCGCCCGAGGCCAGCAGTTGCCAGAACTCCTCCGGAGTGCCCGCACCGCCGGGGAAGCGGCAGGCCATCCCGACGATCGCCAGCGGCTCGTCCACCACCGGGGCCACCACGGCGGCCACCGGGGCGGGAGTCCCGCCCGTCTGCTCCCCGACCAGCTCGCCGCGCAGGAACTCCGCCATGGCGACCGGGGTGGGGTAGTCGAACACCAGCGTGGCGGGCAGCCGCAGCCTGGTCGCCGCGTTCAGCTGGTTGCGCAGCTCGACCGCGGTCAGCGAGTCGAAGCCCAGGTCCTTGAACGCCTGCCTGGCCTGCACCATCTCCGCCGAGGAGTGGCCCAGCACGGCAGCGGCCTGTGCCCGGACCATGTCGGTGAGCACCCGGTCCTGCTCGGCCCGGCCCAACCCGGCGAGCCGATGGGCCAGTTCGCCGTCGTTGCGGGTGGTGTCCGCGGCGCCCGCCCGGTCGGCGGCCAGCCGGCGGATCTCGGGCATGTCACGCACCAGCGGCATGTCCAGCACGTCGGCCGTGCCCGGCGCGGTGCCGAGCTGCCGCCAGTCGACGTCCATCACCGTGACGACGGGCTCCGGGCCGTCCAGCGACTCGGCCAGCGCCCGGACGGCCAGCTGCGGGTCCATCGGCGGCATCGGGATCCGGCGCATCCGCGACCGGATCGCCTCGTTGGACTCCGCGAGTCCGCCGCCGCCCCACAGGCCCCAGGCCACCGCGAGACCGGCCAGGCCGCGGTTGCGGCGGTTCTCCGCCAGGGCGTCGAGGAAGGCGTTCGCCGCCGCGTAGTTGCCCTGCCCGGGCCCGCCCAGCGTGGACGCGGCCGAGGAGAACAGCACGAAGGCGTCCAGGTCCAGGCCGGCGGTGAGCTCGTCCAGGTGGACCGCGCTCGCCGCCTTGGCGGCCAGCACCGTCTCCAGCCGCTCCACCGACAGCCGGTCGACCACGCCGTCGTCCAGGACGGCGGCCGTGTGGAACACCGAGGACAGCGCCGGTCCGGTCCCGCCGATCCAGTCGACCAGCCCGGCCAGCGCCGAGCGGTCGGCCACGTCGCAGGACACCACGTCGACGTCCATGCCCCGGGCGGCGAGGTCCGCGACCGTCGCCGCGACCCCGGTGGCCGCCGGACCGGAACGACCGGTCAGCACCAGCCGCCCGGCACCGAGGCCGGCCAGCCACCGCGACACGTGCCCGGCGATGGCGCCGGTGCCGCCGGTGATCAGTACGCTGCCGCGCGGCGCCCAGCTCCGCTCGGAGCCGCGCTGCGGGACCCGCGACAGCCGGCGGCCGAGGATCCCGGCCGTCCGGATCGCGATCTGCTCCTCGCCGCAGCCGGCCAGCACCGCGACCAGCCGCACACCCGCACGCTCGTCCAGCACCTCGGGCAGGTCGACCAACCCGCCCCAGCGCTCCGGGTGTTCCAGGCCGACGACCCGGCCCAGCCCCCAGACCTGCGCCTGCACCGGACTGGCCAGGGCCTCCCCCGGACCGGCCGCCACGGCGCCGCGCGTCGCCAGCCAGAGCGGCGCGCCGATCCCGGCGTCGCCCAGCGCCTGGACGAGCGCCAGCGTCCCGGCCAGACCACCGGCCACCACCGGGAACTCCGCGACCGGCGCCTCGTCCAGCGCCAGCAGCGACAGCACACCCGCCACCGCCGACGGCTCGACCGCGCCGGCCAGCAGCGCGGCCACCTCGGCCCGGTCCACGGCACCCGCCGGGACCTCGACCACGACCACCTCCGCGCCACGCGCCGCCAGCGCGGCAGCGCACGCCTGCTCGCCCGCACCGGCCGGCACCGCCAGCACCCACGTGCCGGACAGCACCCGGGCATCGGGCTCGGCGATCGCCGCCCAGTTCACCCGGTAGCGCCAGCCGGCCGTCACCGACCGGTCCTGCTCCCGGCGCCGCCAGGACGCCAGGGCCGGCAGCACCTCGTTGAACGGACGACCGCCGTCGAAGGCCAGCGTGTCGGCCAGCTGCGTGAGGTCCCCGCCCTCGACGGCCGCCCAGAACCGGGCCTCCGCCGCCGTGCTCGCCCCGTCCCCACCGAGGACCGGTCCGGCCGCCGGCAGCGCCAGGGCGCCCTGCGGCCAGTACCGCTGGTGGCGGAAGGCATAGGTGGGCAGCTCGACCCGCTCGGCCTCGGTCAGCACTTCGCGCCAGTTGACGGTCGCGCCCTGGACGAAGGCCTCGGCGAGCGAAACCAGCAGGCGCTGGGCGCCGCCGTCGTCGCGGCGCAGCGTGCCGCAGACGGCGGCCGTCACGGCGCCCGGCCCGGCCGCCTGGGCGACCTCCTCCAGGGTGTCGTTCATCGCACCGAGCAGCACCGGGTGCGGCGTGGACTCGACGAAGACCTGGTAGCCCTGACCGGCCAGGGTGCGCACCGCGCGGTCGAAGTGGACCGTGGCGCGCAGGCTGCCGTACCAGTAGGCGGGGTCCAGCTCCTCGCCGGTGAGCGTCTCGCCGGTCATCGCCGAGACCATCGGGATCCGGCCCCGGCGCGGCGCGATACCGGCCAGGACCTCGGTGATCTCCGCTTCGAGGCGGTCCACCTGCGCCGAGTGCGAGGCGTAGTCCACCGCGACCATCCGGGCGCGCACGCCCTCCGCCTCGAACTCCGCCTTCAACTCCTCCAGGGCCTCGGGCTCACCCGAAACCACCACCGCCGACGGCCCGTTGACCGCCGCCAGCGACAGCCGCTCACCGAAGCGCGCGATCCGCTCCTCGACCACCGCGGCACTCCGGCTCACCGACAGCATCCCGCCGAGCCCGGCCAGCACCTTCAACGACCGCGAACGCAGCGCCACCACCCGGGCGCCGTCCTCCAGCGACAGCATCCCGGCCACCGTCGCCGCCGCGATCTCACCCTGCGAGTGACCGACCACGGCGTCCGGCGTGACGCCCGCGGCTTCCCAGACCGCCGCCAGCGACACCATCACCGCCCACAGGGCGGGCTGGACGACATCCGCCGCCTCCAGTGCGGGGGCACCCTCGGCACCCGCCAGGACGTCGCTCAGCGACCACTCGACGTACGGCGCCAGCGCCGCCTCGCACTCCGCGAGGCGCGCCGCGAACACCGGTCTGCACGAAGCGAGTTCACGCCCCATGCCGACCCACTGCGAACCCTGACCGGCGAAGGCGAAGACCACCCGCGCACCCGGGCGGGCCACACCCGACACCACCGCACCCGACGGCGCACCGGCGGCCAGGCTCTGCAGGCCCGCGACCAGCTCCGCGCGGTCAGTACCGACCACCACCGACCGGTGCTCGAAGACCGACCGCGTCGTCGCCAGCGACCAGGCCACCTCGGCCGGCACCTGGTCCGGCCGCGCCGCGACCCACTCCCGCAGCCGGCCCGCCTGGGCGGTCAGCCCCTCGGCCGTCCGGCCAGAGACCAGCCACGCGGCCGGCCCGTCCAGCTCCACCACCGCGGCGGACCGGACGTCCTCGGCCGGCCCGTCCACGGTCTCCACCGCTTCGGGCTCCTCGGCCGGGGCCTCCTCCACGATGACGTGCACATTGGTGCCGCTGATGCCGAAGGCCGACACACCGGCCCGGCGCACCCGCTCCCCGGTCGGCCACGGCACCGGCTCGTTCAGCAGCCTGATGTCACCGGCCTCCCAGTCCACGTGCGAGGAGGGCACGTCCGCGTAGAGCGTCCGCGGCAGCTGCTCGTGCTGGAGCGCCAGCACCATCTTCATCACCCCGGCGACACCGGCGGCCGCCTGGGTGTGTCCGAGGTTCGACTTCACCGAGCCCAGCCAGAGCGACCCGCGGTCGCCGCGCTCCTGGCCGTAGGTGGCCAGCAGCGCCTGCGCCTCGATCGGGTCGCCCAGCGTGGTGCCCGTGCCGTGCGCCTCCACCACGTCCACATCGGCCGTGGAGAGCCGGGAGTTGGCCAGCGCGGCGCGGATCACCCGCTGCTGCGAGGGGCCGTTCGGCGCGGTCAGACCGTTGGACGCGCCGTCCTGGTTGATCGCCGAGCCGCGCAGCACCGCGAGCACCGGGTGCCCGTTGCGCCGGGCGTCGGAGAGCCGCTCGACCACGAGCATGCCCGCGCCCTCGGCCATGCCCATGCCGTCGGCCGCGTCCGAGAACGCCTTGGAGCGCCCGTCCTCCGCGAGACCGCGGGCGTGCGAGAACGCGCGGAAGCCGTCCGGGCTCGCCATGATCGTGACGCCGCCGGCCAGCGCCAGCGTGCACTCGCCCTGGCGCAGCGCCTGGGCCGCCAGGTGCAGGGCCACCAGCGAGGACGAGCAGGCCGTGTCGATGGTCACCGCCGGGCCCTCCAGGCCCAGCACGTAGGAGACCCGGCCGGACAGCACGCTGGCCGCGTTCCCGGTCATCAGGTGCGCCCCGAGGCTCTCCACCTCCTCCTCGTCGGCCATCGTGACGGCCAGGTACGAGGAGCCGTAACCGCCGACGAACGCGCCGGTCTGGCTGCCGCGCAGCGTCGCGGGGTCGATGCCGGACCGCTCCAGCGCCTCCCACGAGGTCTCCAGCAGCAGCCGCTGCTGCGGGTCCATCGCCAGCGCCTCGCGGGGGCTGATCCCGAAGAAGCCGGCGTCGAAGCCGCTGGCCTCCTGGACGAACCCGCCGACCTGCGTGTACGAGGTCCCGACGTTGTCCACGTCCGGGTTGTAGAGGGAGTCGAGGTCCCAGCCGCGGTCGGTCGGGAAGGTCGACAGCCCGTCCGTGCCGGTGGCCAGCATCTGCCACAGCTCCTCCGGGCTGGTCGCGCCGCCCGGGAAGCGGCAGGCCATGCCGACGATCGCGACCGGCTCGTCCATGGCGAGCGCCGCCGTCGCCGCGGGACCGCCGAGGTCCACGACGTCGGACAGGTCGCCGGCGAGTTGTTCGCGCAGCAGCGCGGCGAGCGCGACCGGGTTGGGGTAGTCGAAGACCAGGGTGGCGGGCAGCCGCAGCCCGGTCGCCGGGTTCATCCGGTTGCGGAACTCGACCGCGATCAGCGAGTCGAAGCCCAGGTCGGTGAACGGACGGCCGGCCTCGATCGCGTCGCCCGAGGCGTGTCCGAGCACCGCCGCGGCGTGGGTGCGCACCAGGTCCAGCAGCACCCGGTCGCGTTCGGTGCCCGGCAGCCCGGCCAGCTGCTGGCGCAGCACGTCCGCGGCGCCGGCGCCGGTCGCCCCGGCGGCCGAGGTGACGGCCGCCCGGCGCGGGATGAAGTCGTCCGCGAGCACCTGCCAGAGCGGCGGGATGCCGGTGGCGGCCGCCTGCGCCCGCAGGCCGGCCTTGTCCAGCCGGGCCGGGACCAGGACGGACTCGGCCCGCTCCAGGGCGAGGTCCAGCAGGACCAGACCCTCCTGCTCGTTCAGCGCGGCGAGGCCCGAACCGGTCATCCGGCGGAGCATCACCTCGTCCAGGCCGCGGCCGATACCGGCCTCGGGCATCCACGGGCCCCAGGCGAGCGCGGTGCCCGCCAGTCCGGCGGCCCGCCGGGCGCCCGCCAGCGCGTCCAGGAAGGCGTTGGCCGCCGCGTAGTTGGCCTGGCCCGCACCACCGAACGCGGCCGCGACCGAGGAGAACAGCACGAAGTGGTCGAGGTCCAGGCCCTGGGTCAGCTCGTGCAGGTGCCAGGCCGCGTCCACCTTGGGACGCATGACCGCCGACACGCGCTCGGCGCTCAGCGAGTCGACCATGCCGTCGTCGATGATGCCCGCGGCGTGGAACACGGAGCCCAGCGGGCAGTCGGCCGGCAGCGAGTCCAGCACCCCGGCCAGCGCGTCCCGGTCGGCCACGTCGCACGCGACCACCCGGACCCACCCGCCCAGCTCGGCCACCTCCGCGGCCAGCGCGGCCACCCCGGCGGCGCCCGGGCCGGAGCGGCTGAGCAGCACGGCCCCGCCGGCCCGTCCGGTGGCCACCATGTGCTTGGCGACCACACCGCCGAGCGTTCCGGTGCCACCGGTGACGAGCACCGTCCGCGGGTCCTGGTCGGCCGGCCGCTCCGCCGCCGTCCGGTCGGGGACCACCAGGTCGCCCTTCGGGCGGGTCAGGCGCCGGCCGTAGCCCTTCCGCTCCCGGACGGCCACCTCGGGCTCTCCGCTGCCCAGCGCGGCCGGCAGCGCGGCCACCTCGCCGTCACCGCCGTCCGCGGGGAGGTCGGCCAGGACGAACCGGCCGGGGTTCTCCAGCTGGGCCGAGCGCAGCAGGCCCCAGACCGCGCCCACGGCCGGGTCCGCCACCGCGTCGCCGGCCTGCACGGCCACGCCGCCACGGGTGACGACCACCAGCTGCGCGGGCTCCAGCTCGGCCGCGGCCAGCCAGTCCTGCGCCAGCTCCAGTGCCTCGCCGGCGACCTGACGGGCGGCCACGGCCGTCCCGTCGACGCCCTCGCCGCTCACGCAGGCGATCACCACGCGGGGCGAGACCTCCCCCTCGGCGGTGGCGGCGGCCAGTTGGGCGATGCCGGGGTAGCCGTGCACCGGGATCCCGGCGGCGGCCAGCTGCTCGGCCACGGCGAAGCGGTCGGCGCCGACCAGCGCCCACGGCCCCTCCTGCACCGCGCCCTGCGGCAGCGGCGCCCACTCCACGGTGAACAGCGCGTCGCGGATCCAGTCGTCGGCGCTCTGCAGCTGCTCCGGCGAGACCGGGCGGGTGATCAGCGAGTCCACCGTCACCACCGGCCGGCCCGTGGCGTCGGCCGCGGTCAGCGTCAGGCTGCCCTGGGCGTCCCGGCGCAGCCGGGCCCGCAGGACCGGCGCCCCGGCGGCGTGCAGCGCGACGCCCGTCCAGGCGAACGGCATCCGGATCTGGCCCTGCTGGGCGTCGCCGGACTCCTGTGCCTCGGCCGCCTCGGCCACCACGCCCGCGAGCAGCGCCGCGTCCAGCAGGACCGGGTGCAGCCCGTACGAGGCCGGGTCCCCGGCCTCCTCCGGCAGGGCCACCTCGGCGAAGATGTCCTCGCCGCGGCGCCAGACGGCCTGCAGGCCCTGGAACGCCGGTCCGTAGATGTCGGCCAGGTGCACGGTGTACAGGTCGCTGATGTCGAGCGCCTCGGCCCCGCGCGGCGGCCAGACCGTGAGGTCCTCCTCCGGTTCGGCGGCGGCCGGGGCGGGAGCGATCACCGCGGCGGCGTGCTTCACCCAGACCTGCTCCTCCTCGGGGCGGTCGGGGCGGGAGAACACGTCCACCTGGCGCCGGCCCTCGGCGTCGGCCGCGGTCACCACCACCTGGACCTGGACACCGGCGCCGTCCGCGGGCAGCACCAGCGGCGACTGGAGGGTCAGCTCCTCCAGCAGCGAGCAGCCCACCTGGTGGCCGGCGCTCACCACCATCTCGACGAAGCCGGTGCCGGGCAGCAGCACCACGCCGCCGACCGCGTGGTCGGCGAGCCAGGCGTGCGTGCGCAGCGACAGCCGTCCGGTGCACACCAGTTCGGCGTCGCCGGCGAGTTCGACCACGGCGCGCAGCAGCGGGTGGGTGACGGCGCCCAGGCCCAGCGAGGCCGGGTCGCCGCTCCCGGCCCTGGCCGCGCCGGGCAGCGCGAGCATGCCCTTCGGCCAGTACCGCTCGTGGCGGAAGGCGTAGGTGGGCAGTTCCACCTGGTCGGCGGCGGGCAGCACCCGCGCCCAGTCGACGGGCACCCCGGCCACGAAGGCCTCGGCGAGCGAGGTGAGCAGGCGCAGCGCCCCGCCGTCGTCCCGGCGCAGGGTGCCGCAGACCCGCCCGGCCTGGACGGCCGGGCCGGCGTCGACGGCGGCCTCCTCCAGGGTGTCGGTGATCGGCGCGATCAGCACCGGGTGCGGGGAGACCTCGATGAACACCTGGTGGCCGAGGCCGGCCAGGGTCCGCACGGCCCGCTCGAACCGGACGGTGGCCCGCAGGCTCGCGTACCAGTACCCGGCGCCCAGCTCCTCGCCGGTCAGCATCTCGCCGGTGACCGCCGAGATCATCGGGATCCGCCCGGCGCGCGGCGTCACCCCGGCCAGCAGGGAGGTGATCTCCTCCTCCAGCCGCTCCACCTGCGCGCAGTGCGAGGCGTAGTCGACCGCGACCATCCGCTCGCGCACGCCGTCGGCCTTCAGCTCCTCCTGGAGCTCCCGCAGGGCGGCCGCCTCGCCGGAGACCACCACCGCCGAGGGGCCGTTGACGCAGGCCAGCGAGAGCCGGCCCGCCCAGCGTCCGAGCCGCTCCTCCACCCGGGCGGCCGGCTCGGTCACCGACAGCATCCCGCCGATGCCGGTGATCGCCCGCAGCGCCCGGGACCGCAACGCGACGACCTTGGCCGCGTCCTCCAGGCTCAGCATGCCCGCGACGGTGGCCGCGGCGATCTCGCCCTGCGAGTGGCCCACCACCGCTTCGGGGGTCACGCCGGCGGCCTCCCAGACCGCCGCCAGCGAGACCATGACCGCCCACAGCACGGGCTGCACGACATCGGCCGCCTCCAGCGCGGGCGCGCCCTCGGCGCCGGCCAGCACGTCGGCGAGCGACCAGTCCACGTACGGCGCCAGCGCCGCCGCGCACTCGGCCAGCCGCGCGGCGAACACCGGGCTGCCGGCCGCCAGTTCGGTGGCCATGCCGAGCCACTGCGAGCCCTGGCCCGGGAAGACGAAGACCGCCCGCGCGCTCGCGTGCGCCACCCCCGCGACGACCGAGGCGGTCTGCTGACCGCCGGCCAACTGGCCCAGGCCGCCCATGAGTCCGGCCCGGTCGGTGCCCAGCACCACGGCCCGGTGCTCGAAGGCCGCGCGCGTGGTCACCAGTGACCGCGCCACCGCGGCCGGCTCCAGGGCCGGTCGCGCGGCGATCCAGTCGCGCAGCCGGTCCGCCTGGGCGACCAGCCCGTCCGCCGAGCGGCCCGACACCAGCCACGCCTCGGCGCCCGACACCAGCGGTGCCACGACCTCCGCGACGACCGGCGCCCCGCCCTCCGGGGCGCCGGGTTCGGCCGGGGCGCCGGCGTCGACGGCCTCCGCCGGCTCGGTCTCCTCGGCCGGGGCCTCCTCGATGATGACGTGCGCGTTGGTGCCGCTGACGCCGAACGAGGAGACGCCACCGCGGCGCACCCGCTCGCCGGCGGGCCAGGACTCGGCCTCGTTCAGCAGCCTGACGTCACCCGCCGACCAGTCGATGTGCGGCGACGGCTCCTGCGCGTGCAGGGTCTGCGGCATCCGCTGGTTCTGCAGCGCCAGCACCATCTTGATGACGCCCGCGACGCCGGCCGCGGCCTGGGTGTGCCCGATGTTGGACTTCACCGAGCCGAGGAAGACCGGACGGTCCTCCGGGCGGCCCTGGCCGTAGGTGGCGATCACCGCCTGGGCCTCGATCGGGTCGCCCAGCGTGGTGCCCGTGCCGTGCGCCTCGACCACGTCCACGTCGGCGGCCGACAGCCGGGAGTTGGCCAGCGCCGCGCGGATCACCCGCTGCTGCGAGGGGCCGTTCGGCGCGGCCAGGCCGTTGGACGCGCCGTCCTGGTTGATCGCCGAGCCGCGGATCACCGCGAGCACCGGGTGCCCGTTGCGCCGGGCGTCGGACAGCTTCTCCAGGACGACCATGCCCGCGCCCTCGGCGATGCCCATGCCGTCGGCCTCCGCCGAGAACGCCTTGCAGCGTCCGTCGTGGGCCAGCCCGAGCTGCTTGGAGAACTGGGTGAACATGATCGGGATGGCGGTCACCGTGACGCCGCCGGCCAGGGCCAGCGTGCACTCGCCCGAGCGCACCGCCTGGGCGGCCAGGTGCAGCGCCACCAGGGACGACGAGCAGGCGGTGTCCACCGTCACCGCCGGGCCCTCCAGGCCCAGCGAGTACGACACCCGGCCGGAGATGACGCTGGTCGACGTCCCGGTCATCAGGTGGACGTCCAGGTCCTCGTCCGTGCCGAAGCCGTAGCCGGACAGCGCGGCGCCGGCGAACACACCGGTCAGCGAGCCGCGCAGCGAGGTCGGGTCGATGCCCGCCCGCTCCAGCGCCTCCCAGCAGACCTCCAGCAGCACGCGCTGCTGCGGGTCCATCGCCACCGCTTCCCGCGGGCTGACACCGAAGAACCCCGCGTCGAATCCGCTGGCGTCCGCGATGAACCCGGCCTCGCGCACCTGCGATATGCCGTCCGGGTCCTCCGCGTAGAGCTCCTCGATGTTCCAGCCGCGGTCGGTCGGAATTCCGGCGACCCCGTCCCGGCCGGTGGAGAGCAGATTCCAGAAGTCCTCCGGAGCCTGGATTCCACCGGGGTACCGGCAGCCGATTCCGACGATCGCTATCGGTTCGTGGCTGCGTTCCTCCACCTCACGCAGTCGCTGACGCGTGTTGTAGAGATCGGTCGTCACCCATTTGAGGTAGTCGCGGAGAGTCTCTTCGTTCGCCATCGGATCTCACCATTCCAGTCTGTGAAACGCATGCCTGCCATCCGCGCACACGGACAACCACTTACCTGCCGAGTTCCTTGTGGATGAACTCGAATATCTCGTCGTCCGTCGCGGACCCGATCTTCTCCGCGACCGCCTGGGTTTCCGTGGGAGCACCAACCTCCATCCACTGGGAAAGGAGCTCCTGCAGGCGATCGGTGATCAATTGATGCGTCTTCTCGTCCGGCGCCGCCCCGGTCAGCACCGACCCGAGCCGGTCGACCTCCTCCACCAGGGACACCGGACCGGACCCGTCCCGGAACTCCTCGTTCCAGAGGTACTCGGCCAGCACCGCCGGGGTGGGGCAGTCGAACAGCAGCGTGGCCGGCAGCTGCAGGCCGGTGGCGGCGCCGAGCCGGTTGCGCAGCTCCACCGAGGTCAGCGAGTCGAAGCCCAGGTCGCTGAAGGCCCGGGTGGCCTCGACGGCCTCGGGGGACGCGTAGTCGAGCACCGCGGCCGCCTGCGCCTGGACCAGCTTGACCAGCGTCCGGTTCTGCTCGGCCCGGGTCAGGCCCGCCAGTTGCTCCCGCAGGGACGCGCCCGCGTCCGGGTCGGCGGCCGCACCGGCCCCCGCCCCGGCCAGCGCCGCGACGACCTCGGGCAGCCCCTCGATCAGCGGGCTGCGCCGGCGCAGCGTGAACGGCGGGGCGAACCGCGCCCAGTCCACGTCGGCGATCGTGACGGAGCCCTCGCGGCCGTCCAGGATCTGGGCCAGCGCCTGGACGGCGTGGTCCTGGTCCATGACCATCAGGCCGCCCCGGGCCATCCAGGCGCCGGTGTCGGCGTCGGTCATCCCGCCGCCGCCCCACGGCCCCCAGGCCACCGAGGTGGCGGGCAGACCCTGCGCCCGGCGGTGCTCGGCCAGGCCGTCCAGGAAGGTGTTGGCCGCGGCGTAGGCGGGCTGGACGCTGCTGCCCCAGGTCGCCGAGATCGACGAGAAGAGCACGAACGCGTCCAGGTCCAGCCCCCTGGTCAGCTCGTCCAGGTGCACGGCTCCCCCGGCCTTGGCGGCCAGTACGGCGGCCGTCTCGGCCAGGTCGGTGTCCTCGACCGTGGTGGCCTGTCCGAGGCCCGCGGTGTGCATCACCGCGGACAGCGCGGGGCCGGTCGCGGCGACCCGGTCGAGCAGCCCGGCCAGCCCGGACCGGTCGCTCACGTCGCACGCGACGACGTCCACCCGGCTGCCCCGGGCGGCCAGTTCGGCCGCCTGTGCGGCGACCCCGGCGGCGCCGGCGCCGGACCTGCTGGTCAGCACGAGCCGCTGCGCGCCCCGACCGGCCAGCCAGCGGGCCACGTGCCCGCCGATCGCGCCCGTGCCTCCGGTGACCAGGACGGTCCCGGTCGGCGTCCACGGCCGCTCCGCCGGGCGGGGGTGCGGGGCGCGGGTCAGCCGCCGGGCCAGGATCCCGGCCGGACGGATCGCGACCTGGTCCTCGCCGCAGCCGGCCAGCACCGCGGCCAGCCGTCCCGCCGCCTGCTCGTCGACCGTCCCGGGGAGGTCGATCGACCCGCCCCAGCGGTCCGGGTGTTCCAGGGCGACGACCCGCCCCAGACCCCACACCTGCGTCTGCACCGGGCTCGCCGGTCCGGTGCCCGGCCCACCGGCCACCGCACCGGACGTGACCACCCAGAGCGGCGCGTCCACCTCGGCGGAGCCCAGCGCCTGCACCAGGCTCAGCGTCGCGGCGAGGCCCCGGGGCACCACCGGGTGCTCCGGCACCGGCGTCTCGTCCAGGCCCAGCAGCGACAGCACCCCGGCGAAGCCGGACTCCGGCCGCACCGCGCGGATCCGCTCGGCCAGTTGCTTCCGGTCGGCCTCGGCCGTGACCTCCAGGACGACGGGCTCGGCGCCGCGGGAGGACAGCGCGGCCACGCAGCCCTGGGCCACATCGCCGTCGGTCTCCCCGGCGGGGAGCACCACCAGCCACCGGCCGGACAGCCGGGCGGGAGCGGGGTCGGCGACCGGCGCCCAGGTGACGCGGTAGCGCCAGTTCTCCGTGACCGAGCGGTCCTGCTCCCGGCGGCGCCAGGTCGCCAGGGCGGGCAGCACGGTGCTGAGCTGCTGCTGGTCCTCGATCGCCAGGGTGTCCGCGAGCCGGGCCAGGTCGCCGCCCTCGACGGCGGCCCAGAACTGCGCTTCCGCCGCCGTGCTCGCACCGTCGCCACCGACGGGGGACGCCGTCGCAGCGGCCTGGAGCCAGTAGTGCTGGTGCTGGAAGGCGTAGGTCGGCAGCTCCAGCGCCTCGGCGGCGGGCAGCACAGTCTTCCAGTCCACCGACAGGCCGCCGACGTAGGCCTGGGCGAGTGAGGTGAGGAGGCGGGTGGCGCCCGCGTTGTCGCGCTCCAGCGTGCCCACCGTCAGGACGTCGGCGACACCGGCGTCCTCGGCCGTCTCCGCCACCGCCGCCGTCAGCACCGGATGGGTCGACACCTCCACGAACGAGCCGTAACCGCCGCCCAGCAGCGTGCGGACGGCCTCCTCGAAGCGGACCATCCGCCGCAGGTTCGCGAACCAGTAGGCGGCGTCCACCTCCGTACCGGACAACCACTCGCCCGTCACCGTCGAGATCATCGGGACACGACCCGCCCGCGGCACGATCCCGGCCAGCTCCGCCGCCAGCACCGCCTCCAACGGCTCCACCGCCGGCGAATGCGCCACGAAGTCCGTCGCCGGAATCCGCCACCGCAGCACCTTGCGCGACGCCAACTCACGCTCGAACTCCGACAACGCCTCCGGCTCACCCGACACCACCACCGCAGCCGGGCCATTCACCGCCGCCACCGACAGGCGCTCGCCCCAACCCTCGACGATCTCCCGCACCGCCCGCGACGGCATCACCACCGACACCATCGAACCCTGCACCGACAAACTCGTCAGCGCCCGAGCCCGCACCGCCACCACCCGCGCGCCGTCCTCCAGGGACAGCATCCCCGCCACCGTCGCCGCCGCGATCTCACCCTGCGAATGACCCACCACCGCATCCGGCGTCACCCCGGCGGCCTCCCACACCGCCGCCAGCGACACCATCACCGCCCACAACACCGGCTGCACCACATCAGCCGCGTCCAGACCAGGCGCACCCTCGGCACCCGCCAGAACCTCACTCAACGACCACGGCACATACGGCGCCAGCGCCGCCCCACACTCCGCCAACCGCGCCGCGAACAC
>NZ_JBVHHE010000042.1:0-46440 GCF_055561235.1 Kitasatospora sp. NPDC022856 | reverse complement strand
GCCCTGGAAGGCCCGTCGCTGGACCTCTTCCTACCTGACTTGCCCTGACGCCGTCACCGGAGCAGTGGTGCTTTCACGGAACTCGCGCCAGAGCCGGCAAAGTCCAGGTGTGCGGCCAGTTGAGCCCCGGTTGATGGCCACCAGAAATCCAGGTGGACGGCCGTCCGGCCTGCGGTGTTCCTGATCGCTTCCTTATCTGAAGGAGACCCCTTCGTCCGGTTTGCTGGTGTTTGCGAAGCATCAGCGAACTGGTCGAAGAGGTCCTGTGACGAAGTCTGGCAGAGAGATCATGGAGATATTCGAGGCGTACGACCTGACCGAGACGGTCTGGTCGGCAGCTGCGCTCACGGGGAACGACCCGAAGACGGTCAAGCGGTACGTCGAGGCCCGCGCCAGCGGCCGGAACCCGAATCACCGCGAGCCGCGGCTGAAGATGATCGACGGCTTCCTGGAGAAGATCGAGGAGTGGGTCGAGCAGTCGAAGGCGTCGATCCGCGCTGACGTGGTCCACGAGAAGCTCGTGAAGATGGGCTTTCAGGGCAGCGCGCGTTCAACGCGGCGGGCGGTGAACGCGGCGAAGACCACGTGGAGGGCGGGCAAGCGCAGGACCTACCGGCCGTGGATCCCGGAGCCCGGGAGGTGGCTGCAGTTCGACTGGGGTGAGGGCCCGAAGATCAACGGCAGGCGGACCTGGCTGTTCTGCGCGGGGCTGTCCTGGTCGCGGTTCCGGGTGGCGATCCCGGTCTGGGACTGCACCCTGGGCACGCTGGTGGCCTGCCTGGACACCACGCTTCGGCGAATCGGCGGGGCGCCGACCTACGTGCTGACCGACAACGCGAAGACGGTCACCGTCGAGCACATCGCCGGGATCCCGGTGAGGCATCCGCAGATGGTCGCCGCGGGCCGACACTACGGTTGTCAGGTCGTCAGTTGCGTTCCCTACGACCCCGAGAGCAAGGGCGGGGCGGAAGCCACCGTCCGGATCGCGAAGGCCGACCTGGTCCCGACCACGGCGAACCTGCTACCCGCCTACGACTCCTTCGCCGAGCTCGCGGACGCCTGCCGGATCTGGTGCGACAGCGTGAACACGCGCCGGCACCGCGCGACTGGGCAGATCCCCTCCGACCGCCTCGAGATCGAACGCACCACACTGCACGTCCTGCCGATCGAGCCGCTGGCCCTCGCGCTGGGCGAGGAGCGGCTGGTCGGCTCGGACCGCACCATCAGCTTCAACGCGGTCCGATACTCGACGCCGCCGGGTTACACCGGAGCCCGGGTCTGGTGCCGGGTCGTCGGCGACGAGCTGTCGATCACGGCCCGCACCACCTCCGGCGACCTGTCGGAGATCTGGCGGCACCAGCTGTCCACGCCCGGCGTCCCGCAGATCATCGACGCCCACTACCCCGACCACCCCGACGGCCGCGGCGTTCACCAGCCCCGGCTCCAGCCCCGCTCCGAGGCGGAGATCGCGTTCGTGGGCATCGGTTCCGGCGCCGGACGCTGGCTCAAGGAGGCCGGACCCGCCGGAGCGTCCCGGATCCGGGCGAAGATGGCCCACGCCGTCGAACTCGCCGCTGTCCTGGGCAGCGACCGGGTCGACCAGGCCCTCGGGCTCGCGGCCGCGGCCGGGCGCTTCGCCGAGGACGACCTGGTCTCCGTCCTGGAGCACATCGCGGCCAACAGGCCCGTCGGACAGGTCGTTCGCGCGGACGAGGCCCACTCCGTCCAGAACGGCACCATCGCCTGGCAGGCCCTGGGCCGGCAGCAGTCGGCGGCCGGGGAGTCGAGGGCCGACTGACCTGGTCAGTCGCCGATGAACCACAGATACAGGTGCGGCCCGCGCTCGACGACCTGGCACAGCTCGCGGACCTGCCCGACCCAGTCGCCGTCCAAATCGGCAGGAAGCCGGTCGAGTTCCGACAGCAGCAGCGGCACCTGCCGCTGGTTGAAGACCGCATCCCCATACGGCGTCAGGGCCCAGAGCATCGGGAACTGCGTCATCTCCAGATCCGCGAGGCCGGCCATCCAGTCGACACCGGCTTTGGCGCGGGCGCGGCGGCGGCGGGCACCGGGGCGGGGTCCTCCGGGGCGAGTTCGCCGGCGGCCGCCTCGTGCCCGGCGCGCCCGCCGTCGGCACCGGCGCCGGTGCGGTCGGCCGGCACCTCGTTCGGCCGGCCTGCCGCGTCGGAGCCGCGCTGCTTGGGCAGCGCTCCCGGGTCGGGGGTCGCGGCTGCGACGGGTGGTGGGGCGACGGCGGTCGCCCCGCTGGCGGCGGCGAGCACGGTGAGCACCGTGCAGATGAGCAGCGCAAGGCAACGACGCAGTGCCAACACCGAAAGAATTCCCCCGACTTGTCCTGAAGATCGGGCAGAGATATATCGGACCGGTGTTCCTGTTGTGAAGACGGATCGAGCCCGAACCGGCGGGAAGGTGACCGGTATCACAGGCGGAAATGACGCGGCGGCCACGTAAAGGACATGTTTCGCCCACAGACGGAGGGAACCGTTCCGGTGCGGTCACCGATCCCCGGAGGCGCCGCACCGCGGGGGAGCGGGACCGTGGTCGGGCCGGGCGCCGGACCTGCCTGGGACTCAGCTGTGGCCGTCGGCGCTCTGGGACGCCGCCATCGCCGCTTCCACGGACCGGGCGCGCTGGAGGTGTCCGATGGCGGCTCAGGGCTGCCCTTCCGCGTCGAGGACGTCGGCGGCGAACTGGTGGGCATGGACGAGTGCGGGCCCGTACGTGCTCGGGTTGTCCACGAAGTACGGGTCGACGGCCTGGACCGCCTCGGTGGCGTCGCGCCGTGCGCCCGCCGTGTCGCCGGGCAACAGGAACCGGCCACGGGCGACCAGCGCCAGCACGAGCCCCACCCGCGAGCTGGCCGTGTGCGGATGACCGGGCCCCAGCATCCGCGTCAAGTCCTCCACCAGGGAACGCAGCAGGACGATTGCCTCACTGAATCGTCCGGCGTCTCCGTAGGCGTGGGCGAGGTTGTGACGGGTGGTGAGCGTGTCGGGGGCGTCCTCGCCCAGGACCCGGACCCGGTCCCGCAGGGTCCGTTCGTGCAGGGGGATGGCGCGGGCCAGGTCTCCGGCTTCCTGGTACGCGTGGGCGAGGTTGTTGCGCGTGCTGAGGATGGCGGGGGCGTCCTCGCCCAGGACCCGCACCATGGCTTCCAGGGTCTGCTCGTGGAGGGCGATGGCGTGCACCCGGTTTCCGGCGCCCCGGTAGGCGGTGGCGAGGTTGTGGCGGGAGTTGAGCGTGTCGGGGGCGTCCTCGCCCAGGACCCGGGCCCGGTCGTGAAGGGTCCGTTCGAGGAGGGGGATGGCGCGGGCCAGGTCCCCTGCCTCTTGGTAGGCGGTGGCGAGGTTGTTGCGGGAGGTGAGGGTGGCGGGTGCGTCCTGGCCCAGGACCCGGGCCCGGTCCCGGAGAGTCCGTTTGTGCAGGGGGATGGCACGTGTCAGGTCTCCGGCCGCCTGGTAGGCGGTGGCGAGGTTGTTGCGGGAGGTGAGAGTGTCGGGGGCATCCTCGCCCAGGACCCGGACCCGGTCCCGGAGAGTCCGTTCGTGCAGGGGGATGGCACGTGTCAGGTCTCCGGCCGCCTGGTAGGCGGTGGCGAGGTTGTTGCGGGAGATGAGGGTGGCGGGTGCGTCCTCGCCCAGGTTCCGGGTCTGCTCCTGGAGGGTCTGTTCGAGGAGGGGGACGGCGCGGGTCAGATCGCCGACGGCCTGGTAGGCGGTGGCGAGGTTGTTGCCGGTGGTGAGGGTGGCGGGTGCGTCCTCGCCCAGGACCCGTTTCGTGGCCGCCAGGGTCTGTTCGAGGAGGGGGATGGCGCGGGTCAGATCGCCGACGGCCTGGTAGGCGGTGGCGAGGTTGGTGCGGGAGGCGAGGGTGTCGGGGGCGTCCTCGCCCAGGACCCGGGCCCGCTCCTGAAGGGTCTGTTCGAGGAGGGGGATCGCGTGCGTCACGTTTCCGGCCGCCTGGTAGGCGGTGGCGAGGTTGTTGCGGGAGGTGAGGGTGGCGGGTGCGTCCTCGCCCAGGACCCGTTTCGTGGCCGCCAGGGTCTGTTCGAGGAGGGGGATGGCGCGGGCCAGGTCCCCTGCCTGCTTGTAGGCGTGGGCGAGGTTGTTGCGGGAGGCGAGGGCGTCCGGCGCGTCCTCCCCGAGGATCCGCGTCAGGCCGGTGAGGGAGCGTCGGAGGTGGGCGGTGGCACGTCGGGCCTGGCCCTGGCCGCTGAGGAAGAGTCCGGCGGTGTTGAGCACGGTGGCGGTGGTCACCGTGTCGGCCGACTCGGGTGTGCGGTCGGTGAGGGTGTCGACGTGGGGGATCAGGGCGCGTAGGAGAGGCCACCTGTCGGGCTGCCTCGTGTCGCCGGGGAGGGCGGCCTTGAGGCACTGGGCGGCGTGGTGGCGGGCGGTGGTGATGTCGTCGGCCCGGCGGTGGTGGTCGTGGGGGTCGGGGGTGCGGGCGAGGGTCTGGACGAGGCGGTGGACGGACAGGGTGCCGTCGCGGTTGTCGGTGATCATGCTGTAGGCGAGGAGCCGGCCGAGCGCGGTGGCGATCCGGGGGAGGCCGGGGCCGTCGTCAGCGCCGGCGAGGTGGTCGATCAGGCCACGGGGGACGTTGTCGGGGGCGTACCAGGCCAGGATCCGCAGGATCTCGCCGGCGAGGGGAGTGTCGGTGAGGCGGTCCAGGGTCAGGTGCCAGATCCGCGCGATGGTGCGTTCCGCGTCCGTGCCCTCCGCTCCGGCGGCGAACATGTCGGCCGGCCACCGGGTCAGCATCTCCAGGTAGGCGTTCGGCGTGGTGGCGGTCTGCGCGCAGTAGGCGGCGGCCTGCTCGACGGCCAGGGCCAGGTGCCCGAGCTCCTCGCACACCGCCTCGGCGCCCTCGCTCGCGCGCGGGCCGTCCTGGGTGAGGACCCGCACGAACAGGTCCACCGCGTCGCACCCCTCCAGGACGCCGAGCCGGACGGTGGTGGCGCGGTGGTGCCATCCGCCGGTGCGCCGAGTGGTGACGAGGACCCGGCCGCGGGGGACGCGTTCCAGCAGGGCTTCGATGTGGGCGGGGTCCTCGACGTTGTCGAGCACCAGCAGCCACCCGTCGTGGTCGGCGGCGAGCCACCGTAGCGCGCGCTCCACCTGCAGGTCCTCCGGCAGACCGGTGAGGCCGGGCTGGAGGGCGCGGGCGAGGGAGGCCAGCCCGGCCCGCAGTCCGACGGCCGTGTCGGCGGTGATCCGCCACCGCACCCGCTCCCCGCGCATCGAGGCCCAGTGGGCGGCCAAGGCGGACTTGCCCACCCCGCCCAGCCCGTGGACCGTGTGGACCACCACTTCACCCGTACGCTCGAACGCCGCGTCCAGCAGCGCGAGTTCCTCACGGCGCCCGACGAACAGCCCGCCGCGGATGTTCGACACCCCGCCCCGGGCCGCGTCGGCGGGGATCGGCGCGTACGCCTTCGGCGGCAGGACCAACGCCTGCTCGGCCCGCACGAACTGGGTCGAGGAACCGATCACGTCCCCGGCCGCGACGATCGCGCCCGTGCTGCCCTGAAGACTCGGACCGCCGTCGACGATCTGCTCCCCGGCAGCCGCGTCCCGCTGCCCGGCGCCGGTCCGCTCCTCGGCGCCGTCGTGCTCCTGCCCGCCGGTGGTGCCCTTCTTCCGCCGAGGCGTCTTCTTCCTGACCCACTTCACGGGCGGTACTCGGTGTGCGAGTTGTCCACCCTGCCGCGCGCGACGATGGCGCCGGTGGTGCCGTGCGTTCCGGTCGCCGGAGCGGGCCCGGAGCGGGTCGGGGCGGGGCCGCGGGCCGACGTCGTCGAGTCCGACACGTCCCCGTCGGCCACGATCGCTCCGCCGCTGGCGGTCATCGGCTCATCCCGCCGGGCCGACGAACGGGCGGTGCGCAGCTGCCACAGGGCGACGACGACGGCGGCGACGCCGGCCACCGCGCTCACTGCGCCCCACGCCTGCCCGGCACCGTCGGGGTGCGTGGCCGTCAACCACCACGCCGTCCCCGCCACCGCGCCCGCGCCCACGACGCCGAGCCCCCACCAACACGCCCGCTGCCAGCCAGTCATGGTTTCATCGTTCCCCCGGCAGCATGGTCAAGTACGCCCGATCCGGTACCGGGGCCAACCTGTTGCACAGGGACGAGGAATGTCACCACGGCAGGACTCCGGACCTTCCCCGAACACCCGGGGTGGCCGGCTCGGTCCCAGGGGCAGCTACCTCTCTGGGGAACGGAGCACCGTCGAGCGCGCTGCGCGGGATCCCCGGAAAAGGGTGACGTGTTCTGTCAGTTTTGGCATGAACGATGGATGACATGAACCACAAGGACATCACCACCCGGAACACTCAGAACGCCGCCGTGCAGGCCGGCCCCGCGCGTCCGCTCGCGGGGCGGGTCGCGCTCGTGGCGGGCGCCACCCGCGGGGCGGGCCGGGCCCAGGCCGTGGAGCTGGGCCGGGCCGGGGCGACAGTGTACGTCACCGGCCGCACCACCCGGGCCCGGGCCAGCGAGGTCGGCCGGACCACCGAGACCATCGAGGAGACCGCTGAACTCGTCACCGCGGCGGGCGGCGCCGGGATCGCGGTTCCCACCGACCACCTCGACGAAGTCCAGGTGCGCGCCCTCGTCGAGCGGATCGACCGGGACCACGGGCGGCTCGACATCCTCGTCAACGACCTGTGGGGCGGCGAGCACCTCCTGGCCACCTCGGTGTTCGGGAAGAAGAGCTGGGAGACGCCGCTCGCCGACGGTCTGCGGATCCTGGAGCTCGGCGCGCGCTCGCACGTGATCACGGCGGCGCTGCTGCTTCCGCTGCTGATCCGCTCCGACGCCCCGCTGCATGTGGAGGTGACCGACGGCACCGCGCACTCCAACCGCCGCTACCGGGAGAACATCTACTACGACCTGGCGAAGAACGCCCCGATCCGCCTCGCGTTCGGACTGGGGCAGGAGCTGGCGGAGTACGGGGGAGCGGCGGTCGCGGTCTCGCCGGGCTTCCTGCGCTCGGAGCAGATGCTCTCCCACTTCGGGGTGACCGAGGAGAACTGGCGGGACGCGATCGCCCAGGAGCCGGCGTTCGCGATCGCGGAGTCCCCGCGCTACCTGGCCCGCACGGTCGCCGCGCTGGCCGCCGACCCGGACCGCGCGAGACGGTGGAACGGCAAGTCCACCTCCAGCGGGGAACTCGCCAGGGTGTACGGGGTGACGGACGTGGACGGCAGCCGTCCGGACGCCTGGGCCTACTTCGAGGACGTCGTCCACGGCGGCGGGGAAGGCTCCCCCGAGGACTACCGCTGAGCCTCGGCTTCCCCGGGTTCCCCCTCCTGAGGGTCGCCCTGGTAGAGGGCGGCCAGGGCTGCGGCGCGCTCACGGAAGCGGGCGCGCAGGCAGGCCGGGGCCAGCACCTCGGCGTCCGCGCCGAGCCGGGCCAGCTGGTCGAAGGCGACCTCCTCGGACTCCGCCGGCAGGTCGAGGGTGACCAGGCCGGCGGCGTCCGGGGCGCTCGCGGAGGCGAGCGCGTCCACGACGGCGGCCCCGTCCACGACCGCGGGCAGCCGTTGGAGTCCCCGGCCGGTCAGCCGGATCGTGACGGTGGTGCGCAGCAGGGTACGGGCGAAGGCGGCCGAGCGGGCTTCCCAGTGCGCGGCCAGGTCGAAGGACGGGTCGCGAACGAAGGGTTCCTCCGTGCCGGGAGCGGGGTCGAGGGCGGTGATCCGGTCGACCCGGTAGGTTCGCCAGCCGCCGTCGTGTTCCTCCCGCTCGTCGGGGACGCGGGCCACGACGTACCAGGTGCCCGCCTTCAGCACGAGCCCGTACGGCTCCACCACCCGCGCCACGGCGCGGGCGTCGGCTCGGCCGGCCCGCGCGTACGACAGGTGGACGGTGCGGTCCGCCCACACCGCGCGGGCCAGCTCCGGCAGCAGTCGCGGGGTGGTGGCGGGTTCGCGGAACCAGGCCGGGGCGTCGAGGTGGAAACGGCGCACCGAGGACTCGGCGGCCTGGCGCACCGACGGGAGCAGGGTCGCGGTCAGCTTCAAGCGGGCGGTTTCCGCCGCGTCCGACAACCCCAGGTCCCGCAACGCCGAGGGGAGACCGAACAGGAAGAGCGTCTCCGCCTCGCTCGGACGGAGCGTGGTGAGCCGGGTCCGGTATCCCGCGGCGAGGAAGTACCCGCCCACCCGGCCCCGGTCCGATCGGACGGGGACGCCGGCCTCCTGCAACGCCTGGACGTCGCGAATCACGGTCCGCTCGGAGATCTCCAGCTCACGAGCGAGGGCGGCGGCGGTCAGGCCGGGGTTCGACTGGATCAGGAGGGCCATGCGGATCAGGCGGGCGGCGCGCATCCTCAAAGGATCGCCGACCCGACGAAGGAACGGGAACTCCCGCCGCCGCTGCTCCAGCCCGGACAGCCCGAGAACTGGCTGCGGCTCCCGGCCGTACGGACCGCCCACGGCTCGCAGTCACGGCTTGTGACGGAGCGACACCTGGCCTCGATGGCCAACCTCGATGAGGAACAGGCTGAGGTGGTCGCCCGGAAGGCGTGGAGCGACCGCCTGACGAGGCTCGGTGGCGGCGGGCAGCCGTCGGGGCGGTGGATGCTCCCGCGGCCGTGCCCCGGCGTCGGCGCAGCGACGTCGGGGCACGGGGGACCGGTTGCTGGTGGCGGTCCAGGGGTCAGCGGAAGGTCCGCAGCCGCAGGCTGTTGCCGACCACGAAGACCGAGGAGAAGGCCATCGCCGCACCGGCGATCATCGGGTTGAGCAGGCCGGCGGCGGCCAGCGGCAGGGCCGCGACGTTGTAGCCGAAGGCCCAGAAGAGGTTGCTCTTGATGGTCGCCAGGGTCCGACGGGAGAGCCGGATGGCGTCGGCGGCCGAACGCAGGTCTCCGCGGACCAGGGTGAGGTCGGCGGCCTCGATGGCGGCATCGGTGCCGGTCCCCATCGCCAGGCCGAGGTCGGCCCGGGCGAGCGCGGCGGCGTCGTTGACCCCGTCCCCGACCATCGCGACGACCCGGCCCTCGGCCTGCAGCCGTTCGACCACGGCCACCTTGTCCTGCGGTAGCACCTCGGCGATCACGTTCTCGGCGGGGATGGCGACCTCGGCGGCCACCGCCCGTGCGACGGCGGCGTTGTCGCCGGTGAGCAGCACCGGCCGCAGGCCGAGCTTCCGGAGCCGGGCGATCGCCTCGGCGCTGGTGGGCTTGACCGCGTCGGCGACTTCCAGGACTGCCCGCGCCGCGCCGTCCCAGCCGACCGCGATCGCTGTGCGCCCGGCGGCTTCGGCGGCGCGCTTGGCCTCGGCGAGTGACTCCGGCAGGTACTGCGCCCAGTCGGCGAGCAGCTGCGCACGGCCGGCCACCACGGCGTGGCCGTCCACCACGCCCTGCACGCCGAGGCCGGGGACGTTCTCGAACCCGTCGACGGCGGGCAGACGGCGTAGACGGCGGTGCCGACGGTCGGCGCCTGGATGGTCGTGGTGGCGGCGGCATCGGTCGAGCAGCAGGTGCCTTCGGTGGAGCAGGACATGGGATTCCTCCGGTGGTGGGTCGGCGTCGCAGTCTTCTCTATACCCCCTGGGGGTATCAGCTCGCCGTGAGATCTCTTTATACCCCCGGAGGGTATGAGCCACAAGTGCTGTCCAGAACTTCGTCAGGGCGGACGGCCGGCAATACGCCCTATGCGGCCGGGCGGCGGTGGCGTGCGGGGGCGGGTACGTTCCACTCGTCCACCAGCAGGCCGGCCCGGCCGTACGCGACGAGCCGTTCGCGCCGTGCGAATCCGCCTCCCGCTCGGCGGCGTACTCGGTGCGGGCGACAGGCCGCACGCACCGTCACTCCACCCGGGAGGCCCGGGGTCGGTCGGCTCCATGCCCGCCGCCTCCGCGACCGGTGATTCGGCCATGAGGTGGTCACCCCGGGGATTCGCCCGAAGCCGTGCCCGTCAGTCGCCCCACCTTGACGTGATACCCCAGGGGGGTATGTAATCCAGGGCGTCGGAGGACCGGCCCGAACGATTCGGGGGACCCCCCGTGCCCCGGCTACCACCACGAGAAGGAGCCGGTCCTACGGACGCTGCGCCCCGCGTGATGCGCGCCTGCCCCCCCGGGGCACCCCTGCCCACCGCCAGCTTTCGAGGAGTCCGCCATGAACACCGCTGTGAAGATCACCGCCTTTGTCGCCGGCGTGGTCACCGTCTTCGGTGCCTCGTACGGGGTCGGCCACGCCACCGGCGACGGCGCGCCCACCGTTCGGCAGGCCGCCACGCCTCTGCCCACGGCGGACACACCCCCACCGTATTCGGAGCACCCGCCTCATCCGCAGCACCCGCCACCGAGCAGGTGCCCGGCGGCCTGCAGATCTCCGAACGCGGCTACATGCTCGCCCTGGAGAACCCGTACGTCACCGCCGGCGCCCCGACCGAGCTGAGGTTCCGCGTCCTCGGCGCCGACGGCCGCCCCGTCACCGACTACCGCCCGGCGCACGAGAAGGAACTGCACCTGATCGTCGCCCCGCGCGACCTCGCCACCTTCCAGCACCTCCACCCCGTGCGCGCCGCCGACGGCGTCTGGAGCACGCCGGTCGCCCTGCCGGCCGCCGGGGAGTACCGGGTGTTCGCCGACTTCACCCCGGCCGACGCCCCCGAGGGCCTCACCCTGGGCGCCGACCTGCACGCCGCCGGCGAGCTGCGACCCGTCCCGCTGCCGCCGACCGGACGGACCGTCACCGTCGACGGCTACACCGTCACCCTGGGCGGCGACCTGATCCCCGGACGGGCCGGGCGGCTCACCCTCTCCGTCAGCCGGGACGGTCAGCCGGTCACCGACCTCCAGCCGTACCTGGGCGCGGCCGGACACCTGGTCGCACTGCGGGCCGGTGACCTCGCCTATCTCCACGTCCACCCCGACGGCGAGGGCGCCACCGGCGGCCCGGCCGTCACCTTCACCACCACCGCGCCCAGCACCGGCGAGTACCGCCTCTTCCTGGACTTCAAGCACCAGGACACCGTCCACACCGCCGCCTTCACCCTCCCCGCGGCCGCCACCGCCCCGGCCACCCCTGCGCCGGCCCCGGCGTCAGCGGCCGCACCCACCACCGCCCACGAGGGGCACCAGCACTGACGCTGCGCACCGACCCGCCCCGCACGGGGCCCGCCCACGTCGTACACCGAACCTGCCTAGGAGCCACGGTCATGTCCGCCACACTCGAAGCCGTCCAAGCACCCTCCTCGCCGCGCCGGTGGACGGCGCTCGGCCTCATCGCCCTCGCCCAGTTCATGGTGATCATGGACACCTCGATCATCGGCGTCGCCCTCCCGGAGATGCAGACGGCGCTCGGCTTCTCCCCCGAGAACCTCTCCTGGGTCTTCAACGCCTACGTCGTCGCCTTCGGCGGGTTGCTGCTGCTCGGCGGCCGGCTCTCCGACCTGCTCGGCGCCAAGCGGCTGTTCACCACCGGCTGGGTCGTCCTCGCCGCCGGCTCGCTGCTCGCGGGCATCGCCTCGCAGGGCTGGGTCGAACTCGTCGGCCGCGCCGTCCAGGGCGCCGGCTCCGCGCTGATCGCCCCGGCCGCGCTCACCCTGCTGATCACCCTCTTCGGCCCCCGCCCTCAGGAACTCGGCAAGGCGCTGGCCCTGTACGGCGCGGCCGCCCCCGCCGGTGGCACCGCGGGCGTGTTCCTCGGCGGCGCGATCACCCAGTACCTCAGCTGGGAGTGGGTCTTCTACATCAACATCCCGGTCGCCCTGGCCGTCCTGTTCGTGATCCCCGGTGTGATGCCCGCCGCCACCGCCCGTCGCGGGTCCGTCGACTGGCTCGGCGCGCTCACCGTCACCGCCGGTCTCGCCGTCTCGGTCTACGCCGTCGTCCGCGCCCCGGAGGCCGGGTGGGACTCGGCGGGCACCTGGCTCGTCCTCGCCGCCGGCCTGCTGCTGATCGCCGCCTTCGTCGCACTCCAGGCCAAGCGCCGCGAGCCGCTCATGCGCCTCGGCATCTGGCGCAGCCCCAACCTGGCCGGCGCCAACCTCGCCCAACTGCTGATGGCCGCCGCCTGGATCCCGATGTGGTTCTTCCTCAACCTCTACCTCCAGCAGGTCCTCGGCCTGAAGGCCTTCGCCTCCGGCGCGGCCCTGCTGCCGATGACCGGCGCCATCCTGCTGATGATGATCGTGGCGGCGCCCCGGCTGATCGCCCGGTTCGGCCCCAAGCCGCTCATCGTCGCCGGGCTGGTCGCCCTGGCCGCCGGCATGCTCTGGCTCTCCTTCGCCCGCCCCGGCGGCAGCTTCGTCATCGACGTCCTGCCTGCCTCGCTGCTCGCCGCGGTCGGCATGTCGCTCGCCTTCATCCCCTCGCTCGGCACCGCCCTCGCCGTCCCCGACCCGGCCGAAGGCGGCCTCGCCTCGGGCATCGTCAACACCAGCTACCAGATCGGCTCCGCGCTCGGCCTCGCCGCGATGACCGCCGTCGCCGCCGCGCACGGCTCCCGCGAGCTCGGCAACCCGGTCACCGTGACCGACGGCTTCTCGGCCGCCTTCCTCGGCGCCGCCGCCATCGCCGCCGTCGGTGCCGTCGCCTCCGCCTTCACCATCCGCACCCCCTCGCCCGAAAAGGAGCCGACCGCCGCCGCCTGACACTTACCCCCCCCGACGGCGTCGTCGCCCCCCGGGCCGACGACGCCGTCCGCATGCCCCGCCCGGATCCGCAGCACCGTGGCGGGTCAAGGCCGTGCGCCAGGATGACGCGATGACGACCTGGTTCCGCACCTACGACGAGGACGGAGATCAGTGGCTGTACTTCGAGGCTGACGATGAGGGCTGGGCGGCGCGTCAGGTTGAGGTCCGGGGCGAGGATTCACGGCCGGTGGTGGTGACGGCGGAGGGCCACGCCGTCGGCGGGGGCGGGAGCGGTGCCGCCGGCACCCAGAGGGTCGCGGTGTGCGAGGGCTGCTCCCTCGATGCCCCCGCCGCCCACGAGCCCGTCCTGCACGACACCGCCGAGCGGGCCACCCCACCGCCATGAAGGACCAGCCGGCCGTAGGCCCGGCCGGAGATCGTGATTCCGGGACGCCAAGCCGCGCGACCGCCTGAAGGCACGCGGGCTCAGCCCGGTGACCACTGGACAGATAGTCTGTGCGTAGATAATCTATGCACAGATCGCCGAATCGAGGAGACCGTCATGTGGGAGTACGAGCACAGCATCGAGACCAGCGCCACCCCCGAGGCGATCTGGCGTCTCTGGGCCGACGTCAAGAACTGGGGCACGTGGAACGCCGAGATCGACAAGATCGAGATGAACGGCCCCTTCGCGGCGGGCACGCAGATCACGATGGTGCCGCCTGGGGAGGACCCGGTGCTGCTGCACATCGCCGAAGCCGTCGAAGACGAACTGTTCGTCGACGAGGCGCGCTTCGACGGCCTGCTGCTGCGCACCGTCCACCGGATCCACCGGATCGACGACGACCGTATCCGCGTGGTGTACCGGATGGAGATCACCGGCGCCGGCGCCGACGAGGCCGGCCCGCAGATCGGCCCGGGCATCACCGCCGACTGGCCCGAAACCATGGCCTCGCTGGCCGAGCTGGCGCTTCGCTGATGCCACTGAGCCCCGGCGACAGCCCCGGATTCCTGCTGTGGCACGCCACCCTGCGCTGGCAGCGCGACATCGCCACAGCCCTGGCCCCGCTCGATCTCACCCACGTGCAGTTCGTGCTGCTCGCCTGTACCTGGTGGCTCAATACCCAGGGCGAGCATCCCAACCAACTGGCCCTCGCGCGTCAAGCCGGCACCGACGTCAAGATGACCTCCCAGGTACTGCGCACCCTGGAACAGAAAGGACTCATCGAGCGAGAAGTCGACCCGGCCGACACCCGCGCCAAACGACTGCGCGTCACCGCCACCGGCGCTGACCTGGCCCCACGCGCGATCGCCGCCGTTGAGCGCGCCGACGCGCGGTTCTTCCAGCCGGTGCCCCTCGACGACGCGGTAGCCCTGCTCGGCCGCCTGGCCCATCCCGAAACGTGAAACGCCCTCACCGCCAGCCGCAGGCCACCGCCCCCTCGGGTCCGCCACCGGCGGGCCCGGTGGGGCGGTGGGGCGGTGGGGCGGTGGGGCGGCCGCCTCACGGCCGATCACCGCCTGACCGCCCGCACTGCTGGATGGCGGCTGGCAAGGCGTCAGGACCAAGGCGGGTCATTCGTCACAGATCTTGGCCGCCCTGTCTGTCTCTCCTGCCACCGGCGGGGACCTGCCCGATTGCTCGGCTTCACGCGTGAGCAGGCCGACAAGCCACGGGAGAGCGGGCGTCGCCGCCATGGCCGCCCGTGCTGGATCCCCTGGTCCGCGCCGGGGCCACGAGCGCCCAGAGCAGCGCGAGGATGTCGGATCTTCCGCCGTCTGCTGCCCGCAGTTGTCGAGGGCGGCGACGACCTGGCCGCGTCCCGGCCCCGGCCCCGGATTTTCTTAACCCCGTGCCGTCTGCACGCCATCGATGTCATAGTCGGACGTTGTGTGGACAACGCTTGCGCCGCTCATCGGCGTCCTGCTCGGCGGGCTCATGTCGATGCTGGCCCAGCGCTCGGCAGGACGCGCCTTGGAACGCGGCGAGGCGCGCCGCAGTGCTCGTGAGCGTGCCGAGGCGCGCCGCAACGACTGTTCCACGTCTCGTACACGGTCCAGGGCATCTGGCGGCTGCTGAAGCGGCACGGCTGGTCCTGGCAGCAGCCCGCCCGTCGGGCGATCGAGCGCGACGATGCAGCGGTCGAGGTGTGGAAAAAGGAGACCTGGCCGCGGGTAAGAGCATCGCGGCGGGGCTCGGGGCCTGGGTGGTCTTCGAGGATGAGGCCGGGCAGTCGATGACGCCGCCGCGTGCCAGGACCTGGGGCCGGGTCGGCCGGACGTCCGTTGTGAGGGTTCGCGGCCGGGGCTGGGGACGGGTGTCGATGGCGGGCATGACCTGCTACAAGCCGGGCGAGCGGTCCCGGCTGATCTACGCCATCCGCGAGTACCGAGGCCGCAAGGGCGAGCCGAAGGGCTTCGGCTGGCGGGACTTCCGCGACCTAATCATCCGCGCCCACACCCAGCTCGGCGGCCCGATCGTCCTCGTGTGGGACAACCTCCGCCTCCACCTGACCAAGCCGCTGCGGGAGTTCATCGAGGCGAACGCCGGCTGGCTCACCGTGTTCCAGCTGCCCACCTACGCGCCAGACCTGAACCCGCAGGAGGGCATCTGGTCGCTGGTCAAGCGCGAACTCGGCAACCTCGCCGCTGCCGACCTCGACCAGATCACCAGGGCAGTGAAACGCAGCCTCAAGCAGATCCAGTATCGCCCGGACCGGGTCGACGGCTGCCTGGCCGGCACGGGACTCGCTTTTGATCAGCTGACCGGCCGAGAACGTCCTGGCACACTCGCCCTGAACGGCGGCGACAGCGATCACGTCTCGACGAGAGCTTCCTCCGACGCCGGCGGGTAGAGGTCGAGAACGACATCGAGTCCAAGCGCTCCGATCTCGGCGAGCAGGTGAGCTGGCAGGACGCAGCCTCCTGACCGCTTTCACTGCCGAAACCGAGGACCAGCTCCAGGTCGCAGTCGGCAGACAGCCGCATCAGCTCCTCACGGCGCTCGCCAAGCAGTCCAACCAGGGCCGCAACATGCTCGTCGGGCCAGCGGTCACTTCCGAGGCCGCTCTCGCGGATCCACACACTGGCCTCCCGCCGGGCGCTGCTCGGATTGCGGGGGCTCGTCAGGCTGCCTCTCTCGAACTGATCATCCGGAACAATCCCCAGGCGAGTCGAGATCTCGCTGGCGCTGACTGTCTGGCTCGTGATCCGCAACGACCCGGCCGACGACTTCGTATCGGGCATCGGCAGCTGCAACATCTGGTCTTCAGGCACGTCATCACGATCGCAGGCCACCCCGACCCTGACCACCGAGTTCTTCAGCGCGGTCCACGCACCGGAGCGTGAGCAACCCGGGCACCCGACATCAGGAGTTCAAGTTCAGTAGTTGGCGCGAGGCGAGTCCTGGTCACGTTGTGCAATGACTGAGGGCGGCCTCCAGCCCCTCGGGGTCTGACGGCCGCCCTCAACGTCTAAATGGCGCCTTGGCGGGTGTCCGGTCAGCTTCTACCGATCGCGAGGGCGACGACGCCCATCGCCAGTGCCATGACGGCAACAGCAGTGGCAATCGGCACAGCCAAGGTCGGGAACAAGACAACAAGCACAGCCACACCCGCGCCCACGAGGATGATGACTATCGCGAGCAGCAGGATCACAAGCACTTTGATGTCGGTCATGCTGACTCCGCCCCTCGCGCTGCCGGCACCGCCGAACGCTGGGCGACGATGCCAGCAATGCGCCGTACCTTGCGGCGGAACACCTCCGCATATGCCAAGGGGTACCCCAGAGCGGACGCCACGTCCGTCCAGGATCTTCCGGGCTCGGCCATGAGCATGAGAGCCTCGGCCTCGGTGGGGGATAGCGCTTTGAGCACTGCGATCAGCCGCGGGTCGATGCGGTGGGTTTCGATGTACTGGGCCTCCGGCCCGGGGATCGATCCAAGCAGCAGCTCGAGCGAGCCGTCCCTCTCCCTCGGCTGCTTCACCCGGTTCCTCGACTGGCGCACTCGATGCATCAGACGGGCCCTGAGCGCTTCGTCGGTGGCCCCATTGTCCCGATATTCGACGAGTGCCATCGCAACGGCTGATCGCCAGACCGCTGGGTTCGTCAGACCCAATCGCCTGCGACTGAACTCGTCGATCACCGAGATGTTCCTAGCGAACACGGCCTTGCGGGCGATGGCGGCGTCCGTGCCGAAGGCCGGGCGTCCGCGGACGGAGGCTACCGAGGTCTGGTGGCTGTCACCGGTCGCGGCCTGGTGCCGCTTCGCATCGAGTTTGCGGCGGTGATTTTTGACCATGTCATCGTCCTGGTTCCGATGCACAACAGTCCCGTGACCCGGCGCATCGCAGGGCGAGTTCAGACTCACAGAGAAGATCGGCAGGATGCGAAGCACCTTCGGGCCATCTTCGCTTGCCAGTCACGGGCTGGTGCTCGGCCTCGGCCGCTGTCCGGCCTGCGCTCACTATACAGGGCTGCCGGCCATCCGCCGGGCCGCTTTGAATCCGAGTGATCGTCAATCTCCCTCCTGGCAGGCGTCGCTGGGAAGGAGTGAGTTCCCGGGAAGAGCCTGCGCGGTGAGCGCTGAACGTCGTCTGACGGTCGGCCCGCCCGGCCCGGCACCATTTCCGCTGGTGCCGGGCCAGTGTGCGTTCGCGCGCATTACCGGTTGCGAAAATCCGTGCGGGATTGTGGTGCTGCGCCCCAAGCCATAGACGTTCTGCGCACGGGTCCTGTCTGTTGGACTCTGCGCACCTCGAAGGGGTGAAGGAACACACCTCTTTCGAAGGGGGGCGTCATGACGCCCGTTCAGGCCTTGCGCAGGGCGCGGGCCGCCTCGACCGCCATGCTCGGCGGCAGGTCGGTGTCCGCCAGCTCGTGCGCCGCCAGCAGCCTGCGCACCTCACCCGGAACCTGCGCCACGTGCGGACGGCACAGCTGCGGCATGAACACCTGCCGCACCTCGATCACCGGCTGCTCAGTGGCACTGCCGGAGGAACCCACGAGCTGATCCGCTTCCCGGCGAACGTCTCCGTCCCAGCACGCCGGGTGCGCCGTACGGCCTTCTCCACCTCCAGTTGCCCGCACAGGGCCTGCTGAGCCTGCTCCGCCCTCTCCTTCAGCTCACGCAGCCCCAGATAGAGCGCCAACCGCTTCGGGCCCGGCTCCAACCGCTCGTTCTCCGGCATCGTCCGGCACGTCCCGTCCCTCGCCCGCCTGCGCCCGCCCCGCCCGCAACAGGGCCGACGGGTACCCGCGACCCGCCACCGCTGACCAGCAGCGTAGTGCCCACCCCGCCCTCCCCGCCCGCAACTTGGGACACCCCGCCTGCCCTGATGCCACATTCAGAGCCAACGCCGGGCCCGGCATCCCAACACCAGCGACCACCCGAGAGGACACCCGCCATGCACAACGACCCCGCCCGCAAGCCCGACCCCGCCCCCACCGGCGCCGACACGGCACCGGACACCCCGCCCGCCCCCGCCGGCACCTCCATCCTCCGCCAGACCGGGCGCATCGCCCTCCTCTCCCTGGCCGCCACCCCCGCCCCGATCCTGATCGCCATCGTCGACTGGTGGCTGAAGACCCACTGACACCCACCCCCGATGGGCGTGGCTACCTCCCACTACGGGCAGCCACGCCCATCAGGACCGACCCCCCCACCGTCCTACGCCCACCCCACGCCGTGTTCGGCGAGCTGCGCGAGCTGCCCGGGCGTGAGCTTCGCCCGGCGGGCCTTCTGGTTGTTGAGCCAGGTGCCCAGCGCGAAGTGCGACACCACCACTTTCTCCTCACCGCCGGGGCCGGCCTCCACGGCGACTACCGGCTCCTTGTGCGGGCGGGGCGCCCGGGGATGCCGCTCCCGCTTGACGAACTGGGCGAGCGCCGCCAGGCCCGGGGCGAACCGGTCGCCGCGGGACACCTTCTGCTTCGCCTCGGCCGCGGCCTTCGCAGCCATCAGCTCCTCGTCCTCCTCGATGCCGATCGCCGCCAGCAGGTCCCGCTGGTCCTCCTCCAGGTCCGGCCAGCCGGACCGCTGCGCCTGGACCCAGCGGCCGAGCTGCTCGCCCTCGAAGACGGTGACCAGCGGCAGCACGCGTGCCGAGCCTGGTTCCGGGCGTGAAGTCCGCTTCCAGTTCCCAGCTCTCCTCCGGACCGGCCGCCATCAGGCAGCTGTTGCAAGATCTACGTGCCGACGATAGTCGGTCGCGCCGACAAGGCCCTCCATCCTTCCGAAGAACGGTGGACCGCGGGCGAGTGCCGGTCCGACCCGCCTCCCTCTGCGAAGCCGCGACTCTCCGGTAACACCGGTGTCGGCGTGCTCATTGAGGTCCTTGAGCGTGCCTGGGCTGGCAACCTGAAAGGGTTCGATGCGACTCTCTCCGCGTGAACCCTGACGACAGTGACTATTGGCAGCGCTGGATATTGAGGCTGCTGGCCGTCCTTGCAGCCGATCCTTCCGAGCAGCTGGCCTGGGCCGGAAAGCACTACGTGAGAACTGCCGCCGTCGCCGACGACGTCGAGTTCGTCCTGCACCTGGCTGAAGGCATGGCGGAGCGGAGAACCCTCGAGCCGGAAGCCCTCCAGGACCTCAAGACCATCAACCGGCTCATCTGCGACCTGGATGACCGCAGTCGTGCCGGCCGGTGGATCGACACAGTGGCTGCCGACTCGACCTGGAGCGAGGTAAGGACAGTGGCGCGCCAGACCCTCGTCGCCCGGCTGGGCGACTGGCGTCTGCCACTGCCAGGCCGCGTGCCGCCTCAACACATCCATGACTGACCGTTCGTCCGTACCTCACCGAGCGCGTTCACCACAGATCCCGAAGTAGGCATCCGGCCGAGACCAACACCGCCCAGCCCGGTAACCGGCCCGGCGGTCCGCTCCGTTCCGACCGCCGTCGTCCCGTCCGTCTACGCCCACTCCACGCCGTGTTCGGCGAGCTGCGCGAGCTGACCGGGTGTGAGCTTCGCGCGGCGGGCCTTCTGGTTGTTCAGCCAGGTGCCCAGCGCGAAGTGCGACACCACCACCTGCTCCTCGCCACCGGGGCCGGCTTCAACGGCCTCGACCGGTTCCTTGTGCGGGCGGGGTACCCGGGGGTGCCGCTCGCGCTCGACGAACTGGGCGAGCGCGGCCAGGCCCTGGGCGAACCGGTCGCCGCGGGACAGCTTCGGCTTCGCCTCGGCGGCGGCCTTCGCGGCCACCAGCTCCTGGTCCTCGGCGATGCCGATCGCCGCCAGCAGGTCCCGCTGGTCCTCCTCCAGGCCGGGCCAGCCGGCCCGCTGCGCCTGCACCCAGCGGCCGAGCTGCTCGCCCTCGAACACCGTGTCCAGGGGCAGCCGGGGTCAGTCGACCAGGCCGTCGGTGTCCAGCCACCACATCCGGGCGGTCGCGTAGGCGCGCTGCCAGGTGATCGGCCACACCGGGCACCACCATGGATCGATCTCCTCCAGCGCCCTGCGCCGCTCGGGCGCGAGCGCCCCCTGCTCGCCCGTCGGTACCTGCGCCGCGGCGATGGCGAAGGCCGGCTCGGCGGCCGAGCACCTGCGCGCGGCATGGCAGGCCGTCTACGGCCGGTCGCCCGATCCCTCGGGCGCCTACAGCCAGGCGATCAAGGCCGCGGAAGCGGCCGCGCACGCGGTGCTGGAGCCGAACAACGCGAAGGCCACGCTCGGCACGATGATCGGGAAGCTGCGCGACGCCCCGCACAAGTTCCAGGTCGCGATCGACGGCCCCTCCGGCGGAGACCCGACCCCGGTGCTGACGATGCTCCAGATGCTGTGGCAGGGACAGACCAGCCGCCACGGAGGCCAGACCCCCACCCGGCCGGAGAGCCGGGAGGCCGCCGAGATGGCGGTCCACCTGGCGACGACCCTCGTCCGGTGGTTCGTCACGGGGGCCGTCACCCGCCAGCCGTAGTCGCGCCGTTCCGGCCGGCGTTCGTTGACGAGGTCGTCGTCGATGTCGATGTCCCGGTGGTGCCTGCCGCTGCCTCGCTGGCGTGCCCGCCCGCCCCGGCTGGCCGTCGCTTGATGCCGCGTGTGGGCCACGGAGCCCGGGGCCGCCGTCCCCGCCGGACACCGACCCGCGGAGCCTCCAGGGGCTGCCCGTCGCCGGCCCGCTCGGGGGCCTGCTGCGCCGCCTGCTGCCGAGATCCTTTGTGGCCTTGGGCCCTAGGAAATGCCTGGGCCCCAAGGGCACACGAACGGTCAGGTGGGACGGTCAGAAGTTGTTCTGGCCGTCGGTGGTGATCCGCGGGGACTGGATCCCGCCGTAGTAGCCGTAGTGGCCGTCGATCGTTGCCCAGAACCCGGCCTGGACCACGTACGTGCCCGCCGGCGGGTGCTCCCAGCCGAGCTGGTCGGTCTTGTACTGTCCGCCCGTGGCGTTCCAGCCAAGGCACGTGAAGTCGTACGCCTGGCTCGTGGAGCCGTCCTGGTTGACCCGCAGGGCCTGGAAGCACACGTCAATGTTGAGCCCGGACGTGTTGTAGACCCAGGTACTGGCACCGAAGTCGTCCCACCCGGAGAAGCCGTCGATGCCGGCATCGACGCAGGACGCGAGCCAGACACCGCCGGCGACCTGAGCGTACGAGGAGCGGCAGGGCGGATTGTTGCTGGTGATGTGGGCGCTGGCGCTAGTAGCAGCACCGAGGCTGCCCGCAACCAGCGCGGCGCTTGAGGCGACGAGCACGACAAACCTCTTGAGACTGTGCACGGTGTACCCCCGTATCCGGCTGACAGCTATGGGGCAACTCTATGGAGCGTGGCGAGCTACGCGCAGGGAAGAACCGGCCATTCACCCCGACGTTCTCGTGGCTCCTGGGGTGGTGTTGGTGGGGCGTGTGCGGGTCTGTGTGGCGGCGTCCCCTGCTGTGTCACGAGGGGACAGCAGGGTTGTGACGACTCGTCCTTTCTGGTTGTGGGGGTTACTGAGGTTTTCAGGATGGAGTCGGTGGGGTGAGCGGCAGGCCGGTGCCGGCCAGGCACCCATCGATAAGGGCGGGTCGAAGTTGGATGTGTCGCAGTCCGCGTCGGAGAGTGCGGGTGAGATGATCCGGATCGGTGAAAGCGGTGTTCGCTGTCGGGCCGCGACGCAGGAGCGACCACAGGCCTTCGACCGGATTGAGGTCCGGTGCGTATGAGGGCAGTTGGAACACGGTGAGCCACTCCTGCTTCGCCGCGTACTGCTTCATGCCGACGGCCAGGTGAGTGTTGAGATTGTCCCAGACCAGGACGATCGGGCCGCCGAGCTGAATGTGCGCACGGACGGCGAGATCGCGGTAATCGGTCCAGGCGAAGCTCTTGCGGGCTCCCTTGAGCGGCATGTGAAAGCGGGGCCGGTAGATCACCCTGCTCTGCTCGCCGGGCTTGTAGCAGCACAGCGCGGCCACCGAGATCCGACGCCGGGAACGTCCCCGGACCCGGACCACGGGCGTGTGCCCGCGCCGGCCCCAGGTGCGGGCGCGCGGCGGCGTCATCGCGAACCCGGCCTCGTCCTCGAAGACGACCCAGGCTCCGAGCGCCGCCGCGGTGCTTTTACCCGCGGCCACACCTCCTGTTTCCACAGCTCCACCGCGCGCTCGTCCCGCTCGAGCGCCCGGCGGGCCGGGGCCTGCCAGGACCAGCCGTGCCGCTTCAGCAACCGCCATACCGTCGCAATCGACAACGCCATCCGGAACCGGCGGCCGATCACCGCCTGGACCCGGACCAGCGTCCAGCGCTGGTCCTCGTACCCATGGGCGGCCGGACCTCTGCCCAACTCCGCCTCCAGCTCGGCGAACTGGGACGCCGACAACTTCGGCACGCTCGCCGGACCCGCCGAGCGCAGGGCATCCGCACCACCCTCACGCCAGGACCGCCGCCAACGCTCCACCGACCGCTCGCTGACCCGCAGATCCCGGGCGATCGACGCGGTCTTCTCGCCCGCCTCGAACCGGGTACCGGCCTCCAGCCGCACCTGTTCACGAAACGCCCGCCGCTCAGCGGTCAGGCCCCCACCCTGCGCATACCGCACACCATTGACATACCGCAGGGATCACTACCTGTCACCACCGACAACAGAACGAAGACCTCAGTAGTCGTTGCCGCCGAGGTGGCCCTCGGCCCGAGCGGGCGACATCGTGGCGCCCGCCGGCTCGTTCCGGCCGGGGCCGAGCGTCATGGCGACGCCCGTCACCGGCGCCACGACACCCGACTCACCGCAGAGGAGCACGCCGGTGACCATCGATCCCCATGCCAGCCGCGGCAGCGCCGGCTCCCGACGGCCGGCACCCGGCGGGCACGACCGAGCCGTCGAGCGGCTGCTCGGTCAGACCGCCGAAGCCGCGGCCATCGCCGGCCGCGATAGGAGCCGCTCGCACGCCGGTGAGGGTCAGGGCCTTTCCCGCGAGGAGGCCCTGCGCCTCTTCCTCGCCGAGGCCGAAGGGCCCGGCCGCGACCGCGCGGCAGGCCCCGATGGCGGCGAGGACTTCGCGACCGCCATGCGCGAGATCGCGGGCGATGTGGCCGGCTACCACGCCGGCACCTACGTTCCACCCGCCTGGTGGGCGGACCACAACCGTGCCCGGCTGGGCCTCGACTCCCTGGCCCGCGCCACCGTGACACGCCCCAAGGCCGTCGCCCTCCTCGCCCGCTACGCGGACGAGGACTGGAAGCACCGCGCCGGCCGGCCGCCCGGCGACATCGACACGCGTGACGTCGACGACGAGATCGACGGTGCCCGGGTGTTCGGCTGCATCCTGCACCTGGCAGGCCATCCCATCAGCGCCGTCTTCTGGTGGCGTCTCGCCGCCGCCGGCGACCACGTCTCCGCGTTCGCCCTCTACCTCCACCACCTCCACCGCGGAGAGCTGGACGAGTCGGAATGGTGGTTCAACCAGGCGTGCGCCGCGGCTGGGGAAGTCGGCGGCTCTCCCATGCCCCCAGGCCTGCCGAACCTGCCGGGCTACCTCACCAAGGTGGTGCCCGCGGTCCTCCCACCCTGGCACAGTCGGGAGTCGGTGCGGCCCACGGGCGAACTCGCGGCGGAAGTCAACCGCCTGGTCGTCCACAGCGAGCCCGGCGACCTCCTGGTCATCGACGGAGTCGCGAGCCGGCCCGGCCCCCGCCTGGCCACGCAGCTGGAGGAACTCGCAGGCCGCCGGTGAGAACCACGGCTCTGTGCCGTGTGCCCGCAGGCACGACGCCAGGGCCCGAGGCCACCGGAGCCGACGTCGTCGGCCGGCCGCCCCGGTCGGGGCAACAGGAGCGGTCTGGGCCCGGGGTCCCGCCGGGTACGCGCGACACCTGCCCGGCTTCGAATTCGGTAGCTGCACGGACGACTGCCGCAGATCCTGGGAACCCAGGAACGGCCGGAGTCGGGCCGAAGCCTCGGCGGCGGGTCACAGCGGGGCACCGCCTGACCGAGCCGGCTGTTCCCGGCCAGCGCGCGGGCAGGCGCCGTGCCCGACGGCGGAGTGACACCACGCCGTCTCCTGAACTCCGCCACCAGGCCGTGCTCCCGGTCTGCTCCACCGCGCGGGGCGGGCTCGACGCCGTCCCGCCCCGCCGCGCCCTGCTCCTCGGTGCGCGGCCTCGTCTCGTGCATGTCCGTCTCCTTCTGCGTCGGGTGCGGTGAACACGAGCCGCGGGAAGGCGGGCCGGGACGGCAGCGGAGCGCCGCGGGCCCGCTTCAGGCGGTCCGTGGTGCCGGACGGTAGGCACGGGAGAAGGCGAGCCAAGGGGTGTTGAGTGCCGATTTTCACCGGGACCCTGGGCCTGGTGGCGGGTGCCGAACCGGCGGACGATACATCGCCAGCCGGCCGGCCAATCCGCGTTCGGGACCGGAGTTCGAACAGATCCGGGCCTGTGAAAGGCTGTCGCCCCCGGGTGCGGAGGTGGCGGCCGGGATGTCCGGACGACGGTGCGCGGTGACGCCGGGCGCGGCGGTCAGCGGGCGAGCGTGATGGTCAAGCTGTCGTTGGGGCAGGCGGCGCCGAGGTCGCGCAGGACGTTCTTCTCGGTGGTGTCGACGCTCTGGCTCCAGCGGGTCTTGGAGACGGTCCAGCGGGTGAGGTAGTCGCACTCCTCTGCCTTGACCGAGGGGCGCCATTCGGCGACGTCCTTTCGGACTTCTGGCGGTTCGAGCGGGCGGTGACGGCGACCAGGTCGCGCGGCTCGTCCAGGTCGTTGGCCGTAGGCCTGGCGCTCGGCCGCGCTCCAGGCGGAGGCCCCGCTGTCCCAGGCCTCGGCGAGCGGCACTACATGGTCCACGTCCAGGCCGGCCGCGTCGGTGACGGTCACCCCGTCGTAGATCGAGTACCAGACTCCGCCGGTCAGCGAGCAGCCCGGGCCGATCTCCGGCGCCTCGACGGCTTCCCGGAGGATGACCTCCTTCCTGGTGTTGCAGCCGTCCTTGTCGGCCTCGATCCAGTGCCGGAACTTCGTGCGCTCGTAGCCGGCCCTGCTCTCCTCGGCGACGGGCAGCGCCTCGATCGCGTCGCGGAGCGGGATGGTCACACTTCGCCGGCCGCCCGCCGCTCAGCCGAGGGGCCGGGTGCGGCGTGCGTGGGTGAGGCGAGCAGGCCGAGGCAGGCAGCGGCCGAGAGGACGGACACGAGCACAGGACGCGTGCGCACGGAGTCTCCAGGAGAGAGGCATGAGCGGGACGCACGGCCCAACGACGCTCGAGCGCGGCGGCCACGGCTCCTGACCGAAGTTCACCACCTCCGGCCGACCTGCCACAGCTTCCGGTATTCGCAGGCGTGAGGCTGCCCTCGGGTCGGCCGGCCACGGACCGCGTGGTCCGGTGGGTGCTCGGGGGCACCCCGGTTCAGTAGTGAGCCCTGGTCACCGTCATCGGTGACCAGGGCTGTTGGCGGCTTTCGCAATCACAGGCCGAGTTCCCGCCCTTCCGGGAACGTCGTGGTGTCCGCTACGACGACGGACCCGTGGAGGGAATCGACGATGGTCCGCAGCCCTGCGGCCTGGAGGATGATGTCCAGCGCCTTGTCCATGGTTGAGGTGACCACCTGGCACATCACATCGGCTGGGCTGCCGGGCGCGGCAGTATCGATCATGGCGTCGAGGTCGGCACCTTCGTTCCAGGTGACACGGACGGCGCCTGCCGGAAAGCCGGCGCTCCGTTCGGCCATGACCCGGACGCCCGGGACTCCCGCTCCGGGGCTGATCGGCAGGCCGGCCAAGTCCAGGGCCCGCTTGAGGCGGGGCAGGATCCGCTCGGTGCGCAGATCTCCGCGCAACTGCTCGGCCTCCTCGTCCATGCCGAGGAACTCGGCGAATTCCAAGAGTCTCCGCGGCTCGAGCTCGGGGCCGTCCAGGTCCTCGCCGTCCTCGGGACCGTTCTGGTCCTGGTCCTGGTCCTGGTCCTGGTCGTCGGCGGGGGCCGATGGGGCGTGGTCGCTGCTCACGTGTGCCCTTCTGGTGGGTGAGGAACTCGTTCGTCGTCGGTCATGACGGATCGTCGTCGGCGCCGGCCAGGTCGAGGATCCGGCCGACCTCCTCGAAGATCTCATCCTGGGTGCAGGCGTTGAGGCCGATCAGCGAGGTCATCATGGTGGCCGCCAGCGCGGCGAGGTCCACCAGCAGGTCATAGAACCTGGCCTCGCCCTCGATCCAGACGCGCGCCAGGATCACCGGAGCCTCCGCGATGGTGGCGGGGTCGAAGAAGACCCCGAGGATGGCGGGCACCTCGTCCTGCCACGGGACGTCCTTGCCGTGCCCCTTCCTCCGGTCCTCGGTGGCCTTGGCCAGAAGGTCCCGCATGAGCTTGGCCGGTTCGAGGTCGTGGTGCTCGGCGAACAGGCCGGTGACGGCGACGCCGGCAGCGAGGAAGGAGATGTTCTCCATGCCACCGGCGGCGACGTCCTTGCGGGCGGTAGCGGCCACGACACGGCACACGGGGTGCTCGGAGCGAACGGCGGCCGTTTGGCAGGCAGGGTCCAACGAAGCGCGCAGCAGCGCGAAGACCGGGTCATCAACAGCGGGCATGGCCTCATCCTGCTCCGCGCGCCGACTCCTGTCCGGCGAATCCGTAATCGGATGCTGACGCCCCGTTACATCCACGAGTGCGGCGTCGGAGGGCCTGCGGGAGCTGGCGAGCGAGCTCAACCGCGCGACCCTGCGCGCGACCCTCCCCTCCACCGACGTGCCGGCCTGAGCTACGCCCCGACCGAGCGGCTATCGCATCTGCTTCCCGGGCTCACCCTCCAGTCGCGAGACAGGTGTGGCCGGGCTTCGGCATCGCAGCTCACCCCCGAGATCCGGGAGAGGGCCCGAGCGTTCATGCAGCAGACCCTCGAACGGGACTGGCCCGGCTACATCGGCCGCCTGATCGCCGACGGCAGGATCCGCACCGCGTGATCGGACTGCAGGCCCCAGCGTGGATTCTCCGGTTCCGGCCCCTTGGCGTGGGGGCGCCCTGTTGCCTCCGCGCGCTCTTGACGGCCTGCCAGGAGAGCGGAACGGTGAGGGGGCGCAAGGACTCGCAACCGGCCTGGCAGAGGGAGTGGTCATGGCACTACGGTTCAGGGGCATCGACCCGGACACGCCGAACGGTGGTTCGCCGACCGTGTGGTTGGAGGACGAGAAGGCGGAGATCGTCGTCCAGGGCTGGCTGCCCGACATGGAGATGTACCGCGTGATCAGCGAGACCGAGTGGGTGGAGGGCCACGCCACCGGCGTCCCGGACCACGAGGGCGTCGTCCGGCTCCCGGTCCGGATGATCCCGTTCCTGCGAAAGGTGTGCGATGAAGCCGAGCGTGCCGGACTTTGGCGCCCTGCTGAGGAGCGCTGAGTGCTCCGCCTGCCACCTGGAGATGCGCGACTCCTACATGGACGATCCCGTCTTCGCCGACTGGCGGGCCGGCCTTCCGGTGGACCGGCCCGGGGAGTACGACCTGCCCGAGGAGTACACGGCCTGGGCGGCACTGGTGCGGGAGACCGTCGGTCGTGGGGCGGTGATGCGCCGGGCCCGCATCGTCTCGGAGCCGGTCACCGCCTACATTCGGTGGGAGCACGCGATCACCGAGCGGCACAACGTCGCGCTCGGCGAGCAGGTCCGCTGGCTGCCCCGGTCGAAGGCGTCCGACCTGCTGCTGCCGGGCAACGACCTTTGGCTGGTGGACGAGCGCCTGGTGCTGTTCCACTGGTTCACCGGCGACGGCGAGTGGGCCGGCCACGAGACGACCGAGGACCCGGCCGTGGTGAAATCGGTGGCCGCGGCCTTCGAAGCGGTCTGGGACCGGGCCGTCCCGCACGCGCAGTACACCGTCTGACCAACCCGTCCACCACCACCCCCAGCGGGCAGCCAGCACCATGCCGTCGTCACCGTCCTCCAGCGTCATCGAAGCGCGCAAGGCCCTCGCCGCCCGCCTGGTCGGCCTGCGCAAGGACGCCGGCCTGACCGGCGAAGAGCTGTCCGTCCACTGCGGGTGGCACCCGGCGAAGACCTCCCGCATCCAGAGCGGCCGCTCCGCCCCCTCCGAGGACGACCTGCGCGCCTGGTGCACCGCCTGCGACGCCGACGACCAGGTCCCCGACCTCATCGCCGCCGCCCGCGCGGTCGACTCCATGTACACCGAGTGGCGCCGCATGGAACGCACCGGCCTGCGCGCCGCCCAAGAGGCCGTCGCCGCCCTCTACCGCCGCACCGGCCACTTCCGCGTCTACGCCAGCCGCGTCCTACCCGGCATGGTGCAGACCCCCGAGTACACCACCGCCGTCCTGCGCTCGATCCAACGCGCCCGCGTCGAGGTCGACGACGTCGCCGACGCCGTCGAAGCCCGACTGGAACGCCAGCGGATGCTGTTCTCCGGCCGGCACCGCTTCGGCCTGCTCATCGAGGAGTGGGTGCTGCGAGCCGCGGTGTGCGACCCGGACACGATGGCCGCCCAGCTCGGCCACCTGCTCGCCGTCTCGGCCAGCCCGTTCGTCAGCGTCGGCGTCATCCCGACCCGGCCAGACCGCCCGCACCTGCCGGTCGAGGACTTCTACCTGTTCGACGAGGCCGAGGTGGCCGTCGAGCTGACCTCCGGCTACCTGCGGATCACCCAGCCCCGCGAGATCGCCGACTACGTGCGCACCTTCACCGACCTGGCCGCCATGGCCGTCCACGGAGCCGAGGCCCGTCAGCTCATCACCGCGGCCATCGCCACGCTCGGGTGACTTCGCGCAAGAAGGCGCAACCTCGTTGAGGGCCCGGCTGTGCACTCCCTACGGTCGAAACGGTCGCCCGCCGTGACGGACCGGAGACCCGGACCCGGCGGGCGAGCCGGGGCCGCTGCGCACGCCCGCCCCCGTCGGGCGGGCGCAGCCGTCACTGCCCGACGAGAGAGCGGAGAACCGCCGTGGCCGCGCACCGCATACCCCGCCCACCGGCCACGGCCGCGCCCGGGCAGCGCCGGAGGGTACGAGGGCCCCAGTGACCACGACCGTCGAGATCCTGACGCTTCCCTCAGCCGCCAGTTCCGCCAGGGCGCTGCTGCCCTACGAGCCGCAGTCCGCATCGGCGGCCCGGCGCCTGGTGCGCACCACGCTGCGCGCCTGGGGGCTGGACGACCTGGTCGAGGCCGGCGAACTCATCGTCAGCGAGCTGGCGGGCAACGCGGCGAAGACCGGCTGCCGACGGAAGATGACGGTCACGGTCGAGCGGATCACGGACCGGTGCGTGCGGATCAGCGTCCGCGACGGCTCCCGTGCCATGCCCTGCCTGATCGACGCGGGCCTCGCCGCCGTGTCGGGCCGCGGGATGGCCCTGGTCCACCACCTCACCGGCGGGCACTGGGGCGTGACCCTGGAGCCGTTCGGCAAGACCGTCCACGCGGATCTGCGCACTCGCGCTCCCGGCCCGGCGTAGCCCGCGCGGGCCGGGTCGGCCCTCTACTCCTCCCGGTCCCCGGGAGGGCACCATCACAGCGACGGAAGGAGCTCGGCATGGACCACGACGGAGGCCACGGCGGCGGAGGCTCGGGCGGCGGTGGCGGCGAGGGGGACGGGCACCCGGGCACCCCGTGGACGCCGCCCTCGGACCCGCCGAACCCCGACGGCAGCACGCCGCCCGGTGACGGAGGCCACCGCAAGTGACCAGCACCGCGCAGAAGGAGGGCCGCCCCGAGCAGGGGCGGCCCGCCCGCACGTGGGACGCGGCCTTCACCGCGGTTCCCCGCTCCCTGTTCCTGCCCGACCTGATGTGGGCGCACGACCTGGTTACCAACACCAGCCGAGCTGTCAGCAGGACTGCCGACCCGGACGGCTGGGCGGCGGCCGCCGCGGCCGACCTCCCGATCGTCACGCAGTGGGACGACGGCCGGCACCACGGCGAGCAGCACGGCAGTGTGCCGACCAGTTCGGCCTCCCAGCCCTCGGTGGTCGCCGCGATGCTGGAGCACCTGGACGTCCAGGCCGGGCAGCGCGTCCTCGAGGTCGGCACCGGCACGGGGTGGAACAGCGCGCTCCTGTCCCACCGGCTCGGCGACGCCAACGTGGTCACCGTCGAGATCGACCCCGACGTCACCGCCCGCGCCCGCACCGCGCTGCACAAGGCCGGCTACCGGCCCACCGTGGTCTGCGGCGACGGCGTCGCCGGCTGGCCGCCCGGCGCCCCGTACGACCGGATCGTGGCCACCTGCGCGCTGCGCGAGATCCCCCACGCCTGGATCCGCCAGGCCCGCCCCGGCGCCCTCATCCTCACCCCCTGGGGCACCCACTACAGCAACCTCGACGCCCTGCTGCGCCTGGAGGTGGACGACGACGGCGCGACCGCGTCGGGCCGCTTTCTGGAGCCGGTGGAGTTCATGAAGCTGCGCTCCCAGCGCCTCACCTGGCCTGAGCCGCCCGGAGGCGGTGGCACCCTCGCCGAGGGCAGCACCGCGACCACGCCGCCCGAGCACGGCCGGCATGCCGCCTTCACCTTCCTGATGGGGCTGCTCCTGGACGGCGTCACGCACGCGGTCCAGCCGCACGACGACGGCGCGCGCACCCTGTGGCTGTACTCGCTGACTGAACCGGCCTGGTCGGCGGCGACGTTCCGCGAGGGCGAGCGCGAGCACCCGGTGCGCCAGTACGGAGCCAGGCGGCTGTGGGAGGAGTTCGAGACCGCCTACGCCTGGTGGACCGCAGAGGGCCGGCCGGGCCTTGCCCGGTTCGGCCTCACCGTCACCCCGGACGGGCAGCGCCTGTGGCTGGACGACCCCGCCCAGCCCCTGCCACGCTGACCGCACCGACCACCCAGCGAGAGGGGACCGGGCCGTGGACGACGAGCCGTTGAGCGAGTGGGCCGCGCGCCGCAACCGACGCCTGCGCCCGGTCGGAGCGCGACGGGTCGTCACCACGGCTGCCGCGCACATCGACCCCACCGCCCCTCGGCTGCTTCAGGAGTGGGACGGGCACGGCTGGGTGGCGGTGGCGCTCACCGACGAACCACCGACAACCGCGGTGGCGACCGGCTCCGGCCGCCACCGCCGACCCTGACCTACGCACCGACCACACCACCCGCCCGATCCACGACAGCCAGGCGGCCCCGTTCCGCCGCCGGCTGATCCCGTTGCCCGATCGGCGGCTGCTCGTTGGACCCGCCGAGCGCCCCGACCAGGGCGCGCGGCTGCGCCTGCTCCACACCGCCCGGCCCGGACACCCCCACCGGACCGGGCGCAGCACGGTGAAGCTCTCGGGCGGCCGGGCCCGTACACAGCCCGGCCGCCCAGCCGAGCCGGGACGCGCACTGGGACCCCCGGGTCTCCATGCCCCGTACCCGTGGGCAGCTGCGCACCCTGATCGGCGACGGGTACCGGGCTGGCTGGTTGGACCTGGCGGTGCGGGTCGCGCTGGAGGACCTCGCGGGGGACCTGCCGAACCGGCGCTGGGCCGTGTTCTCGCAGGCACGGTGGCACTGGCGGGAGCTGCTTGCCCACTGGCGCGACCGCCAGGCCGTCCAGTCGGTGGGCTGACCCGGTCCGGCTACACCACCGCCGGACCGTGATGCCATCCTGCGTCCGGGCCGCGAGCGCGCGGTGGCGCTGATCGCCTGCGCGCTCATCGCTCGCGGTGCCACGCTGGCCCGATGGACGAGCACGACGAGCAGCTGCTGCGCGGCCGCGTCTACGGCGCCGAACCGGGCGAGGACGCTGGCCCCGAGCCGGGACACGAGTACCGGGAGCTGGTGGGCGGGCCGCTGGATGGCCAGTTGGTCGACGTCACCGGCTGGGACCCGGACGAGCTGGAGTGCGGGGCCGCGCTGATCGCGCCGCTGGGCCACTACGGCGCCGGCGGCCGCGCGCACTACGAGCCGCGCCCCGGCGACCCGCTGCGCTGGGACTGGGAGGGCGACTCGGCGTAGGCGGCCTCTTGGACAGTCACTCCTACCAACAACAGCGGGAGGCCTGCGCACCGCGCACGACGTGCTGGCCGCCGACCTGAACGGCGAGGACCCGGACGAAGCCGCCGCCCTCAACAAGCTGCTGGTGGAGCTGGAGCACACCTGCGCCCCGCTGCCGGTCCCGCAGGTCGACCTGAGCGACGCGGACGTCATCGCCCGCGTCCTCGCCGACCCCCGGCTGGCCGCTCGCGGACCGCTGGCAGGCCCAGCAGGACAACGCAGGCTGAGCTTCCCACGAGGGGCGTTGAGGTCCGGTGTCAAATGCCGGTGCTGCCCGGCGGGCTGAACCTCTACGGTGTCGCAATGACCTTGTGGACTCCCCTTTCCGGCCGTGAAGGCGGCACCGTGGCCCTGCGCGCGGAAGTCTCCGCCGCCTTGGAGAGCCCGCTGCGTGAGTGGCTGTACTCCGCGCTGCGCCGCCCCGTTGGAGAGGTGTGGCGGCGGGTCGCGCTCCGCTGCGACCTGGTGCTGGGCCACGAGGGCGAGGCCAACTATGAGGCGGTCATCGCCTTCCAGGTGCCGGCGGAGCATCTCCTGGAGGTCGTCGACGCGGCGCTGGACTTGCTACCGGTGCCGGTGCCGGTGCCGCTTGTCTCCGCTCGCCGGGCCGAGGACCCGCCCATGGATCGGAAGACGGTGGCTCTGGTGGCGCTGGCGAGCATGGGCGAAGTGCTCACCCAGCAGCGGGGGGTGGACCGCGCCCCACTGCAGCAGCTGCTGGACGACGCGCGTTCGCGGTACACCGTCCGCGCGGACGGCCGCGCCCTGGTGGCCCGGGTCGATCCGGCGCTCGCGCGGGTGCTGCAGGCCGCGGTGGAGAGCGGGGAGCAGCCGGAGCGCGGGTCGGCGGCGGAGCACCTGCGGGAGGCGGTCGAGCGGGCGTATGCGTTCGTCCCGGATCCGGTGAAGGCGTTCAGCGAGGCGATCAAGGCGGTGGAGTGCGCGGCCCACGCCACCCTGCAGCCCAACCACCGTCGGGCGACGCTGGGCACGATGCTGGGAGAGATGCCCAAGCTCGCTGGCGCGCTGGTCTTCGAGATCGAGGGCGCCGATCCGCAGGACGGCGTCGAGATGGTCCGCCGGATGATGAAGCATCTGTGGGACGGCCAGAGGAGCCGGCACGGCAAGCAGGACCCGACCCGCAAGGAGACCGAGGCACAGGCGGTGGCCGCGGTCCACCTGGCGGCCACGCTGGTGCAGTGGTTCTCCTCCGGCGCGATCCGCCGGGCGTAGGACGCGGGCGGCCCCGGCGTCGACCGGCTCGGACTCACCGTCACCTTGGACGGCGGGTAGGCATGGCTGGACGATCCCATCCAACCGATCTGACCTTCGTCCCACCCAGCCCAGCCCGGCGCCGCGAGAGCGCCTCGCGGCGCCGGAACCAATGCCGAACTCTTTGCCTGTCCTCCCACAGCGTCCGCTGGCCACTGGCCCCGAACGGTTGGCAGCCGTGCCGGGCCGAGAACGACTCCGGCCGGGGTCTACGCTGCTACGCGCTTCGCAGGTGCCGCCGTTTGCCAGTGGGGGCGCGCTCGAGGGCGTGTTGGAGGTCGGTGCGGGTCATGGTGGAGCGGTGGGGGATGTCGAGGTCGGTGGCGCGTTTGTAGAGCTCGGCCTTGGTGAGCTGGGAGAGCTGCTGTTTGCCGGTGGTGCTGGCGCGCTTCGCGGCCGTCTTGCCAGCGGTGGTCTTGCCCGTGGCGGTCTTGTGCGGGGTGGTCTTGCCGGTGGGGGTCTTGGCGGAGGTGCTCTTCTTTCCGCCGGCGCGCTTGGGGGTGCTGGTGGCCGTCGTCCGGGTGGGGGTCTCCGTGGCGGGGGTGGTGGGTTTGTCCTGGCGGGCGGTGTCGAGGCTTTGGCGTAGGGCGTCCATGAGGTCGATGACGTTGGTGGCCTCGGGGGCGGGGCCGGTGGAGACGGCGATCTCGCGCCCGGCGAGCTTGTCCTGGATGAGGGTCTTGACCTGGTCCTCGTAGGTGTCGTGCCACTCGTCGGGCTTCCAGTCGAGGGCGAGCATGCCGATGAGCTGTTCGGCGGTCTTGATCTCCTGGGTGGACAGGTCGGTCTTCTCGGGGAGGTTGTCGATCTCGGTGCGGGGGTCGCGGACCTCGTCGGCGAAGTGCATGGTGTGCAGTTCCAGCAGGCCGCCGTGGGAGCGGATGGCGGTGAGGTACTCCTTGCCGCGCATCGCGAACATCGCCAGGCCGGCCTTGCCCGCGTGGTCGAGGGCTTCGACGAGGAGGGCGTAGACCTTCTGGTACTCCTTGCCCTTGGGGCCGAGGTAGTAGGTCTTGTCGAAGAAGATCGGGTCGACGTCGGCGAGGTCGACGAAGCCGGCGATGTCGATGGTGCGCGAGCGGCCGGGGGAGATCTGCTCCAGCTCCTCCGGTTCGACGACGACGTACTCGCCCGCGGTGACCTCGTAGCCCTTGACGATCTCCTCGTACCCGACCTCCTGGCCGGTGAGTTCGTTGACCCGCTTGTTGCGCACCCGGTCGGAGGTGCCGCGTTGCAGCTGGTGGAAGCGCACGTCGTGGGACTGCGTCGCGGTGTACAGGGAGACGGGCACGGTGACCAGGCCGAAGGTCAGCACTCCGGTCCACACGGGTCGAGCCACGGCGGCCTCCTGCTCGCGTCGTCGGCACTCGCCGCGCGCTGGTGGGCGCGGGTCCAGCCAGCGTCGCCGCCGCCTCGCCGGCGCGCACGCGGAGCGGGCCCGTCTGGCGTCACGGCAGCGCCGGCGGCGCAGCGCGGCGGTGCGCGCGGGAGTATGGAGGGGTGAGCGCTGCCAGCCCCCGTTACCGGGCCGAGGACGTAGTCGAGGAGATCGCCTGGCCGGGTCGGCGCCTGCTCGTGGTGGCCGTGGGGGGGAGGCGTACCTGGTGCGGCGGCTCGACGCGCCGGCACCCGAGCGGCCGGACGTGGAGCCGCGGGAGAGCGCGTGGGTCCACGCCGGGTGCGAGGCGGCCACCCGCCCGGTCGGGCTCCCCGATGACCGGCCCGGCCCGGGGGAGCTCGGCTGAGGGGAAGCCCCCGAGGCTGACACGGGCCCGCTTCAAAGGGCGGATACCGACCTGGGACGAAGCCTCACGGCCGGGCGTGGCCGCCTCAGGCCGCCCGGGGAGTCGGCCCGGCGAATGCTCCGGTACTCCGGTGCGTGCGGCTCCGGCCGGTCATAAGGTGGTCATGCCAACCGTAGGGGAGTCGGAGGGAGCCGCACCGTCGCCATGTTCGAGTACGAGGACGCCTTCACCGTCACCGCCCGCGACAGTGCCGCCGGGCCGGTCCTGGAGTGCTGCGGCGAGCTGGACTTCGATGAGACTCCCGTGCTGACCAGGGCCCTGCACCGCGCCCTCGCGGCGCGGCCGGTGCCGTCGATGGTGCTGGTCGACCTGGGCGCTGTGACGTTCATTGACTCCAGCGGCCTCAACGTCCTGCTGCGCGCTCGCATCGAGGCCTCCCAGCAGGGCACCGTGGTCCATCTGGCCCGTCCCTCCCACACGGTGGCTCGCATGCTGGAGATCACCGGCGCCGACAAGGTCCTCCCCGTCGACCAGGACGTGCCCCCGGCCGCCCTCGCCGACTGACCGGCAAGCGGGTCGGCCAGGGGCCGGTCGTCTCATCTGTTCCACCGGGACCGCCCCTGGCGGGCCGGCCTCGGCAGTCCTGCCGCTCGGCGGACCTGTCCCGCCGCGGCGAGCTTCAGCGGACGTGGTTGATGAACGCGCGGGAGCCGTCGTGGAAGTCGATGGTGGCTCCGTGTCCGACGGCGGGCGGGGTGGGCCGGGCGGAGTAGAGGTCCACGGAGGCGATCTCGCCCGGGTCCTGGGCGAGCAACTGCGCGACGAGGGCCCGCTCCACGGTGGCGACGTCGTTCGTCAGCGCCGGAATCTCCATGGCCGGCGGCTTCTCGCCCAGGACCGGTGCCCGCTCGTCGCTCTCGGGGCCCCAGGTCTCGCCCGGGGCGCTCATGAGGGCGACCTGCCAGCGGGAGGTGCGGCCGCCAGCTTCGATGACGACGCCGAAAGGGTGGCGGGTGTGGCCGGCGTCGGCGAAGGTCTTCGCGGCTGCGCCGGGCAGGGCGGCCGCGGCGTCGAGGAGGAGCTGCTGGACGCGGGCAGGGCGCATGGGGGTGTCCTTCGGTGGGGGTGGCGTCACGCTACCGACCGCGGCCGCCGGGGGGTGCCGGGCGCCGGTGTAGCTGACGTTTGATCACTCCGGCAGCTTATCGAACAATAGTTCTATGACTTCCGCTGTGCCGTTCTCCCGCCCCGTCCGCTCGCCCGAGCGGCCGGGTGACGCCGAACGGGCACCGCGCGAGCTGATGTCCCTGCCGGGCTTCTACCGGGACGAGCGGCGCTGGCGCCTGGTGGAGATCCGCCTGGGCGGGCGCTGGCGGCCGGGGATGCTCACCGTGTGGCGCCGCCCGCCCGGCAGCGCGGTGTGGGTCGTCCACGTCACCTGGGGCCCGGAAGGCACCGGCCCCGGCGAGGAGGCCTGGGGCTGGTTCCTCTTCGACCGGGACCGGATCCGCCCGCTGCCCGAACCCACCGACCCAGCCCCCACCACCGCCCCCTGTTTCGGCACCTGGCGCGACGCGGTGCGCGTGCCGGGCGAGCTCACCGGCCCAGCTGGCACTCACCCCTCGGAACGCTGCTGGCGCCTGGCCTGGCTCCGCGCCGACAACACGTGGCGCTCCGTCCTGGTCACCGCCCGCCGCCGCCCCGCTCCCCAGATGCCCTGGATCGCCCACGCCCGCTGGGGGGAGGACAAACAGGCCGCCTGGGTCATCGCCGACGGCACCGCCCTACGCCCCCTCGCCCAGGACGACCAGCCCGCCCAAGCCGACACCGACGTCGCGTCCGCGCCCGCCGGAGCGGCGGCCCCGTTCACCCCGGCCACCCCGATCACCCCGGGGGAGTGCGCGTGAGCCTGGCCGCCGCCCCTCTTCCGGAGCTCGCCGCGGACCGACGTGAACGGCTCGCCGACCTCCTCGACGCCACCTCCCCCGAGACCCGCGCCCGCCAGGCCCAGGCCACCGTCCTGCCCGTCCTCGAACCACTGCGCCGCCTGCTGCCGCACGGCGGCCTGGCCAAGGGCACCGTCACCGAGGCCACCGACATGAGCCTGCTCCTGGCTCTCGCCGCCGGCCCCGCCACCACCGACCGCTACGCCTGGACCGCCGCCGTCGGCCTGCCCGACCTCGGCCTCGCCGCGGCCGCCGGCTACGGCCTCGACCTGAAGCGCCTCCTGGTCGCCGACTTCCCCGGCGACCATTACGCCGAGGTGGTCACCGCGCTCGCCGCCGCCTGCCCCGTCGTCCTCGCCGTGGCCCCCACCGGCCTGGCGCCCCGCGCCCTGGAACGCCTCGCCGCGCAGCTGCGCCGCACCGGAACTGTGCTGCTCACCCCCGGCCCCTGGCCGGGCGCGCAGCTGCGCCTGGATGTGAGCTCCCGGCGGTGGTCCGGGCTGGGGGAGGGGCACGGGCAGCTGACGGGCCGGCGAGCGCGGGTAACGGTGTCGGGGCGAGGCTCGGCGGCGCGGTCGCGGGGTGCGGAGCTGTGGCTGCCGGACCGGGCCGGTGCCGTCCGCGCGGTTGAGGAGAGCGCCTTCGGCGTCGGGCGGCCTGAGGGCACCGCGGCCGTCGCGATGGCGTAGCCGGCGGAGGCTGCTCGCTACACGCCCCTTGAGGGTGGGCGGTCAGCGCGGCAGGCGCCGGGCGCTGGTCGCGGGTCGCAGGGCTGGGTGTGCGGTGGCCGGGCGCGCGATGTTCGAGGGCCGAGCCGCCGTGGGCGGTCTCGAGGTGGTGGCGTGGCTCAGCTGGCGAAGCCGGCCCGGGGGTGGATGACAGAGCGGGCTAAAAGCGGGCGAAGGCAAGCAAAGTCCGCGTAGGCGTGAGGGGTGATCAGATCCGTGTCCTGCGCCGCTGCTATCTACCGCTGATGACTGATCCTTTTCGTTCATTCAGTCAGATTCGGGCTCCGCTTAACCGATATGACGGCGAACGGGATTAATGACCAGCGCGGCTACCACGGTGCGTGTCCTGCCCGCTACTCTCGCGGTTTGCGGGCCCCGGCAGCCGGTCCTCGAAAACATGCAGCCGGGGCGCCGCTACCCATCGCTACGTCGTTCGAGGAGGACACATGTCCCCACTCCGCAGCAAGTCCGGCAGCATCAAGGCGCTACCGGACGGCGGGTCCGACCGTAACATCCCGCGGTCGGCGGGTCTCCAAACCAGAGGCCGGCACTTGACCGTTGACCTGGTGGTGAACGTCCGGCTCACCGGCGCCAACGCGGCCCTCGGCGCACCCTTGCTGTTCGCGCCCACGCTCGACGGGGTGCCCCCGGCCCTGGCCCTGCTCGGCCTTCTGCCCTGGCTGAGCGGCTCCTACCTGCGGCTTGGCACCAGCGCCCGCCTGTGAACGGTCGGGTCGCCGTACCGGGCTTCCCCTGGTGCGGCGGCCCCTGCCTCCGTGTCGGCCGGAGCCGGCGGAGTGTTTCCCTCGCACCATCAGCGGGGGCCTTTACGACCCACCGATGCCCGCACACCCTCCCCATCCGAGGGAGTGGCTCGGGCGAGGAGACCCATCCGATGACGATGAACCTGATCTGCCAGCGGTGCAAGACGCCGTTCCAGCGCACCACCAAGCGCGGCCGTCCTCCGAAGTACTGCACCGAGGAATGCCGCCGCCAGGGCACCACCAGCCGCCGGAACAAGAAGCTGGCGAGCAAGCTGGTGGTGACCCGTGACGCGGCGGCGGTGGCTGTCGCCCGCTCGATCGCCGAACGAGGCGCCGAGATGGACCGGCTGGCCCGGATGCGGCAGCCACTGCGGGTCCTGGAGCAGATCACGCTGATCGAGCAGGATCTGGAGGACCTCAAGGCGTTCGCGGTCCGCCAGGCACGTCACCAGAAGCACTCCTGGGACGCGGTCGGCGGCACCTTGCACATGACCTCCAAGGCCGCCGGGCGGCGCTAGTCGAGGTCCTGCGCGCCGAACGGGCCTCGGGCCGACGGCACCCCGTCAACTTCGCGGAGTGCTACGCGGAACTCCTCGCCCGGCAGGGCCTGATCGACGAGCTGGGTGTCCTCGCAGCGGAGGACCACCGCTCAGCCCTCGACGTGTTCGCGAAGGCGCTGGAGGACGCGGGGCGGGCGGACGAGGCGGAGGCCGTACTACGCGACGGGATCGAGGCCCACGACCATCCGAAGGACCGGGCGGCGCTGATGCGCCTGCTCGTTCGCCAGGGGAGGGTCGACGAGGCCGTCGAGACCGGCCGGCCCACCTACGAGTACTACGACTGCTGGAACTTCCTTCAATGGGCGCTGGAACTGCTCGTCCAAGACGGCCGACCCGGTCGGGCACTCGAACTCCTGGACGCCCGCACCGATGAATACGTCAAGGAGCACCCGGACCAGGTCCGCTCCCTGAGGCTCTGGCTACTGGGCGAGGCCGGCCGCTACAAGGAGGGCATCGCGGAGGCCACCGCCCTCACCGAGCAAGAGCCGGGCGAGTGGGGCACCGCGCTCGCAGGGCTGCTGGAGTTGGACGGCCGGCTGGAGGAGGCCCTCGCACTGCTCCGCTCCTCCACCCACTACCTGGTTCACCACGATTTGCCCGACATGCTCATCAGGCACGGCCGCCCGGCCGAGGCTCTCGACTCCATCCCCACGATCGCCGAGAGCCGCGCCGCCGCCGAACGGCGGGAGCGGGAGGCGGCGGAGCGGCGAGAGCAGGACGGTCCCTGGTCCGCTACGGGCGGGTTCAACGTGGAGCCCCCGTTCTAGCCAGGGGTGGCGCGGTCAAGGTTCGGTGAGACTGGTCAAACTAAGGGCTGTCCGTAAAGGGTCTCGGGTGGCCTCGGACATGGCGGCTGCCGCGCGGCCCCCTCGGTTATCCGGCGAGGGCGAGATTGTGAATCCGGGCGATGCCGAGCATGGGATGGTGGACGCCGTCGCCCTTGAGACGGCAGTCGCGGAGGATCTTCCATGTCTTCATGCGGGCGAAGACGTGCTCCCCGCGGGCACGGACCTGCTTGTGAGATTTGTTGTGCTCCTGGTTCCAGTCGGGCAGGTCTTCGCCCTTGCGTCGGCGGTGGGGCATGACGAGCCCGGTGCCCGGGTAGCCGCCGTCGGCGATCGTTAGTGTCTTGCCGACGGCAGCCTTGGCGCCGGACTCCTCCCATGCCTTGCGTTTTCCGGCGAGCGGCCGGCCCAGGACGACGACCAGGGCGTGTGTCTGCGTCGATGACAACCTGGTGGTTGGTGGAGTACCGGTAGTTCTTGGACTGCTCGGCGATGGTGTGGTCGCGGGTGGGGACCAGGGTGCCGTCCACGATGAGCACGGTGCCCTTGGCGAACCGCTTGCGGGGCTGGAGAGCAAGCATCGGCCCGAGGTGGTCGATGACCCGGTCCGCCGCCGACTTGGACACCCCGAACAGCGGGGCGAGCTGGCGCATGGTCAGGTTCGTGCGCCGGTATGCGGCGACCAGCAGTGCCCGGTCCTCCAACGGCAGGCCCCACGGCCGTCCCTTGCGGACCGCGTCTGCACCCTCGCGCCGCAGAAGTGCCACCAGATTTCCGAGCTGCCGCGGGCTCAGCCCGGTGAACGGGACTATCCAGGACGGCTCGGACGCCGTGATCACACCAGCCACAGTGAGATCGTCTCAAAGATCGACGGCATGGCACGATGACCGGCATGTCAGGTCAGGTCTGGGTGTCACTCATATCGCTGGGCGGCGTTGTCCTCGGCGGCTCGTTGTCCTACCTCGTCCAGCACAGAACTCAACTCTCGGCGGAACGCGCTGAACAGCAACGGCAGCTGCTCGCCTTGTCGGAGGCCCGGCGCGGGGAACGGCTGGCGCTGCTGGAGCGGTTCGTCGAGGTGGGGGCCGAGGCCGAACGTTCCGCCTTCAGTCGGCCCTCCGAGTGGGAGGACACCGACGTCTGGTTCCTCACGACCCGGGACGTCATGAACAGGCTGTGGGTTGCGGAGCGGCTCATCCGCATCCAGTTCCCTCTGCCGGTGCACGACGCGGCCCGCGCGTACTTCCTCGACCTCAACCGGACGGTATGGGAAGGCTTGCCCGACGGTGAAAGCGTGCGGGACTACCTGGAGGACAACCGGCTGGCGTTTCTGGACGCGGCTCGCGCGGTCATGGGGTAGCGCACCGCCGTCCCCGGGAGATCTTTACGGGACAGCCCTTGGGCCGCTACTGAGCCGGCCCGGTCAGCGTTTCGATCGGCATCGGCCCGTACGGCCTGGGGTCCCAGGTCAGGTCGACCAGTTCCCTCGGGGGATCCCCGCCATCGAGCATCGCTTCGGCGTAGGCCTTCGCCTGCTGTATCCCAAGGACTGGGGCGTCCTTACGCAGGTGACGTATCGCGGCCAGGATCCCGTCGGCCTCCAGGACCGCACGGACGGCCGGAGCCAAGGGGTCCGGCCGATCCGGTGGCCTGATGCCTTTGATCCTCCAGAGGTAGTGCTTCTCCCAGCCGTCAACCAGCGTGAGGACAGGGATGTGGTGGATGCTTCCGTCCTCCCGGTCCACCAGATACGGACCGCCCCCGATCAGCATCTTCCGGCGGTCTCGTGTGCGGATGTACTCCAGCGACTGCCAGCTGACCAGCCAGCCGAACGGATGCTCCGTCACGCTGTCGACAGCGACGTCGGCTTCCCCGTGCCACGCCCTCGACAGCAGAGCTTCGACCAGCTCGACGGCGCGCTCCCTTGTGACCATGCCCCTCATCATTCACCAGAGTGCAACAGGGTTCCGATCCAGGCCAGCGCAGGTGCACACCGCCCGGATTGAGATCTCAAACGCGGTCTGAAGTCAGCAACGGCCGGAGGCCGCCACCCCCAGGGTGACGGCCTCCAAAGCCTTCTCGGGGCCCCGGCAGCCCAGGGGCGTCCCGTCATTGATCTCCGGCATGCTGGGGCGAGCCGGGTGTCGGGGCGGCGGCTCGACTACGCGGTCTGGTTGAGGGTGTGCAGGCGGGCGATGCCGAGCACGGCGTGGTGGGCAGTACAAGGAGGACCCGGTGGGGGCGTAGGAAGCGGCTCAGCAGGTCCTGAAAGTCCTGTTCGGCCAGGACTCCCACCACGACCCGTACCTGGAGCTGCTCCGCCTGGGCGCCGCGGGCGAGCACATCGACTCCGAGGTCGTGGTCACCCTGGTCGTGCCTGGCGGTCTTGTCACGGGCACTATCGTCCCGGCTGCGGTCTGGGAGGAGAAGTTCACCCGCGAGCTGGACGACTACGACCTGCGCCGAGCCGTCGGAGCGACCCGCGACCGGATCGAGGAGAACGGGGACAGAGGCCGACGCCTGCCGCCGGCCCCCCCGTTTCCTCCACCTGCGTGACGTCACCTACCGGGACGGCCGTACCGCCCACGCCCTGCCGACCTGGCGCGGCCCGGTTGCTGCGGTCAGCGGCTGGACCCTGGGTGCGCCTGAGAAGGGCTGACCGGCACCAGCCGATTGGGTTCCAGCGCTAGGAGGCCGCCAGCCGTGCCCGGGGTGCCACGGGCTACGCGCCGCATCTGGCTGTGGGCCTGCCGCTCGGCTGGGCCGGACTGTCCGTGGTCCCCCGGCCTGGGTCCTCTACACGCCGTGGAGCCTGCGCCTGGCGGTCCTCCTCCATCTCGCACGTCCGAACGGGCCAGTGTGCGGGTCCGGGTCGGTGGGCGGTGGCCGTGGGGGGAACACGTCGGTGGATGGCGAATCGAGCGGCGCGGAAGGACCGGCCACGGTGACCGACGACGAGAACGACCGGCGGCACGCCCGTCCGGCCGGGATGGATGATGCGACGGTGGAGGCGCTGGGGCTGCTGTCGCAGGCGTTGGAGACGACGCAGCGGGCGCGGGGCCGACTGTACGACTTCCACCAGCTGACCGGCGGCGCGGACAGGATGGTGGGTGAGGCGGTCCGGGCGCTGCGGGCGGCCGGCCACGCCGAGCAGGCCGACCTGGTGGAGCGTGAGGTGCAGGGCGCCGACGTGCTGCCGGGGATGTGGACCTTCCAGGTCGTGGAGGCCTACGACGACGGCTACCACCGCCGCTTCACCGAGGCGGAGCGCTCGGTGCGCCAGGCTCTGGCCGGCGGGCGGGACCATATCGCCGAGGCCGAGATGAAGCAGCGCCGCGAGACCCACTGACCGCCCGGGGGCCGTACCTGCCCCGGGTCCTGTGCCCGCCTCGCGCTGCGGGGCACCGGCCGGTCCGGCCTGCGCCGCGCCGCGCCGCGCCCGGACCGTCCGTGCGGGCGCCGTTTTTCGTCCGGGCCCGGGGTCGTTGGTCCCTCCGAGAGATCTTGGAGGGCAGTGCCGTGACCCGTTCGCACCTCAGCCAGAGCCCCCGCCCGTGGTGGGAGGGAGGCCCGGCGGTGCTGCCGCCGCCGGCGCTTCCGAAGCAGGCCCGCCGCACGGGGATTCCGGGACTTTCGGGGTGGGCGACGCCGGCCACGGCCGCGGGTATCGACCTCGGGATCGCCGACGGGCTGATGACCGCCTACCTGGCCGTACTGACCGCCGTCGCGCCGTCTTTCCTCGTTGGGCGGCATACGACAAGAAGATCGACGGATTCGGGCGATGACACGGTTGTCATCGCGCGGATCGGGGCGGTGCTGCGTGCCGGGGACGGCGGACAGGTTCGGGGGCGTGTGCGGACGCGGCGGCACCGGGCGGTGTGCCGGCCGGTGACCTGCCCGCCGGGGACGGCGCTGGCGGCCCGGGCACCGGGCGCCGGTGAGTGCGGACGTGCTGGACGTCCGGCAGGCGCCGCAGGGCCGGGTCGCGGGAGGGCGTCCAGGCCCTGGCGCGGCAGGCGCAGGACTGGAGTCGCCCGGCGACCGCGGACCTGCGGGAGTGCCGGCTGCTGCGAGGGCTGCAGCGGGTGCGCGCTCCCTGGTGCCCGGGCCGGGGCGCGTGCACGCCGAAAGGAGGCGCGCCGCCGCGCGGGCGCACCCATCTGCCCGTGCGGACGCCGGCCCCGCCGGAACGGCGCGGGGGAGTCCTTCTCCTCCAGGTCGACACCGCGGCGATCGGCCTGGTCCTGGTGCACGTCCTGCGGGGGCTGCTCCCGCTGGTCGCCCTCGGCATCGTTCTCCTGGTCGCCGCCATGGCCTTTCTCGCCGCATCCGCCTGCGGGGGCCGGCGCCCTCGCCGCCGACCCGCAGCTGCGCCGACCCGGGCGAGGTTCTGTGCCGTGTGCCGTGGGTTCGCCCGGCCGCACGGCGGCGTCGAACGGCCGCGTGGCGGGTCCGGTAGCGGGGTGGTGGTTCGGCGCCGGGGTGGGGTAAGCGTGGAGGCATGAAACAGCCCATACATGGGACCAATCGGACGCGGGTTCGGAATTGGCCACCTCGACGGAGCTGGCGGCCGAACTGCTGCGCAGACAGACCGCCGAGGCCTGCGCTCACCTGCGTGAGCAGGCCGCCCGCACGCGCGCCGGCCTGCCGCCCGATCCCCTGTCCCAGCCCCCTCCCCGCCGCGGCAGGGAGGAGGTGAGCGGCTGATCGGCCGCGGTACGTCGTCGACGCAGGCTCTCGCCCACCCGCTGGCCGAAGGGGGTCTGCGTGCTGTCCACCTGGCCGCTGTCGGCCCGAACGAGCAGCGCGGTTCCCCGAGCAGCTGCGCCTGGCGCTCGCCGAGCAGCGCACCTCCACCTCGCCGCTCGCCCGGGGCCTGGGCGCCTCCCTAACACGTGGACCGTGCCCGACAGCGACCTGGTGCTGGAGGGCCGGGACGCCGATCCGGGCCTGTTCGCGGTGCGGCGCCCGGACCGCCGCCTGGCGGCCTGCATCGCTGCGGCCGGCGACGGCTGCGGCAGGGGGACGTTCGTCGACGGGCGCCAGGTCGTCGACGCCGCCGACGGCGAACCCTGGCTCTCCCAGGACCCGCAGCACGCCCTCTCCCTGCTCCGGGCCGCCCCGGACCTGCGGACCACCTGACCCACCGACCGGTACCGGAGGAGCCGCTGTGCTGCGAGATCCCGGAGCCGGCGGCCCGCACCGTCCGCCAGGCCCACCTCGCGCGCCGAGAAGGCCGGCGGGGTGAAGACGGTACGTGCCACGGGCAATGGTGTGCGGCGCGCACCGCCCGCTGATCCTCCCAGAGCCCGCCAGCCACCCCGCCCCACCTGCCCGCTGCGCGTGCCTGGTCGCTCTGGCCCGCTCAGCTCGATGTGACTGAGCGCGATGGGGCGGGCCTCCAGGCCGAGTAGGTGCTGAGATTCGGCGGCGTCGGTGATCAGCCGCCGTGGAGCCCCCACTCGTCGAGACCGCCGTACACGTGGGCTTCAAGGCATTGTGGAGCGTCCAGGCCGACCGCTTCGCCTCGGTAGAGGGCGATGAGCGAGTCCTTGCCCCGCCACCACGTGTCCGTCACGCCCTGTACTTCCGGCACCGGCTCGAAGCCGACGAGGTTCAATGACTCGACGGCCTTCCCCTTGATCCTTGTCACGGTTTTGGCCCAGCGACCGGCATGCGCGGCGAGCGCCAAGGACTCCACCCATCCGTCTGTGCTGGCATGCAGCGGTGTCCAGCGGTAAGCATCGATCCCGAATGCGCCGCCGGAGTCAATCATGAAGCCGTAGGCCATTGACACCCGACAGCTTCCCGCCGGAAACAACCAGCCCTCAGCGGCCGAGCGCTCGGGACAGTCGGCGCTCAGGATGCGTGGACCGCCCTCGTAGAACGGGGCAGGCGGCAGCGCAAGACCGCCCCAACGGTCCTGGAAGGCCGCGGCCCGGTCGATCTCCGCAGCTGGGACCCCGTGCTCGATCCACCTCTCTCGGTACTGCCCGAGGCCCTGCCGAGGAACACGAATGCCGTCCACCTCGACGAACCTTCTGGCTCGGTCGGTCAGGCCAGCGGGCACGACCGGGATGGGCGATACGGGAGTGACGGCTGTCATGGCGCCGGAGTCTAGTGGCGGCTCCATCAGGGTCTCGCTCCGGGCCACTGCGGCCCTTCGCCCAACCCCCGGGCTGTCCCCCCGGCCCCCAGGGGCGTAGCCCGGTGCTCGCGCCGCGGCCGGGCAGCTCGGCGTTCCGGTGGGTGCGGGCGGCCGGGCCGGGCGGGTCGGCGGTGACCGGGCAGGCCGGTGCGGCGGGCAGTGCGGCTGGCCGGTGCGGCGGGCGGGGCCGGTCGGTGGCGGCCGGTGCCATCTGGGCCCGCACCACCGACACCGGCACCTACCAGCTCGCCGAGGGCGAGAAGATCACGCTCCAGATCCGCATCGGTGCCACCGGGGCGGTCACCCCCGGCCACTACGAGGCGACCGCGTCGGGCGGGTCCGACCTGCTCAGCGACGACACCGGCGAGTACGTCACCATGACACCGGCGGACCCCGGTGCCGAACCCACCCCTCCCGCCGGGCCCGCGTCGCCCGGCACCGGCGCCCGCACCCCGGCCTCCGCCGTGCCCAAGGGCGTCATCGGCACCGACACCTGCA